>NZ_CP025938.1:979285-1305714 GCF_002893765.1 Tamlana carrageenivorans | reverse complement strand
GCGCGATTCAACAAGGGTATACCGGAGCTTATTCAAACCGTAAGTGAGATTGCAAGCGAACAAATAGTATGTAAACCCCATCGTATCAAAAATGTGCCTTCCAATATTGAAAAAGCCGTTCGCACTTTAACAGCAGAAATTGAAAAGGAGTTTCCAAACATCCCTAACAGCCGATGGATTGCTTTTAGGTTATTAGAAGGGGATAAAGAAATTATAAAAGCGTTAAAATCTGGAGAATTTGTTTAAGGCTTAAGACTATGAAAAAGAATAACATTGACCATATTATAGAATTATCCAATGAACTGCGTTGGCAAATAGGCGACGAGTTTCATGATAACCTTACGGAGGGTATTTACGCCGATGCTGCCGATATTGTTAAGGATACCGTTAAAACCAGCGATTCTGAAAAGCGTTTTCGTTTAGATGCTAAAATAGATAAAATCGTAACCAGTAAATATTTCGGTTTCCCTATTATGTTTTTAATTCTAGGTACCGTGCTTTGGCTCACTATTGTGGGTGCTAATTATCCTTCATCCTTATTAGCTAGTTTGTTTTTAGATACCATCCACCCTTGGTTACAGTCTGGTGCCGAAAGTATAAATATGCCTTGGTGGCTTTCAGGTTTTTTAATTGATGGCGTGTATCTGGCTGTTGGTTGGGTTATAGCCGTGATGTTACCGCCTATGGCTATCTTTTTTCCCATGTTTACGCTTTTAGAAGATTTTGGTTATCTCCCACGCGTGGCTTTTAATTTGGATGCCTTGTTTAATAAATCTGGAGCTCATGGCAAGCAGGCTTTAACTATGAGTATGGGTTTTGGTTGTAATGCTGCAGGCGTAGTGGCTACACGTATTATCGATAGCCCCAGAGAGCGTTTAATTGCCATCATAACAAATAACTTTTCGTTATGCAACGGACGTTGGCCTACACAAATATTAATTGCTACCATTTTTATTGGCGCTGTAGTTCCAGAGTCTTTTTCTAGCATAGCATCGTTGTTAGCTGTTATAGGTATTGCTGTTTTAGGGATGGCCTTTATGTTTGGGGTGTCTTGGGCGCTTTCTAAAACGGTTTTAAAAGGTGAAGTTTCTACCTTTAATTTAGAATTACCTCCTTACAGACCACCTCGCTTTTGGAAAACCATTTACACCTCATTAATTGATAGAACCTTAATTGTTTTATGGCGTGCTATTGTGTTTGCTGCACCAGCAGGTGCTGTTATTTGGTTAATCTCGAATCTTCATATTGGGGATGAAAGTATAGCAGCTTGGCTTATTAATGGTATGGATGGCTTCGGATTTCTAATCGGTTTAAATGGCGTAATTCTTCTGGTTTATATCGTTGCTATTCCAGCAAACGAAATTGTTATTCCAACTATTTTGATGCTTACCGTAATGGTGACTGGCATTGGTGGAGGTGCCGGAGCTGGCGTTATGTTTGAACTCGATTCTATTAATGCTACAGGCGATATTTTGAAAGCTGGCGGCTGGACACTATTAACGGCCATTAACCTCATGCTTTTTAGTTTGTTGCATAATCCTTGTAGTACGACTATATATACCATATACAAAGAAACAAACAGCGTAAAATGGACAACTGTTGCTTCTGTAATGCCCGTTATTTTAGGGTTCGTTGTGTGTTTCTTGGTAGCACAAATTTGGAGATTGTTTTAGGGGGATTGCTGTTAGCGTTAGGCTATAGGCTTTAAGTTATCAGTGTGTGAAATCTGAGAATTAGTGCAGGTCAGAAGGGGGCGCCTATAATATGAATAGGTGAAATATCCCCTTAAGGGGCGATTTCCTAGGTAACGGCAATTCTTGGTTCTTGTTGAATAATTCTAGTTATTAGAAGACTAAATAAATCCTCTTCTCTATTATTGAACTTGAAGGCGATTTCATCTAAATAGCTCTGTAAATGTTCAGGGCTTACTCGGTGATACTGACCCACAATAGCCCTTTTGATTGTTGTCCAGAAAGAATCCAATCTAGAAGTATTATATTTTCCTAATGACATTATGTTTTTTGAATGATTGAGCTTAACATGTTTTGCATGTGTCTTATGAAGCATTCTATAAGCTCCAAAACCATCTGTAACTACCTCGCTTGCTGTATCAATGTGCTTGTTTAGCAATGGTCTAATGGTTTTTGCATCAGCCTTATCAATCACTATAACTTTCACTAACCCTTCCCGCTGCATCATCCCAAGAACGGGCTTTTTGTGTTCCATTCCTCCAGGATAAATACCGAGTTCCTTTTTATAAGACTTACGCATATTAGTCATGCTTCCTCCAACATAGCTCTCATCTACCTCGACAATACCCTTTAATAGATCATCTGAATCAGAATACATAGCTTCTCGTATGCGTTTTTGCATATACCATGCTGTATTTTTGTTAACATTAATATCACGAGCAAGTTGTAGTGAAGAAATCCTTTTTTTAGCATTAACAATTAAAAATATTGCTGCAAACCATTTGGGTAATGGTAATTTTGAAGCGTGCATTATAGTGTCTACCGTAACGCTAAAAGAACTATTACAGTCCCTGCACAAATGTCTATTTGAATTTTTTCGATTATGAATATGCATGCTTCCACAATGAGTGCAAACAGGCCCATTAGGCCAACGAATAGACTCAAGGTGCTCTATACACGCTTTCTGAGTACCAAAACGTGAGACGATTGAAAGTATTGATTCTTGTTCCATTTCTCTAAGATATATATTTTTTGCCATATTCTAGGAAATCGCCCCTTAAGGGGATCATAGGGGTGTTTTTTTATTTATTCAGACCGTCTTTCGATGGCACGTTTCAATATTGTACAGTTAAAAATTAAAGGGACACGAATTTCACGAATTGGCACGAATGTGTTTGTACTATTCATTTGAAGCATCTTGTCGCTTTTAGCATACAGCCTAAAGCCTAATGCTTATAGTTTCTATGGCTAATCATCATCAAATATTCTCAATAAACACTTTTAAACTTTCAGGATCTAAGCCAATAGATTGTTGGAGTTGGGTAACTTTTCCATGTTCGATGAAAGTATCTGGAATGCCTAATAATTTTATGGTGTTGGTATACTTATGTTCAGCCATAAATTCTAGAATCGCCGATCCGAAACCGCCACGTACACTGTTGTCTTCAACAGTAATTATCGTGTGATGTGTTTTACAAATACGATGTAATAAGGTTTCATCTAAGGGTTTCACAAAACGCATGTCGTAATGCGACACATTTAAATTTGTAATGGCTTCCGAAACGTTTTTAGCCATGGTTCCAATGCTTAAAACGGCTATGTTTTCGCCTTCTTGAAGGATGACTGCTTCGGCGATATTAATTTTAGTGAACCCTTGTTTCCAATCGATAATCACCCCACGCCCTCGAGGGTACCGAATGGCGATGGGCTGTTTCAATCCCAATTGTGCGGTGTACATGATGTTACGCAATTCCACTTCGTTTCTAGGGGCAAAAATAATAAGGTTTGGTATGCAGCGTAAATAGCTTAAATCGTAAACGCCGTGGTGCGTGGCACCGTCTTCGCCAACTAAACCAGCGCGGTCTAAACAAAAAATAACGGGTAGGTTTTGCAAGGCCACATCGTGAATAATTTGATCGTAAGCCCGTTGTAAAAATGTGGAGTAAATATTGCAAAACGGAATTAAACCTTGAGTAGCCATACCAGCTGCTAGTGTTACCGCATGTTGTTCGGCAATTCCCACATCGAAAGCACGATCGGGTAGGCTATCCATCATAAATTTTAGGGAACTTCCCGTTGGCATGGCTGGCGTAATGCCAACTATATTTTTATTTTCTTTGGCCAATTCCACAATGGTATGCCCAAAAACATCTTGATATTTAGGGGGTTGAATGGTGGTTGCTTTTACAGGAATATCGCCAGTTTGGGCATTAAATTTCCCAGGAGCATGGTATTTAACTTGGTCTTTTTCAGCTTGCTTTAAACCTTTCCCTTTCGTGGTTATAATGTGTAAAAACTTGGGGCCTTGAACGGTTTTTAAGCGTTGTAATTCCGCTATGACAGCATCTAGATCATGACCGTCAATCGGACCCGAATAATCAAAATTTAAGGCTTCAAAAATATTATCTTGCTTTTGAGTGCCCTTTTTTACATTGGTGAGGTACAATTTTAAAGCCCCAACACTAGGATCGATACCAATAGCATTATCGTTTAAAATGACTAATAAATTGGCTTTGGTAACGCCGGCATGGTTTAAGCCTTCAAAAGCCATACCGCCCGCAATACTCGCATCGCCTATTACCGCAATGTGTTGTTTTTCTAGATCTCCTTTAAGTCGCGATGCAATGGCCATACCCAAAGCCGCAGAAATAGAGGTGGAGGCATGCCCAACACCAAAAGTATCAAAGATACTTTCGTCGCGTTTTGGGAATCCGCTTAGGCCTCCTAGTTGTCTGTTGGTTTCAAAATTATTTTTTCTGGCCGTTAAAATTTTATGTCCGTAGGCCTGATGCCCAACATCCCAAACCAGTTGATCTTCGGGGGTGTTAAACACATAATGCAATGCGATAGTCAGTTCTACAACACCCAAGCTTGCGCCTAAATGCCCTTCTTTAGTCGCAACGATGTTAATAATGAATTCCCGTAGTTCTTTGGCAAGTTGAGGTAAGTCTTTTTGTTTTAAAAGACGCAGGTCCTTAGGGGAATCAATTTGGTTTAATAGATTTTTTTGCACGACACAAAAATACTGTTTTTATTATTCTTCCTAATTGAAAATATAAATTGGGCTTTATCTTAAATTTATAATTCAAAATATATTTGAAATTGTAATTTTGAAAATCTAATCTTTTCATTATGCTTCAGCCATTCGACGATACTTATTTTATGAAAAAAGCCCTTCAGGAGGCAGAAACTGCTTTTGAAAAGGGGGAGATTCCTGTGGGAGCAGTGATTGTTATCGATAATAGAATTATTGCAAGAGGTCATAATTTAACCGAAATGCTGAATGATGTGACGGCTCATGCCGAAATGCAAGCTATTACAGCTGCGGCTAATTTCTTAGGTGGTAAGTACCTTCAAAATTGTACCTTATATGTAACCTTAGAGCCTTGCCAAATGTGTGCCGGTGCCTTGTACTGGTCACAAATTTCTAAAATTGTTTATGGCGCTCGTGATCCAGAACGCGGTTGTATCCATTTAAACACCAAATTGCATCCTAAAACCATTATTGAAGGCGGTATTTTGGCAGAAGAAGCATCTGATTTGTTGAAGCGTTTTTTTATTCAACGACGTAATTTGAATTAAATCTCGATTTTTAGACACGGATTACACTGATTATCACAGATGTATTTGCTTGTACATTGATGATTTTTTATTTCACAAAGCTACACGGAGGGACACAGAGAATCATAGAGGCTTTGCCTTGTGTTTTAAACACGAATTACACAGATTATCACGAATGGATTAACACGTAAATAATTTGTGTAAATTCTAGAAATTAGTGTCAAAGATTTTTTATTTAAGTTGAAGATCACTTTTTCTCTGTGCGTCTCTGTGTAAACTTTGTGTATCTCAGTGTAAGTCCAGTTGCTTTTATATCACAAAGCTACACGGAGCCACTCAGAGTGTCACGGAGGTTTTTCGTTGTTTTTTATACACGAATGAAAACAGTCTGCTGAAACGTATTAATTCCGTTTTTGATTCTCACGCATTTTATCCAAATTCTCCTTGGTGAGCATATAGTCTTTCACGTTTTTATCTTTCCAACTGATGTAAGCGAAAACAGGAAATACGATTAGAAAAAGGCCAACAACACCAAAGCCGATGAGTTTTTCAGCGTAATCAACATCTAGAATAAATCCTAGAACAATGCTGGTTAAAGAAGCGATGGTTAATACGATTAAGAGGTACTTCATTTTAAATAAAATTACTATTATGAATCTACTTGAAGTGAGATTAATTGTCGGCGATAGGCGGTTAAAAGCTTAGATTTAGATATAAATCCGTAGTAAACACCATTTTTAGTAACCGGTAAATTCCATGCGCTACTGTCTTGAAATTTCTGCATGATATCGGTCATTTTATCTTGATCTAGTAAAATAACGGCAGGTGGTTTTTGCATGATGTGTGTGGCAAGCACTTCTTTATATAAAGTACGATCAAACATAATAGGGCGTAAATCGTCCAATAAAATAATCCCTTTTAGTTTTTTACTTTCTTTATCTACGACAGGGAAAATGTTTCGTTTAGATTTGATGATGGCTTTATTAATCATTTGTTCCAAATCCATTTCTGGTGAAATAGCAATAAAGTTGGTTTCAATTACTTTATTGATGTCCATCAAGGTTAACACGGCGTGATCCTTATCATGGGTGATTAATTCGCCTTTTCTACCCAATTCCATGGTATATACGGAGTGCGGTTTAAAGTATTTAGTAATACCGAATGAAATGGTTGAGGTTAGCATCAGTGGGATGAAAAGCTCATAGCCACCAGTAAGTTCTGCGATTAGGAATATGGCTGTTAGGGGTGCGTGTAAAACCCCTGCCAATAATCCGGCCATGCCTACGAGCGTAAAATTACTTTCTGAGATTGTTGTTTTAAATAAGCCACAATGGTTTAAAATTTTAGACATGCAAAAGCCCATAATGCTTCCCATAAATAATACTGGGGCGAAAATACCACCAACACCACCAGCTCCAAAAGTTAAGGAACTGGCCACAATTTTAAAGATCAAGAGACCTCCTAACAGCATGACCACGATCCAGATATTATCCAGGTTTAAATGAAATAAATTGCTCTCTAAAGCTTTTTCGGGATTTCCTACGATAAGGTTGTTAATGACATCAAAACCCTCACCATATAGGGGCGGAATTAAAAATACTAGAATTCCGATGCCTATACCTCCAACAATAAGTTTTTTTACTGGCGATTCTATTTTATCGAAAAATTTTTGAATGCGATCATAAACATCTGTGAAATAGATGGAAACAAAAGCGGCTATAATGCCTAAAAGGATATAAAAAGGCGCATCGGTAATGTAAAATTTATCTTCTATTCTAAACGGTAAAATTACATCATCGCCAAAGAAAAAGTATGAAGTTAATATAGCTGAAAGCGAGGCTAATAATAGCGGTAACATAGAAGCAATGGTGAGATCTAAACTAAAAACTTCAATGGCAAAAATAATGGCTGCAATAGGCGCTTTGAAAATGGAACTCATGGCACCAGCGGCTGCACAACCAATAAGTAAAGTTCTAGTGGTTTGGTTCATATGAAACATTCGGGAAATGTTAGACCCTAGAGCAGCACCAGTAGCTACCGTAGGTCCCTCCAAACCAACCGAACCACCAAAACCAACGGTGAGTGGTGCCGTTAAAATGGAGCCAAACATTTGAAAGCGTTTCATGATACCCTTACGTTTTGAAATAGCAAGTAAGGTAGAAGGGATGCCATGACTTACCTTATGGCGTATCACATATTTCATAATGAGATAGACCAAGGTTAATCCTAAAATAGGAAATAAGAAATAGAAAGCATGATGGTAGTGCTCTATTAAATTACCCTCTAATAAACTTTGAATAAAGTGTGTGAGGTTTTTTAATACAACTGCGCCCATACCAGCCGCAAACCCAATCACAACACTTAGTATATTAACAAACTGTTTATGTGAGATATGCTTGGCTCTCCAAATAAGAAAGCGTTTAAATAGAGTTCGTTTTGGCATGATTAAATCTACTAAAAAATCCTGCAAGTTGCAGGATTTTATAAAGTTATGATTTTAAATTTAGTTTTAAACTTAATTCTGTGAGTTGCGCGTCGTCGATTGGTGCAGGGGCATCGATCATGACATCGCGGCCAGAATTGTTTTTTGGAAACGCAATAAAATCTCTAATGGTTTCTTGTCCGCCTAAAATGGCTACCAATCTATCCAATCCAAATGCTAAACCGCCGTGTGGAGGTGCGCCATATTGAAAAGCATCCATTAAGAATCCAAATTGTGCTTTGGCTTCTTCAGGCGTAAAGCCTAAATAATCGAACATTAACGATTGGGTTTCTTTATCGTGAATTCTTATCGAACCACCACCAATTTCGTTACCGTTAAGTACTAAATCGTAAGCATTGGCTTTTACAGCACCTGGATCGGTTTTTAATAATTCTAACTGACCAGGTTTTGGTGAGGTAAATGGGTGGTGCATCGCGTGGTAACGCTCTGTTTCTTCATCCCATTCTAGAAGTGGGAAGTCCATAACCCATAACGGTGCAAACTCATCAGGTTTACGTAAACCTAATTGTTCAGCTAATTCCATACGTAAAGCACTAAGTTGTGTACGTACTTTATTTTTATCTCCTGAAAGCACACAAATTAAATCACCTGGTTTGGCATTAGTTGCTTCTGCCCATTTGGCTAAATCGTCCTGATCGTAGAATTTATCTACCGAAGATTTATAAGAACCATCGTCATTACAACGTGAGTAAACCATACCTAAAGCACCAACTTGCGGACGCTTTACCCATGAAATTAATTTATCGATTTCTTTTCTGGTGAAACTATTTCCGCCAGGAACAGCAATACCAACAACTAGTTCAGCGCTATTAAATACGCCAAAATCTTTATGTTGCGCTACGGCGTTTAATTCGCCAAACTCCATACCAAAACGGATGTCTGGTTTATCGTTACCATATAAACGCATGGCATCATCGTAAAGCATTCTTGGGAATTTTTCAACCTCAACACCATTTACTTCTTTAAGTAAGTGACGTGTTAAGCCTTCAAAAGCATTTAAAATATCTTCTTGGTCGATAAAAGCCATTTCACAGTCTATTTGTGTGAATTCTGGTTGTCTATCGGCACGTAAATCTTCATCTCTAAAACACTTCACAATTTGGAAGTATTTATCCATACCACCAACCATAAGCAATTGCTTAAAAGTTTGAGGAGATTGTGGAAGGGCGTAAAACTGACCTTCGTTCATACGTGAAGGCACTACAAAATCACGAGCCCCTTCTGGAGTCGATTTGATTAAGTATGGTGTTTCAACTTCAATAAAACCAGCGTTAGATAAATAGTTTCTAACTTCTTGAGTGACTTTATGACGAAATATTAAGCTGTTTTTAACAGGGTTTCTACGGATGTCCAAATAGCGGTATTTCATTCGGATATCTTCACCACCATCGGTTTTATCTTCGATAGTAAACGGTGGTAGTTTCGCTTCATTAAGAATATTTAATTCTGAAACTAACAATTCGATATCTCCCGTAGGCATGTTCGGGTTTTTTGAAGCGCGCTCGATTACGGTTCCTTTCACTTGAATAACAAATTCGCGTCCTAAATCTTGAGCTTGTTCGATAAGTGCTTTAGAGGTGCGTTCTTCATCAAAAACCAATTGAGTGATCCCGTAACGGTCTCTTAAATCGACCCAAACAATAAAACCTTTATCTCTAGATTTTTGAACCCAACCCGCTAAAGTGACTTCTGTATTTATATGTGCAGCTCTTAATTCGCCGCAGTTATGACTTCTGTACATAAATAAAAAAATTGAGGTGCAAATTTAGTGAAGTTAAACGACTCTATAAATTAAAAAAGCTCCAATAATAAAATTGAAGCTTTTTTACTGTTCATCGCGTTAGTCGCCACCATTAAAAACGAAATGTATTAGCTTTTTATGCGGTGATATTATCTTTAGAAACCACACGGTCTTTATATAACCACATTTTAAATTTAGTTACTAAATAGAATAAAATAGGTACTACAATTAAGGTTAAGAAGGTGGCTACAAATAAGCCATAAATTACTGTCCAGGCTAAAGGACCCCAAAAGATCACATTATCACCACCAACATAAATATTGGGGTCAAACTCACTGAAAAGTGTAAAGAAGTTAATGTTTAAACCTGTAGCTAATGGAATTAATCCTAAAATTGTGGTTATAGCGGTTAATAGTACCGGACGTAAACGCGCTTTTCCACCTTTTACTATGATTTCTACCAAATCACTATCGTTAAGATATTGATTGTCTTCCATGTTGTATTCAACTTTCTTTCTATCTATTAAAAGTTGGGTGTAATCTAGGAGTACCACACCGTTATTTACTACAATTCCGGCAAGGGAAATAATTCCCATCATGGTCATCATAATAACGAAGGCACTTCCTGTAGCTACAATGCCTCCAAAAACGCCTATTAAACTTAAAAAGATGGCTAACATGATGATACCAGGTTTTGAAACGGAGTTAAATTGGAAAATTAAAATAAAGAAAATTAAACCTAACCCGGTAAAGAATGCACCCATTAAAAAGGCCATTTGTTTATTTTGTTCTTCAATTTGTCCTGTATAATCAATGCTTACATTGTCTGGTTTTGCGGTGAAACCTTGCATTTCGTACTGTATTTTAGAAACGATGGCTCCAGCATCGGTAAAACCAGGTGCTAATGCAGAGTATAGCGTTACCACACGTTTAACATCTTTGTGTTTTATAGCACTAAACCCAGAAGAGTTGTTGTGTTTAGTAACGGCAGAAACAGGGATTTCCTTAACTTGTCCAGAAGCCATATCTCTAAAAGTGATTTTCTGATTGAAAATAGCACTGGTATTGTATCTATTCTCTTCATTAAAACGCACATAGATATCGTAGTCATCGCCATCTTTTTTGTAAATGCCAGCTTTAGCACCAAAAATAGAGTTGCGTAATTGTTGTCCGACCTGACTTGCAGAAATACCTAATTCTCCGGCTTTTTTTCGGTCAACTTCAACCATCATAGAAGGCTTCGATTTATTAACGTCTATTTTCAATTCGTCTATACCTTGAATGTTTTTAGTATTCAGGTAATCGCGCATTTTTTCGGCTGTATTGATAAGTTCAGCATAGTCATCACCTTCTAATTCAACATTAATAGGGTAACCTGCAGGAGGGCCATTGGCATCTTTTTCAACAGAAATAGCGACACCAGGGTAAATATCTTTTAAGCTTTCTTGAACTTTTTTAAGTAATTCCTGACTATTAGCACCCTCACGGAATTTATATTCACGCATGGTCGCTGTAATTTTTGCACGATGCGGCATTTCGGCAGACGAACCACCATCGGTTTGAGGGTTTCCTGCACCTTCTCCAACCTGCGATACAGCACTTTCGGTAAGGAAATTGTGATCGCCATGCATGTAAACAGGGTCGTTTATAATTTTATATACACGCTCTTCAATGTCTTTAGTGATGGCGTTGGTTTTTTCAATATCGGTACCTTCAGGATATTCGATATAGACAATAATTTGATTAGGTTTATTATCTGGGAAAAATTCCACTTTGGTACGCTGTGTTCCAACGGATGCACCAAACCCAATAAAGGCTATAATTAATAGGACAAAAGTTGAAATGGTAATGATGGCGGGTTTTCTTCCTCCAATCGCGAAACGAAGTGAACGCTCATATAATCGTTCCCAACGTGGTAAAGATTGATTTTGAAATTTATTAGACCAACGTCTTAAGAATAATCTGTAAATCCATATTAAACCTACCGTTACAATCATTAAAGTTCCTAAACCTCGGTATGAACCACCAAAGAATAAAATAAGCAAGCCGATTCCTCCAAATATGGCTGAGATTCTATAAATCTGCTTTTTAGGCATGTTTTTATCTTCTATGGTCATAAATTGAGACACCATAACGGAGTTGAAAAAGATCGCTACGAATAATGAAGATCCTAATACTATGGATAGGGTAATTGGGAAATATTTCATGAATTCACCCATAACCCCTGGCCATAACCCTAATGGGATGAACGCAGCAACTGTTGTAGCGGTAGAAATGATAATAGGAAAAGCGATTTCGCCAATTCCCTTTTTAGCCGCTTCGATACGCGACATGCCTTCTTCAGACATAAGTCGGTAAACGTTTTCTACAACCACAATACCATTGTCAACTAGCATTCCAAGCCCCATGATGAGTCCGAATAAAATCATCGTATTCATGGTGTAGCCCAAATAGTCGAGTATCATTAAAGACATGAACATCGACATAGGTATGGCAAAACCAACAAATAAGGCATTTTTGAAGCCTAAGAAAAACATTAAAACGGTAACAACGAGTATGATACCAAAAATGATATTGTTTACTAAATCATCAACCTGACCAATAGTTTTAGGCGATTGGTCGTTTGCTATGCTTACCACTAAGTCTGGAGGGAATACATTTTCAATGGCATCATTTACGATGTCACGAATTTGATCGGCGGCATCAACCATGTTTTTTCCTGCACGCTTTTTAACATCCAGCATCACTACTGGTGCTCCAAACTCTCTAGCGTAGGTGGTTCTGTCTTCATCTTTAAAAGTAACTTCGGCGATGTCTTTTAAATATATAGGATTGCCGTGTTCTACTTTTACAACGAAGTTTTCAAGTTGTTTCGGATTTGTAATTTCGCCTAAAACCCTAATCGTTCGACGTTGTCCGCTTGTTACTAAATTTCCAGCCGACATGGTTAGGTTTTCTCTGTTGATGGAGTTAATCACATCATCAAAACTTACGGCAGCTGCCATCATTTTATAGATGTCTACCGCAACTTCAACTTCTTTTTCTTGAGCACCTCTAATATCTACTTGTTTAATTTCTTGAAGACCTTCAATTTTATCTTCTAGATATTCGCCGTACTCCTTAAGTTTATCAATAGGGTAGTCACCCGAAATGTTAATGTTGAGGATAGGCATTTCTTCCGATAAACTTAAGTCGAATACATTAGGTTCTACCTTGGCGCCATTAAACGTAGGCCAGTCTTCACTTGCCGTTTCTGAATCTACTTCATCTTTAACTTTAAGTTTAGCCGATTCTACCGAAATATTGGAATCAAATTCAATTACGATAATCGAATAATCTTCTTGAGAAGTTGAAGTAATTTCGACCACATTACTTACCGTTTTAAGCTTATCTTCAAGTGGGTCGGTGATGAGTTTTTCAATATCTTCAGCGGTATTTCCTGGGTATACCGAACTAATGTATATTTTGGTTTCTTTAACCTCAGGAAAGTTTTCTCGTGGTAAACTAAAATAAGCACTAGCACCAAGAAATAAGATTAAGGTAATCAAAACATACATGGTGGTTTGATTGTTAATCGCCCAAGAAGACCAAGCAAACTCTTTATTTGTTTTGTCTTTTTTATTGTTTTTATCAGTCATTAGTCGTTCGTTTTTTCATTCCCTAGGAGGAATTTTTTTATACTATGAAACGGATTAATTATAACGTATTCCTGACTGCACAGGAATGAAAAATTTATTTAATCTCAAGAATTTTTACATCCTGACCTTCTTTAACGGTACGTGCGCCTTCATCAATAATTTCTTGTCCGTTTTCAATGCCAGATAAAATTTCAATAAAATCACCTTGGGTTTTACCTGTTTGGATAATGGTACGATGTGCTTTAGCCGTTTTACCATCTTTATCTGTTATGGTATAAACATATTGTTGGCCTTCAGCATTTTCTGAAATGATACTTTGCGGAATTAAAATGGCTTTCTCGCTGGTATAGTCGTTTATTTTTAATCGCGCTGTTAAATTAGGTAAGATTGATTCATCTTTACTTGGTAGTGCAATTTCAACTTTAAAGGTACGGTTGGCTGGGTTGATGTAATTTCCAGATTGACGTACTTTGGTTTTTATTTTTTTTTCTAACACAGGGAAATAAACTTGAACATCTTTTCCTTTAACAATACTTGATACGTAGCTTTCTGGTACATCCGATTCAATATACATATCGTCCAAGTTTACAATTCTAATCAATGGGGTTTGCCCTGGAGCAACGACACTACCTTGGTCTGTAATTACATCGTCAATGGTTCCTGAGAAGGGTGCGCGAACTTGTGTTTTACCAATTTGTTGTTCTAATTGGTTTACAGCTTGGGTTTGCGCTTCGTAGTTGGCTTTGGCTTGAAGGTATTGCATTTCACTACCAATTTTTTGTTGCCATAAACGGTCTTGACGCTCATATGTTGTTTGTGCCAGGCTAGCTTGAATTTTTAGCTGTGCTAGTTGCTGACTTAAGCCTCCGTCGTCGATTTTAGCCAAAATTTGTCCTTTTTTAACCTGCTGTCCTTCTTTAACATAAACCGAGGTTAAAACTCCTGAAAACTCAGGGTAAATGACAATGTTTTGATTTGTGCTAACGTTACCTTGTAATTCAACATAATGTTTAAAAGGTGCTTCGTTGGCTTTAAAAGTGGTGATTAACGGAATTTTAGACTGCGGATTTAATGCTTTAATCGCATCTTCAACCTCCTTTAATTGTGTTGCAATTACATGAGCAGAAGCTTCTAATTCGGTGTGTTTTTGCCTAATTTTTTCTAAATCGTTTGTAGCGATAATGGCTTCCACCGATGATTTTTTATCAGAGCCACATGAGCTAAATAATACGGAAGCAAGTAGTAGAGTGTATATGTTTTTCATCTTGATTTTTTTAGTAATTAATTTGGCTTAAAATGGCGTCTAATTCTGCTTTTTTATTGATAATGTCAATCATAGATTGTAAGTATTCTTGTTGCGCAACATATAATTGTGTTTGCGCCTGACGTAAGTCGAAACTTGAAGAGATACCTTCAAAAAATTTGGTTTCATTTTTACGTTCTATACGTTCTGCTAAATCTAAATTTTGTTTTTTATTAGCATAATCTTCTATAGCGAATTGGTATTCACTTTTAGCTCGAGCAATGTCTAATTTGATTTTTTGTTCGATTTCGACAAAAGACTCGTTTGCTTTTTCTAAATCAATTCGAGCTTCCTGAGTTGCTGATGAGCGACCTAAAGAGCTAAATATTGGAATGTTTAAACTAACTCCAAACATGGATGAAGCATACCATTTTTGATTGCTATTAAAAAAACCGAAGTCTTCACCAAAGGCACTGTATCCACCATTTACAAAGGCGCTAAGTGTTGGCATGCCTTTACTCATGGCTAGTTTTACCAGTAAATCTTTGCTTTCAACTTCGTTTTCAGCAATTAAGTAATCAATGTTGTTTTCCACGCTATCATCGGCGGCTAATGCTTCAAGTGAAGTGTATTGTAAACTTAATATTTCAAGATTATCTGTTAATACGGTAGGTGTGTTTAAATCGATACCCAAGGTGATATTAAGCATTTGGTATGCTAAAAGTTTTAGGCGTTTTACATTGTTGTAATCACTCATTAAGCTTGAAAGCGTGATTTTTATTTGTTCAACACTTTCTTCTTCTTCCAAACCGTTTTCAAAAGTTTTTTGAATTTCCTCTAAGTTCGATTCTAGAATCGCTTTATTACTCTCGAGAATTTTTATACTTTCTTCAGTTAGTAAAACATTTCCGTAGGCATTAATAACTGCTTTTCTAACTTCCAGATCGGTTTTAATTTTAGCGTTTTCAGAAATTTCTAAATACACCTTTGAAGCTTTTAAGGCTACTAAATAAGAACCGTCAAATATTAATTGACTTAAAGTCGCTTTGGCGTTAATGTTTTGTTTTGGACTAAACTCGACAGGAACAAACTCGCCAGGATTTCCTCCGGTTATTTCTGCAGGCAGTAACGATACTTGTTGCTTTAACCAATTTTGGTAATCTACGGCTCCATTAATTTGTGGTAAACCTGTAGCGGTAGCTTGCCATTTTTCTTCTTTGGCCATATCAATGTCTCTAGCGGCATTTTTCACATTGCGGTTATTTTCCAAAGCATAGTCTATGGCTTCTTGTAAGCTAAAAGCTATTGGTGTTTCCTGTGAATACCCTGAAATAGCAAATAGTAAACTAAAAAAAACAATTAGTTTATTCTTCATTTTTATGATTGATTTGATGTTATAAATTTATTTAATATTTGAAGGCCTTCATCGGCAACAATGGCTCTTAAGTGGTATTCTAAATAGTTTTCCATGAGATAATCCATGGTAAATAACTCTAAAGGAAAAACCGTTTGATCTTTTAAACCAGACATACCGTTAAAATACATTCTTGAAATAAAATCGACATTAATTTCTTTTCTAAACAAATGCATGTCAATACCTTTTTGAATGCTGTCTTTAACACAGACTTGCATTTTTTCAAACTGTTTTAAATGTAGGCGTTCGGCAATTCGGGGGTAGTATTTTTGTAATTGAAATTGCGAAGATGATTTTTCGTTTTTCAAATAATTTAGAACAAATACTTTAATCGCGTATAACTCTTCAATGGGGTTTTTAGAATTATTGCAAATGGTATCGATACCTTCGGAAATGTTTTCAAAAATATCGAAGGCAACGGCTTCTACAAGTTTTGTTTTATTTGTGAAATGAACATAAATGGTTTTTTTTGATATGCCTAGGTGATTGGCAATATCGTCCATAGTGATACTTTTAAACCCGTAGTTTAAAAATAGTTCTTTTGATGCGGTAATTATTTTATCTTTCATAAGAAGCGGCAAAAGTACATATGGAAACTTTAAAAACCAAAATAGTTTCCGTGGTTTTAACATTTATTTAATAGTAATTTCACACAGAAACTTTTTAATAAGCCGAATTGGTTTATTTTTGTGCGATGCTTTCCATAGAAAAATACCAAGAGGAGTTTATTAAATTCCTAGAAGATTATCAGATTGTTAAGGCACCTCAAGGACTTTATCAACCTATCGAATACATTTTAAACTTAGGCGGAAAACGCTTAAGGCCTGTACTTACCCTCATGACGGCGCATATTTTTAATAGCGACTATAAAAAAGCATTAAATGCGGCGTTGAGTATTGAAGTATTTCATAACTTTTCCCTAGTTCACGATGATATTATGGATGATGCACCGCTACGTCGTGGCCATCAAACGGTTCATGAAAAGTGGGATATTAATACGGGTATTCTTTCTGGTGACGCTATGCTAATTATGGCTTATCAACTTTTTGAACATTATGAAGCCGATGTTTTTCAGGCTTTAGCCAAATTGTTTAGCAAAACGGCTTTAGAGGTTTGTGAAGGCCAGCAGTATGATATCGATTTTGAAACGCGGAACGATGTTACCATTCCGGAGTATTTAAAGATGATAGAATTTAAAACAGCCGTTTTGGTTGGAGCTGCCATGAAAATGGGGGCGATTGTAGCAAAAGCTTCAACAGAAGACCAAGAAGGTATTTATGATTTTGGACGCTATTTAGGTATTGCATTTCAGTTACAAGATGACTATCTGGATGCTTTTGGTGATCCTAAAACTTTTGGGAAACAAGTAGGTGGTGATATTATTGAAAATAAAAAAACCTATTTGTATTTGAAAGCGCTTCAATTTGCTGAAGCTTCCGAGAAAAAAGAGTTGGAATCCTTGTTCGCTTCAACGGTTGATGATGCTTCGGAAAAAATAGTAGGTGCTAAAGCAATTTTTCAGTCTTCTGGTTCCGCGGAAGCGACAAAATCAGCTATTTTGGAATACACCAACAAAGCATTTGATGTGTTGGAAACTTTGGATATCTCTGAAGATAAAAAAGCCTTATTAAAAGCCTTTGGCCATAATTTAATGAACAGAACCGTGTAATGCAGGTGCCAACCACATTTGAGAATTTAGTTGAAGAAGCCCATCAACTGCAGTTGTATAAAAAGCTTGTTCAACAACTTAACAAAGATTTTTTGTTAGCTAATATTGATTTAGATTTTCATGAAGACATCCTCCCAACGAGCTTGAAATTGCTACTTCATGAAACGGTTTACAAACTTATTCAGGAGAAATTTTCAGAATACTTAAACCTGCTTTATATTATAGATGTTTCTGAAAATAAGGTTAAAGCCTTAAATGGCGACGATACCCTTAAACTGTCGGAAGAGGTTGCTTTTTTAATTTTAAAACGTGAATGGCAGAAGGTCTGGTATAAGAATCACTACTGATTATTTTTAGAATCTTGATTGGTTTACTTGTTGAGTCGGCAGTCTCGACAGAAAAAGGTCTTCGAGCAGAGTCGAGTAGTTAGACAAATTGTTTTTTTATGAGCTTTTAATTTTAATTCGGATAAAATTATCCGAATTAAAAAATAATTGATACCTTTGTATGGTAATTAAATAGAATATGTTTTCAAAAGCTTGCGAATATGGTATTAAGGCTGCAATTTTTATCGCGACCAAATCTTATGAAGGTAAGCGTGTGAGCCCTAAAGAAATTGCTCAGGAAATCGATTCTCCACAAGCTTTTACGGCTAAAATATTACAAGCCTTGGTAAAAAACGATGTCGTATCATCTGTAAAAGGTGCTTATGGTGGTTTTGAAATTGATAGAAATCAAATTGCAAGCATTAAGTTATCGCAAATAGTAAATGCTATTGACGGCGATGCCATTTATAACGGTTGTAGTTTAGGGCTTCATGCCTGTGATGAAGCACATCCATGTCCGGTTCACGATAAATTTAAAGCCATAAGAACCAATTTAAAACACATGCTGGAAAACACGAGTTTGGAAGAACTAGCTTTAAAAATTAAGTATGGAGTGTCATTCTTAAAGGTTTAACAGTAGAGTTTAAAAAGTAAAATACCAATTTAAAAGGGGTAAGTGTCACTAAAAAAATTTAAGTATAAATAGGATAAAATTGTCCGAAATAAATTAAAATCATGGAAGTATTAAATAGTAACGTACAAAAGCAAATTGGAGCCTTTGTAGCAGAAGATTTTAGAACAGCAGCGGTATTTAATCAATACGGTATCGATTTTTGTTGTCGAGGAGGAAGAACTTTAGAAGAAGTTTGTGAGAAAAACCAAATTGATGCTAATGAGTTATTAGGTAAACTAGAATCTGTTTTAAACTCAAAAACCGATCAATCTATAGATTATAAATCATGGCCCTTAGATTTATTGGTGGATTATATCGAGAAAAAGCACCATCGTTATGTGGAGGAAAAAATTCCTGTGCTTCGTCAGTTTTTAGACAAATTATGTCGCGTACATGGCGAAAAACATCCGGAATTGATTACTATTAACGAATTGTTTACGGCCTCGGCAGGTGAGTTATCGGCGCATTTGAAAAAGGAAGAATTGGTCCTTTTTCCATTTGTTAAAAAAATGGTTGGTGCCACATTAAGTCAAGGCGCTATTGAAGCACCACAATTTGGTACCGTTGAAAACCCTATTGCCATGATGATGGACGAACACGATCATGAAGGTGTGCGATTTAGAAAAATTGCCGAATTAAGTAATAATTATAACCCTCCAGTAGATGCTTGTAACACTTACCGAGTTACTTATGCCATGTTGCAAGAATTCGAGCAAGATTTGCATTTACACATCCATTTGGAGAATAATATTTTATTTCCTCAAGCTATCAAATTGGAGAAACAGTTTCATTAAGCTAGGGAGTTAGACTTAGGAAATAAAGTTAAAAAGAGGCCTAAAAGTTGATTTTTCGTCATTCTGAATTTATTTCAGCATCTCATTACTTTTCAAAGTAATGAGATGCTGTCTATAGTACATTTAGACGAAAATCATCTTTTTAGATGATCTCTTTTTTTTCGTTTAAATAGGGTTTGTCTTTTGTAAATGGTATTTAACGTTTTAATTTTCAGGTGTTATGCTTGTTATAATGTGCGAATTTGTATACTGAATTAAAATTAAAACGTTTCAATTTTAAGTATTTATAACTATGGATAAAAAAGCATTTGATACCTCATTTTAAAATGGAAGAGCAGCATATATTTTCTTTTCTAGAAGATGATAATGCGTTAAAAAGGAAAGCTCTAGAAGATCATAAAGCCTAGATTTCAATGTTTTCTAAAAAAGATGAGATAGCTAAAACTTTAATCGGATATAGAAAAACAATTAGATGATCATATCCCTATTGAAGAGCGTGTGCTGTTTCCAGAAATTCAAAAAATAGCGACAGAGGAAAATTTGAAACTATTGAAGCCATGCATCACGAAAAGCCGTTTGTTGATAAGGTAGCCGATCCATTTTGGACTTAATTAAACAGGAGAGGTCTGGAAACTAAAAGACCTCACTTCATTTCTAAATAGCAGTAGAAGAAGCAAGGTCATATCTTAAAAAGATTAATAGCGGTGCTAAATTAGTGTTTTTTCCCACGTATTTTGTTAAAAAATGTTAAAGTTATTAACAAATGTTAATTGTAACGAACCTTTCTTAGGATTCGTATGGTTTCTTTATAGAGCCTGTAAGTGTCTTGATCGTAGTTTTTTATAAGAGTTTTGGCTTCAATAAGCTTATTAATGGCGTTTTCAAAGTGATTGAGATAACAAATAAGATAGGTTTCCGGAAGGTTTTTTAAATCGCTTTCCTCTGCAGGAGTGAGCGTCATGCCTTTTTTTAATTTGTTTAAAATGGCGTTATTGGTGTTGTAAATATGATGCAAAATTTTTTTGTCGAACTTGGGTGGTTCAAATAATAATGTGGTTTCAATATTATATTGAGCGTTGTCTTCAAACCTAATAAGGGTTTCTTCTAAAGGGTAATATCTATTGGTGCCTTGTAGTCCTAAATTAACGTATTCAATAATTTTAAATTGGTTCTCGTCAATTCTAATGGAAACTTCATCTAAGGCCGAAAAGAATAGCCTTACTCGTTCATTTATCAATTCAATATCGACACGAGAATAGTAAATATCGTCTTTTACCAATTTCTTTTGTCCAGCCCAGCACACCACAAAATATTCTTTAAACACTTTGTATTGCGCATTGTAGTCGGATCGGCTATTCATAAAATCGAAAACGCCATCAAGAGTGTGTTCTATATTATTTTGTGCATTTTTTTCAATGGCCGCAACAATTTTAGAGTTCACATCTGTAATTTCAATGTCAAATACTTTTGGCATGCTCATGCTACCATCTCTAAAAAATACCGATCCGCCGTAATATTTCCAGATGTTTTTTCTTAACGAAGTTAAGCCTTCATTGGGTCTAATGGTTACTAAACCAACAACTTTATTATTTGGTAAATGTGGAAAAGGAATATTTTCATATTGAACAATGGGAGGATTGGTTAAATACGCATTGATGAGGTTTTGAATTTTACTATCATCAAAAAAGTCGACGCCAATAATGGCATTATCATCGTCTTCAACACCAATAACCATATACGAATTATTTTTAGGGTTGCTATTGGATAGGGCACAAACATGCTTTAAAAATTTAGCCTTTCCTTCTTTCTGGCCAATATCGATTTTACGCTTTTTGTCGTAAAAACTATTTTCGTCGTTGTGGGCTAAAAGGTGTTTTATAAGTAAGCGTTTGTTAATCATAGTTTTTAATTCAGTAAAAACGGTATAGTCATCTTAGTCTATTTATTGTTCTTTTAAAACTGTAGTACTATTTGATTGAGCGGTAGGATAAACCAATAAATCGGCTATGTTTACATGGGCTGGTCGCGATACGGCAAAGTATATGATATCGGCAACGTCTTTGGCTTCTAAAGCTTTAAAGCCTTTGTAAACCGAGTCGGAAATAGGATCGCCTTTAAAGCGTACTTGTGAAAATTCGGTTTTAACCATTCCTGGGTTTATGGCCGTAACCTTGATGCCATAAGGGTTTAAATCTAAGCGCATACCTTTGGTAATGGCTAATACGGCATGTTTAGTTGCGCAATAGACATTGCCTTTTGGGTAAACTTCTTTTCCGGCCGATGATCCTATGTTTATTATGTGTCCAGAGTGTCTCTCGGTCATTTGAGGGATGATGGCCTTACTTACATATAGTAAACCTTTTACGTTAATGTCTATCATGGTATCCCAGTCGTCAATATCACCCTCATGAATGGGGTCTAAACCATGGGCGTTTCCTGCGTTATTAACTAAAATATCTATGTTTTTAAAATTTTCGGGAAGCGATGCAATAGCTTCGAAGGTTTGTTGTTTGTTGCGTACATCAAAGTTTAATGTATGAACTACAGTCAGTTTTTTTAAGGCTTCTTCAATGGTGTGTAAGCGTTCTACGCGTCGGCCGCAAAGTATTAAATGAATGCCTTGTTTTGCAAATTCATAAGCTGTAGCTTCACCAATGCCGCTAGTAGCTCCCGTAATAAGGGCTGTTTTTGTCATAATATTAAGAGTTTAAAGCAATATTTTTTCTAAAAATACTTAAAAGTAATTAAGAAGCCTTGATTTAAATTTAACATTTTGAGAGTTAACGATTTGAATGTTAATGGTATTAAAAATATAATTAAGATAAGCTTATAATAATTATTTGTTAAATACCGTATTTATTGGTGTTTATGGTTATTTTTAACCAATTTTTAACATGTTTGCAATAAAATTTTTAACACTTTGCATAGCTCAAATAAGGTGAGTATATTCGGGCTTTAAATAAAATTAAAAATGATGGAAGAAACAGGTACAGTTGACATTAAGACGATCAATGAAAAAATTGAAAAAGAAAGTGCTTTTGTTGATTTGCTCATGCATGAGATTAATAAGGTGATTGTTGGTCAAAAACACATGGTCGAACGTTTACTTATCGGTTTGTTAGGTCAAGGACATATTTTATTAGAAGGGGTGCCAGGTTTAGCGAAAACCCTTGCAATAAACACGTTGTCGCAGGCTGTTGATGGGAGTTTTAGTAGAATTCAATTCACACCAGATTTACTGCCCGCCGATGTTACAGGAACATTAATTTACAACATGAAACTTAATGATTTCTCCATTAAAAAGGGACCTATTTTTGCCAACTTCGTATTGGCCGATGAGATCAACAGAGCACCGGCTAAGGTGCAATCGGCATTGTTAGAGGCCATGCAGGAAAAGCAAGTTACCATTGGTGATGATACCTTTAAGCTGGATAAGCCATTTTTAGTTATGGCTACCATGAACCCTGTAGAGCAAGAAGGAACTTATCCGTTGCCAGAAGCACAGGTAGACCGTTTCATGTTAAAAACGGTTATTGATTACCCGAAAATTGCCGACGAACAGCTTATTATGAGAGCTAATTTAAAAGGGGCTTGGGAAAAAGTAAATCCCGTGGTTTCCGTGTCGCAAATTCTAAAAGCCCAAGAGGTGGTTCGTGAAGTTTACATGGACGAAAAAATTGAAAAATACATCCTGGATATCATCTTCGCAACCCGTTATCCAGAAAAATATAAATTAGAAGATTTAAAACCATTAATTTCTTTTGGAGCATCGCCTCGTGGTAGTATCAATTTAGCAACAGCAGCAAAATGTTATGCCTTTATAAAACGTCGTGGTTATGTGATTCCAGAAGATGTTCGTGCCGTAGTATACGATGTTTTAAGACACAGAATTGGAATTACCTATGAGGCGGAAGCCGAGAATGTAACTTCTGTAGATATCATTAATAAGATAGTAAACGAAATAGAAGTACCTTAAAAATTGAACATTGATAAATGACAATTGATTATTAGCTCATAATTAATCAATATAAAATAGTCAATAGACAATTGAAAAATGGATACTAAACAATTACTCAAAAAAGTACGAAAAATAGAGATTAAGACACGTCGTTTGTCTGATCATATTTTTGGAGGGGAATACCATTCTACCTTTAAGGGGCGTGGTATGACTTTTAGTGAAGTGCGTCAGTATCAGTTTGGCGATGATGTTAGAAATATTGATTGGAATGTCACGGCGCGATACAGTGAGCCTTATGTAAAGGTTTTCGAAGAAGAACGCGAATTAACCATGATGCTCATGGTGGATGTATCGGGTTCGGAGCTATTCGGGACTTCCGATCAGTTTAAAAGTGAAGTGGTTACCGAGATTGCTGCAACTTTAGCCTTCTCTGCAACCCAGAATAATGATAAAATAGGCTTGATTTTATTTTCCGATAAAGTTGAACTTTATATTCCGCCAAAAAAAGGACGCTCTCATGTTTTACGTATCATTCGAGAGCTCATCGAGTTTGAACCCGAAAGTAAGCAAACCAATCTTTCTGAAGCTTTAAAATTCTTGCAAAATGTTATGAAGAAGAAAGCTATTGTGTTTGTCTTAAGTGATTTTATCGCTAATGATTACCATCAAACCATGAAAATTGTTTCTGGAAAACACGATGTAACAGGTATTCGAATTTATGATAAACGCGAAGAAGAGATCCCTAATTTAGGGATGGTTCAAATGCAGGATGAAGAAACTGGCGAACTCATGTTGGTAAACACCTCTTCTAAAACAGTTAGACGGAATTATAAGAAGTTCTACTATGAAAAGGTAACGTACTACAAAGAAAGTTTTAATAAAGCCGGTGCTGGAACTATTGATTGTCGTGTTGATGAAAGCTATGTTAAAAAGCTTTTAGGCTACTTTAAAAGAAGAGGATGATGTGATGCTAGAAGATAAATATTAAAAGTTAGAAGTTGGATGTAAAAAGTTAGAAGTTTAAAGTGATTACTACAAAATCTCAAAATATACCCCAAACGCCTAGAAAACAAACCGTTTTCCTATTAGGTGCTTTCTTGTTTTTCGCCTTTTCGCTACATGCCCAAGTAAAATCGGCAGTAGATTCCACATCGGTGAAAATTGGGGCACAAATTACATATCATATTCAGGTTGAAACCGATTCTACCAATTTAGTGGTGTTTCCCGAAGGACAGACTTTCTCGCCTTTGGAGATGATCGAATCTTATGATGTGGATACGCTAAAGAATAAGGATAAATTTAACTTAATCAAAACATACGGATTAACACAATTCGACTCGGGGAAATATACCATTCCAAGGCAAAAAATAGTCATTGGTGATAAAACCTTTTTGACAGATTCTTTACAGGTTGAGATTCGTAACGTGGTGGTAGATAGTACTAAGAAAATTTACGACATTAAACCCATGATTGCTGTTAAAAAAAGTAGCAGTAATTGGTGGCAATATCTACTTATTACACTTGTGGTCTTAGCAGTTGTAGCTTTCTTGTTGTATTGGTTTATTTGGAGACCAAAACCACTTTCTGAAGATGAGAAAATAGCGTTGCTACCACCTTACGATCGTGCAAAATTAGCCTTAAAAACCTTGGATGAGAGTCATTATTTAGAGCATCAAAATCTAAAAGATTATTATTCCGATTTAACCTTCATTATTAGAAAGTATTTAGATGAAAAGGTTTACGACCGTGCTTTAGAAAGTACTACAGACGAACTTATAAGTCATTTGAAGTTATTAAAAGACGGCCATCAGGTTGATTTAAGTCAGGATGATATCAAAAAATTAGAAAGTATTTTAAAACGTGCTGATTTGGTAAAATTCGCCAAATCTGCTCCAGATATTGAGTTGGCAAAATTAGATAGAAAAACAATCGATTTAGAAATTGATCATGTTAAGGAAGCCTTACCCGAACCTTCTGAAGAGGAAAAACTTTTAGATGAAAAATATCGAGAAGAGCAGGCGCGTAAAAAGAAACGTAAAAAGGTGTGGATAACTGTAGGGGTTAGTGTTTTCCTACTGCTAGCGACCTTAACCGGTTTTTCTTTAAAATATGGTTTTGCCTATGTTAAAGACACCATTATTGGGCATAGTAGCAAAGAGCTTCTAGAAGGCGAATGGGTAACCAGCCAGTACGGGATCCCACCGGTAACCATAACAACACCTAAAGTTTTAAAACGTACAACGCCAGAATTACCAGAGGAAATGGCGCAAAAAATGCAATTAACTCAGTTTAGTTACGGGAGTTTAATTGATGGTTTTCAGTTGGTTGTTGCAACCACAAAGCTTAACAATCAAAGTCAGGGGCAAGGACAACAACAACCAGAAATTGATTTACAGCAAGTTTTGGATGCGTGCTTAAAAATGTTTGAAGCTGCCGGAGCACAAAATATCATCACTAAAAATGAAACATTTGTAACTCCTAACGGTGCTGAAGGTATAAAGGTTTTTGGCTCTATGGATATGCCTATTAAGGGCACCGAAAATTTTGAAAAAGGCGCCTATGTAATGCTTGGTTTTACTTCGCAAAGTGTGGTACAACAAATAATGATTTTTCATAAAGAACATGATGTTTACGCCGAGCAAATGGTGACACGTATTTTGAATTCAGTCGAACTTAAAGAGGCAGAGAAATAATGTTTGAAGGTGTAGAGTTTTTAAATAAAGAGTTTTTTTGGTTACTGCTGTTACTGCCTTTAGCCATTTTGTGGTATGTTTTAAAAAATAACAAGCAAACGGCAGAGTTAAAAATATCTAGCTTAAAAGGGTTTAAAATGACCCACTCGTGGTTGCCTAAATTAAAGCATTTGATGTTTGTCCTGCGATTATTGGCGTTAGCACTCCTTATTACCGCTTTGGCCAGACCGCGATCGGTAGATGTGTCGTCTCGAACCAAAACCACCCGAGGTATAGATATTGTAATGGCTATAGATGTGTCGGGGTCTATGCTGGCAAAAGACTTAAAACCTAATCGCTTAGAGGCCTTAAAAGAAGTGGCAGCTGATTTTATTAAGGGCCGTCCTAACGATAGAATCGGACTCGTAGAATACGCTGGGGAGAGTTACACAAAAACACCAATTACAAGCGATAAAGCCATTGTTTTACGTTCTTTAGAAAGTATAAAATATAACAATATTATTGAAGGAGGTACGGCTATAGGCATGGGTTTAGCAACAGCGGTAAACCGATTAAAAGATAGTAAAGCTAAAAGTAAAGTCATTATTTTGTTAACCGATGGCGTTAATAATTCAGGGTTTATAGAACCAACCATTGCTAGTGAATTGGCTGTGGAATACGGAATTAAAACCTATACCATAGGGTTGGGAACAAACGGGATGGCGCTGTCGCCTGTAGCGGTGCTGCCAAATGGTAATTTTCAATACGGAAGGGTACAAGTTGAAATCGATGAGGCCCTCCTAAAAGACATTGCTAAGGTTACTGGTGGGAAATATTTTAGAGCTACCGATAATGAAAAATTAGAAGCCATTTATGATGAAATTAATAAGCTTGAAAAAACCGATGTCGAAGAGTTTAAGTATTATAATTACCAAGAAATGTATCGGCCTTTAGTGATTTTAGCGGGTTTATTGCTGCTTATAGAGTTGCTTTTACGTTTCACGGTGTTTAGGAGTTTTGTGTAGTTGGGTTTAGAGACAGGTGACGGAAGACGGAAGACAGAAGGTGGAAGACAGAAGACAAATGAGATCATCGTATTCGTGGTTAAACAGTTAAACGAATCAACGAAAAACAAATAAACAGTTAATGTATCAATTAGAAGAAAAAATATGGTTTTGGGTTTTGGGAATTATTCCAGTAATTATCCTACTCTTTTTGGTGCTTCAATTCTGGCGCTATAAGGCGCAAAGTAAGTTTGCCAATAAAGAGGCCTTAAAACGATTAAGTCCGAATCGTTCGGTGTTTAAGGGCGTGTTAAAAGTTGTTGTTTTATGTTTAGCCTTTGCTAGTTTAACCATGGCTTTGGTAAATCCGAAAGTTGGAACCAAACTGGAAACCGTAAAACGTGAAGGGGTTGATATCGTTTTTGCTGTCGATGTCTCAAAAAGTATGTTGGCCGAAGATATTGCGCCAAACCGTTTGGAGAAATCAAAACAGTTAGTCACCCAAATTATTAACAATCTAGCCAGCGATCGTGTTGGTATTATCGCTTATGCGGGAAAAGCATTTCCGCAGTTGCCAATTACTACCGATTATGCTTCTGCAAAAATGTTTTTACAAGGCATGAATACCGATATGCTTTCGTCTCAAGGAACGGCCATTAATGAAGCGATTAAGTTATCTAAAACCTATTTTGATAATGCCGAGCAAACCAACCGTGTGTTGATTATTATTTCCGATGGTGAAGACCATAGTGAAGGAGCTGCCGCAGTTGCCGAAGAAGCTAGCGATGAAGGTATTCGCATTTTTACCATTGGTGTGGGAGATGTTAAAGGTGGACCCATTCCAGTGAAACGTAATGGTGTGGTGTTAAATTATAAAAAAGACAGCCAAGGAGAAACAGTTATCACCAAACTTAATGAAGATACCCTCAAGGCTATTGCCGAGGCTGCTAATGGTGTTTATCTTAACGGAAGGAACACCAATGAGGTGGTTGAAAATATTAGAGAGCTTCTAAATGCGATGGATAAAACGGAGTTTGAAGCCAAGCAATTTGCCGATTTTAAAGATCAGTTTCAGTGGTTTTTGGGTCTAGGAATCTTTTTTATCCTACTTGATATTTTCTTGTTGGAACGAAAAACATCTTGGTTGAAAAAATTGAATTTATTTAATGAAAACCTTTAATTTCCGCGACAGCGTGAAAAAATAATTAATGAGCGTCATTACACAGATTTTATCATTAAAATAAGCGTGTAGCAATGAAAAAAATACTAACAGGATTAATTCTTTTTATGACTTTATTTTCTTTTTCTCAAGAAGAAGATGAAGCACAACATTTGACTGCAAAAAAAGCAAACGATTTTGTTTACAAGGGTAATAATTTAGCCGAAAAAGAAGATTATATTTCTGCCGAAATGGCTTACCGTGAAGCTATTTCAGAACAAAAGGCATCGGCAACAGCGGCCTATAATTTGGCAAATACCTATATTAAAAGTGGCGATTTTGAGTCCGCTTTATTCCGTCTAGAACAAGCGGCTAAAAATGCCAGTTCTAAATCAGAAAAGCATAAGGCATTTCATAATATAGGCAACGTTTTAATGGAAAATAAAAAGTGTAAAGAAGCTGTTGAGGCTTATAAAAACGCTTTAAGAAATGATCCTTCCGACGAAGAAACACGTTATAATTTTGCAGTGGCTAAGGCTTGCGCCGAGGAGCAAAAACAACAAGATGATCAGAATGATGATCAAAATAAAGACGATCAAGAGAATCAGGATAATAAAGAAAATCAGGACAAGGATAATAAAGAAAACAAAGATAATAAAGATCAAGAGGGCGATAACGAAGACGACAATAAGGATCAGAACAAGGACAACGAAGACAAGAAGGATGGTGAAGATGAAAAGGATGATCAAGGCAAACCTAAAGATGAAAAAAAAGATCCTAAAAATGATGAAAAGGATAAAGGGAAGCCCCAGCCTAAGCCTGGACAATTATCACCTCAGCAAATTAAGAATTTGCTTGAAGCGATGAATAATCAAGAACAAGAAGTTCAAGAAAAAATTAATGCTGAAAAACAAAAAGGTGTTAAGGTAAAATCTGAAAAAGATTGGTAAACACAAACCCAATAAAGTGATTTTGAATGAAAGTGAGCACTATAAAAAAGCTTAAAATTTCGAAACAAATGAAGGCAATTTAAACTTAAATCATTGCCACACGAGTTAAATATAAAAAACAAAGATGCAGATTATAAAACACATTTACTTTTTATTAATTGTATTTGCTACAAGTTTGGCCTCAGGGCAAAGCGTCGAGTTTGTCATGAAAACCAGCAAGCAAAAGTTAGGTATTAATGAGCGGCTGCGTGTTGATTTTGAAATGAATCAAGATGGCGACAATTTTAATCCGCCCGATTTTTCTAATTTTACTGTGGTGGGAGGGCCAAATCAATCGGTTAGTAATTCTTGGGTAAACGGCGTAAGAACCTATAAAAAAACATATTCTTATTTTTTAGCGCCTAAACAAAGAGGAACCTTTACGATTTCGCAGGCAAGTATCGTCATTCAAGGGAATGTATATAAAACAACTCCTAAAAAAATTCAAGTTACTGCAGCTGTTGATATTCCCAAAGATCCTAACGACCCTAAATATTTAGCATCAGAAGGTGTGCATTTAGTTGCTGAAGTGGCCAAAGCAAATCCGTATTTAAACGAAGCGATTACCGTCGTTTATAAGTTATATATTTCTCCTACCATAGGTGTAGATGGTATTAATGAAATTGACTCACCAAGGTATCACGATTTTTGGAGTCAGGTTATCAATACACAAAATGAAAAAGTTCAAAATGGAACTTATAATGGTGAGAATTACAGATTTTTAGTTTATAAAAAAGCGGTTTTATACCCTCAAAAAACAGGTGAATTAGAAATCGAACCCTTGAGTTTAGATTTGTCACTTCGTGTACCAACCAATCGTCGTGATATTTTTGGAAGCATTTTAATGTCGCGCGTAAACCGAACCATATCTGCCGGAAGAAAAACCATTAAAGTCAAACCACTTCCTGAAGAAGGAAAGCCACAAGATTTTACAGGCGCTGTTGGAACCTTTGAATTCGATGTGAGCGCATCAAAAACCGAGTTGGATGCCACCGAATCTTTACAATTAAAAATTGCTGTAAAAGGAAACGGTAACCTAAAGCTGTTTAAATTACCAAAGGTATCTCTGCCTAGTTCTTTAGAGGTTTATGAGCCAGAACACAATGAGGATGTGCGAACCAGTTTAGCGGGAATGCAAGGTGCGATTACCGATAGTTACACGGTGGTGCCTCAGTATAAGGGGAAATACCCCATTCCGAGTGTGTCTTTTTCATATTTCGACATCAAAACCAAAAGTTATAAACGTTTGTCTTCCGAAGAGATTTTAATAAACGTGTTAAATGGTCCTGCAAGTCAGGGCACTTCAAATAATAATCCAAGTACCATAAGTGGGAATAAGCAGGCGGTAGTTTTAAGTGGCGACCATTTTGCTTTTATAAAAACTAAAACAGATTTTAGCGCTATTAAACAGGATTATTTCTTTAAAACCAAGACATTTTGGACTTTATTATTATTGCCGTTTTTAGCGATTCCATTGGCTATTTTAATTAGAAATAAGAAGGCTGATAGAGATGCCGATGTTGTAGGGAATAAAATAAGAAAGGCGAATAAATTGGTTAAGAAATATTTGAGTCATGCTAAAAAGTCTTTAGGACAAAAAGAAGCCTTTTATATTGCGTTAGAGAAAGCTTTACACAATTATTTAAAGGCAAAATTGCATATAGAAACCAGCGATATGAGTAAAGATAAAATTACCGATTTACTCACAGATAAAAACGTTGAAGCTACCGTAGTTAATGATTTTATAAGTATTATAGAACGTTGTGAATTGGCGCGTTATACACCAATCGATATCGCGACCATGCAAGAGGATTTTGAAAAAGCAGGTGCAACCATCTCATTAATTGATAAACAAGCCCGTTAAGATGAAAAATATACTATATATAGTCTCTTTTTTACTAAGTTTAGGTCTTTTTGCTCAAAACCAAGCCTTGTTTGATAAAGCAAATGCATTTTATAACGACGGAAAATATGCTGAAGCCATAGATGAATATCAGGCCATTTTGGATAATGGTGTACATGCGTCTGCGGTATATTTTAATTTGGCAAATGCCCACTATAAATTGAATAACATTGCGCCTAGTATTTACTACTACGAGAAAGCATTACTTTTAGATCCTAATGATCAGGATGTTAAAAGCAATTTGGCCTACGCTAATAATATGACCATTGATGCCATTTCAGTGGTACCCCAAGCAGGACTGTCAAAATGGATTCGTAATATCACCAATAAACTGTCTTTCGACGGTTGGGCGATTACAGCAGTTTGCATGGTATTTGTTTTTGTTATATTGTTTTTAGTGTATCATTTTTCTTATACCACCGGTATAAAACGATTAATGTTTGTTTGTAGTCTTACGGCTCTGGTGCTTATGTTTCTATGCCTATCTTTGGCTTTTCATAAATATAATTTGGATAAAAAAGATAATCCAGCCATTATATTTGTTCAAGAGAGTAAAGTGAAAAGTACACCAAACGCAACAAGTGAGGAGGTTTTTAGACTTCATGAAGGTACCAAAGTTCAGGTTGAAGAAGCCTATAACGATTGGTTGAAAATAAAAATAGCCGACGGAAAAACAGGATGGGTTCTTAATCAGGACCTTAAATTGCTAAAGGATTTTTAAATCGATAAGGAATTTTAAGATATATATATTATATTTGAGAGTGTAAAAAAACTAGAAAATGTCAAGACATTTTGTTTCTATAGTGCTCTCTGTAATATTTTTGGGGTTCATTACAGCCCCAATTATTATTAAGATTGTTGATGATTCTATTGATATTTCGTTTTTCTACTCTTATGCTGAAGAAGAAGAAAAAGGCCCTACTAAAAATGTAAATAAACAAATAGTAGTTCTTGGAGATTCCAATAGTGAATCTGGTTTTCTTTTTAGTTCTAAAGAAAATAATATGGGGTATGTTATTAAAAACTATGTAAAGCCTCCAATTAATTTAGTATCTCCTCCTCCAGATTTTTACATATTATAATTTTTTGTATTCAGACGGTTCATTCAGTCTAATTTTTTTAACAGCTTAAGCTGGTTTTCGGCTTGGGCACAATTATTATAGTATGTTTAAATATATTAAGAAAGACTTGCCAGCGAGTATAGTCGTATTTTTTGTTGCTTTACCTTTATGTTTAGGGATTGCTTTAGCTAGTGGAGCTCCATTGTTTTCTGGAGTTATAGCTGGTATCGTAGGAGGTATTGTAGTTGGAGCGCTTAGTGGTTCTAAATTAGGTGTTAGTGGCCCTGCTGCGGGATTAGCTGCCATTGTTCTCACAGCTATTGGGACATTAGGAGGTTACCAGAATTTTTTATTAGCTGTTGTTTTAGCAGGTTTTATTCAAATCGTTTTCGGCGTTTTAAAAGCAGGTGTTATAGCTTATTATTTTCCGTCTTCGGTAATTAAAGGCATGCTTACGGGTATTGGAATCATTATCATTTTAAAACAAATACCACATTTTTTTGGCTACGATGCAGAACCAGAAGGCGCCGTTACCTTTTTAGATCCTTCAGGTGAAAATACCTTCTCTGCTATTTTTAAAGTATTCGATCATTTAATTTTAGGCTCCTTTATTATTGGCCTAGTTGGTCTTGCCGTGATCTTGTTATGGGATAATATTTTATCTAAAAAAGCTAAGATTTTTACCGTAATACAAGGTCCTCTTGTTGCCGTGGTTTTGGGTATTATATTTTATCTTTTAACCGTTTCAAGCGGAGCCTTATCGATATCAGACTCCCATTTAGTTAGTGTGCCTATTCCAGATGATATCAATTCGTTTTTTGGTCAATTTAGTTTTCCTAGATTTTCAGAAATTACGAATGTAGAAATTTGGATTGTGGCTTTTACCATTGCTTTAGTGGCCAGTTTAGAAACCTTATTGTGCGTTGAGGCTACCGATAAATTAGATCCAGATAAAAGTGTAACTCCTACTAACCGTGAGTTACTAGCCCAAGGTGTTGGAAATATAATTTCTGGTTTAATAGGTGGATTACCAATTACTCAAGTTATTGTTCGAAGCTCGGCAAACATTCAATCTGGAGGAAAAACTAAAATGTCGGCTATAATACATGGTTTCTTTTTATTAATTTCGGTTATCGTAATTCCTAATTTGTTAAATAAAATACCATTGTCTGTATTAGCTGCTATTTTATTAGTGGTTGGTTACAAATTAGCCAAACCTGGTTTATTTAAAAAAATGTATCAGTTGGGTTGGAAACAATTTGTACCTTTTATGGTTACTGTGGTAGGTATTGTTTTTACCGACTTATTAGTGGGTATCGGTTTAGGTTTATTAGTAGGTATTGTTGTTATTTTATTAAAAAGTTACCAGAATTCTCACTTTTTGCATATGGAAGACAAAAGTAATGGTAAGCATAAAATTAAAATGACTTTAGCTGAAGAAGTTACCTTTTTTAATAAAGGTGCTATTTTAAAAGAATTAGATAATTTGCCACATGAAACTTATTTAGAATTAAATGTTCTAAAAACGAGGTATTTAGATCATGATGTTATTGAGATTTTAGAAGATTTTTCGCATAAAGCTAAAGAACGAAATATAGATATTAAATTGGTTTCTAAGCGTGGTATCGTAGAGAACCCAGAAAGTTTTGTAGAATTTTTTAAAACTAAACCAAAATCTAATTTAAGTTTAAGTTAACCGATTATACGAAACGAAAAAATAAAATAAATCATATTATGAAAGCACATACACAAGAAACACAGGCAACAATGACTCCTGAAAAGTCATTACAATTTTTAAAGGAAGGAAATATACGATTTCAAAATAATTTAAAATCCAACCGTAACCTTTTGGAGCAAGTAAACGATACGCAAGATGGACAATTTCCTTTTGCTACTATTCTTAGCTGTATAGATTCTAGAGTCTCTGCAGAGTTGGTGTTCGATCAAGGTTTGGGAGATATTTTTAGTGTTCGTATTGCAGGAAATTTTGTAAATGAGGATATTTTAGGTAGCATGGAATTTGCTTGTAAACTGGCTGGTACCAAATTAATAGTGGTGTTAGGACATACAAGTTGTGGGGCTATAAAAGGCGCCTGCGACCATGCTGAACTAGGTAACCTAACGAAATTGTTAGAAAAAATTAAACCCGCAGTAAATGGTGTTAGTGAGCCTAAAGATGCCAGCTTGAGAACTTCAAAAAATAGCGGTTTTGTAGATGAAGTTTCCAAAAAGAATGTGGAATTAACCATAGAGCGTATTCATGCAGAAAGTCCCGTTCTATCACAAATGGAAAAAGAAGGGGCTATTAAAATTGTTGGTGCCATGTACGATATTAAAACAGGTGCCGTAGAGTTTTATTAAGGCAGTATCTCATAAAGTGTGTAAACAAAAAATATCGAGGGTTGCAACCCTCGATATTTTTTGTTTAATTTTAAAATTTACACACTTATGAAGAAAGAAGATTTTCTAAACGACGATTTTTTAAAACAGTTCAAAACAGGAGACGAACTAACCTCTTTTCTAAAATCCATCCAAAAGCGAGGTATTGAAAAGATGCTAGAAGGAGAACTTGACGCTCATTTAGACTATGAGAAACATCAGCAATCCAATAATAGCAATACCCGTAACGGCTATGGATCTAAAAGGATAAAAACAGCTTTAGGAGAGACTAATATTAAAGTTCCCAGAGACCGAGAAGCTTCTTTTAACCCTATGCTGGTTCCTAAACGCACAAACATGGTTGACGGCATAGAAAACGTCATTATCAGCCTTTATGCCAAGGGTATGAGTAATTCTGATATTGAAGAGCAAATCCGAGAAGTTTACGATTTTGATGTATCTACATCTACCATATCACGTATCACAGATAAAGTTACCAATGATATTATTGCTTGGCAAAACAGACCCCTGGAGCCCGTATATTTAATTACTTGGATGGATGGTATTGTATTTAAGGTTCGGGAGAACTCTAAAGTCATTAACAAAACCATGTACATCGCCGTAGGACTCCGTAGAGATGGTAAAAAGGAAGTCTTAGGACTTTGGCTGGGTAAGAATGAATCGGCAGCCTTTTGGATGAGTGTACTAACCGATATGAAAGCCAGAGGCGTTCAGGATTTGCTTATCACGGCCACAGATAATCTTAACGGTTTCACCGACACCATTAAAAATGTTTTTCCTGAATCTAAAACCCAAATTTGCGTGGTACATCAGATTCGTAACGCTTGTCGCTATGTTGTTTGGAAAGACAAGAAGGAATTTGCAAAAGACATGAAGAATATCTATGATGCACCCACCAAAAACGCAGCAAAAGCTGCTCTAGAGGACTTTGCTCAGAAATGGGAACACAAGTACTCTTATGCTATTAAAAGCTGGAGAGAAAACTGGGATGAGCTTACTGCTTTTTATGAATTTCCTGTTGAAATTAGAAAAATCATTTACACTACCAACCTTATTGAAAACCTTAATGGAAAAATCAGAAAGTACACTAAAAAAAAGCTCTCATTCCCAACAGATGAGGCTGTTATGAAGTCCACTTTTTTAGCCCTTAGAGAGGCTACCAAAAAATGGTCGATGCCTATTAGGAACTGGGGCATTATTTTAAACCAGTTTTTAACTATATTTGAAAAAAGGGTTCAACTTTAAAAAAGCTAAACCCTCGATTTATAACTTACACACTTTACGGGATAGTGTCTTTATTAATCTGCTTAATCATAATAATTAGTTTCTATTAATTCTTTTAATAGCAGCGCTAACTAAATAGGCTGTATGAAAATTCAATGACACTTTTCAGATAGCCTATTTTTTTGTTTTAAATACCATTAAACATTTAATTAACCCGTTGTGCATTTTAAATAATGCTAATTTTAATATTATTAATGTTTCTCCCAAAAATAAACTTATTGATATACTGAATAGTTGTTAAAGCAGTTATCTTAGCTACGATTCTTGTTTTAAAACCTTCAAAAGTTTTAGCATAATTGCGTCTTATCATAAATTGGTCACAAAGTTGTGAAAATAATGTTTCTATCCTTTTCCTCTTTTTTCTAAATACATAAGGCTGTACTTTGTAATTTTTTTGATTGCTTCTCATAGGTGTATTTAGCGTTATATTACAGGTTTCAAATAAGTTAAGCTGTATTTCTGTTGATAAATAGCCTTTATCACCAATTAATGTACAATCGCTTATTTGCATCTTAATATCTTTAAGATAATTAATATCGTGTACAGATGCTGGACTCAAATCGATACTTTGAAAGACACCATTTACAGAACAAACAGCGTGCAGTTTATAACTGTAATAATTAGAACTTTGAGCTGCACAATAACCTTTATCTGGAAATGCATAAGTGTTTTCTTTACAAATCTTTGAACGAGAACTGCGTGATAATTTACAAACTTCTAAAGGCATACTATCTACTACAAAATAATCTTCAAATTCATTAAAATGGGAAGCTAAGCTTAACCTGATACTATTGAGCTTATTAACTAGTTTTCGTCTTCTTCTATTGTAGACACTTCTCTCTATTTTTGATAATAGGGAATCTGGAAGTTTTCTAAAAAGGTCATTTTCACTATCTATTCCCATAAATTCGGCAGTAAGACTCAAACTGATAAGTTCTAAATCACTAAGCTTTGGTTGTCGTCTTTGATAACTTAAAAGTTGTTCTTTCGATATTTTTCTTAATACTTCCAATATTCTTTCGTAATTTGCACTCAAGTTGTTCATTATTAATGATTTGTAGTTAAATCAATTTACTGATTTTCAGTAAGATGAACAACTTTTTTCTTTTAAATCATAATGCACAACGGGTTTAATTATTAAGTTTTTATATTGTTGTATTCTTAGTTTTTGTTTTGTGCCTTGTTAATTCTTAATTATATTTAGAATATGAAGCATCTGTTTTCAAATATTAAGGGTGATGCATTCGGAGGAATAACTGCTGGAATTGTAGCACTTCCTTTGGCTTTAGCTTTTGGAGTGTCGTCTGGTCTTGGTCCTACAGCCGGGCTTTATGGTGCGATTTTTATTAGTTTCTTTGCGGCTCTATTTGGAGGTACTAATACTCAAATTTCCGGCCCCACCGCTCCTATGACAGCCGTTAGTATGGTGGTTATTGCCGGTATTATTGCTACTAACGATGGTAATGTGTCTAAGGCATTGCCAATAATTTTAAGTGTTTTTTTGCTTTCTGGTTTTATGCAAATTGGGTTAGGCGTTATGGGTCTTGGACGGTATATTCGGTATATACCTTATCCTGTTGTGTCAGGATTCATGACCGCTATTGGAGTTATAATTATACTTACTCAAATATTACCGTCTTTAGGGTATTATCCCAAAGAAGATGATGAGTTTGTGGAACGCTTTAAACCGCATGCCGAAGAAATTATCCTTGAAAACATATTAAAAGAAGAAGCGGGAGAAGGTATTTTAGTTCTTGAAGATTTTAAAATTACCATCGAGCGATCGTCAACAGTAACACCTCACGATATTTTGGTTGAATCTCAAACCCTGGCTTCAAAAAAAACATCGGGTGCTTTAGGGGCGATAAAAGCACTACCCAGAGCCATTAATAATGTGGATTGGTTGGAACTCATTTTGGCTTTTGGAACCATTTTTATTATTTATGGATTTAAACGAATAACCACAGCGCTTCCAAGTACTTTAGTGGCCCTTGTTATCATGACTAGTATTGCTGTTATATTCGGTTTGGATTATCGCCCTATAGAAACCATCCCTAAAGGCTTACCCATTCCCAATTTAGAAATTTTTACAACCTTTAGTTTTCCTAATCTTACACCTTATATTTTTACAGCCCTTACCTTAGCGCTTTTAGGGGCTATAGATTCGTTGCTCACCAGTGTGGTAGCCGATAATATGACTAAAACCAAACATTTACCTAATAAAGAGTTAATTGGTCAAGGTATTGGTAATAGTATCGCGGCTGTTTTTGGTGGCATTCCTGGCGCTGGCGCTACAATTAGAACGGTTGTAAATATTTCTTCGGGAGGAAAAACGAAACTTTCAGGTATGATTTCTAGTTTGGTTCTTCTTGTAATTTTACTAGGTCTTGGTCCGGTGGCTTCTAGAATTCCAGCGGCTGTATTGGCCGGTATTTTAATTACTGTTGGTATTGGTGTGATGGATTTTAAAGGGTTGAAAGCCATTCCTAGCTTACCGAGGGATACCAAATTCGGACCTTTAAGAGTAAGTTCTGAAGTGATTATCATGTTTGTTGTACTCATACTATCAACATTTTGGAATTTGGTATATGCGGTTGGTATTGGGCTCATTATAGCTTCCTTAATGTTTATGAAAAAAATTGGCGATTTAACTGCCGAACGTTCCGATTTAAAACCACTTAAAGAAGAAGCCTGGGGCGATGAGGTTCATTTTCCTGAACATTTAAAAGAAGACGTTTTTATTAAACACATAAAAGGGCCCTTGTTTTTTGGTAGTACTAGCGATTTTCAGCAACTAATATCTCAAATACCAAATTCTGCGACTAAAGTAATAATCCGTTTAGGTCGAATGCAATATATGGATCAATCGGGCTTGTATGCTATGGAGGATATGCTTCAAGATTTAAATAAAAGAGGTGTTTTAGTGTTGTTTGTAGATATACAAAAACAGCCCAAATATATGATGGAACGTATAGGTATCATTCCGCAATTAATTCCTAAAGCACATATTTTTAAGGATTTTAAAAAGTGTATGCGATGGTTGCAAAAAGATTAACTCTAGGGCGACTCAAGGAACATTACTAAAGCGGGAAGGATTTTTAAGTGATCTCAAACCAGCCGATAATTTTATTTGCTGCTTACAGGTAATAAGCGTCACTTAATTTCTGAATTAATCTAACCATGAAATTAAAATTCATACCATAATGAAATGGTATTACCATTTACGCCAACATTGTCGCTATGTGGTAAAAAGACATTCCTTAAATATGTTAAACCTAAGGCGTGGCCATTTCGTATCTTCTTTTTTATGGTTAAATTAAATTCACGCGAACTAGGAAATCTCTCATTGTTTATTGGGTTTTTTAAGAAGTACCATTCATATCCTGTATTCATACTCCAGTTTGGGTTATTAAATTTGTAAGCGAGTTCTATTCTTAAACGTGCTCTAAAATAGTGGACGTGTTTTGAAATAAAGAAATTTTTAGATTCAACCTTACTGCGTTGACTAATTGCTAGGTTAGATGTAATGGGTAGTTTAAAGTCTGCACCTAGTGCAGGGCTTAACTCGTAAAAATCTCCCAGTTTAGGATCGAACCTATAATTGTTAGAAATACCAAAAAGAAGTGTTACATGTTTGCCAAAATGCCTTGATATTCCCCCGCTTAAACCTATTCGTCGCCATTTGGTAAGTTGGTATGCGTGTTTATAATTACTTTCTATATTAATTACCCACAACTCCTTAATCTTAAAAGTTTTGTGTACTCCAAATTCTCCAAAAAATTCAGTCTGAGCCATGGAATTTTTAGTTAAAAATATTTCAAGAATTACGGCTAAATAAAATCGAAATCTGTGCCACAACATATAACCAGTAATTTAATCATTTTTATTCAATCCTGTCCTAAACATTTTTGATCTAATCAAAAGTCAACGATTTTACTGGTAATTAGCCATGTTTTTTATCTTTTTCAAAAAAGAACCCCTTGTGTATAATTTTGTTTGGGGGGAGGCCGCTCGTTAAAAGGGCTATCAATCCATTTTTGCAAATCCACTTTGACAAAAAGGTTAAGTCTTATAAAAGCTACTAAATTGGACAAGTACCAATTATATTTTGCATTTGGTTTTAAGGCTTTTAGGATGAGTATAGTAATAAGAGCCGTCCATATTTGTATCATTACGGCATTTTCAGAAGTTCCTATAAACGATTTAATATGTAGCTGTTGTTTGATGTCTCTAAAGAATATCTCAATATCCCATCTAGCTTTGTAGAGTTGGCTAATTGTGTTTGCTGTCTAAGACATTTGGTTGGTAATAAGTTCTATTTCCTGGTTATTTTTATCGTCCCATACAGCTATTCTACGTAGCTTCTTTGGGTATTTTGTTTTTGATTTAGCCCCTGTTAGCTCAATGATTTCATCTTTTAAAACATGATGATGTCTATTTTCTGGCAATTCTTTTTCTTTAATACTCTTAAATTGGATGTTTTCTTTGTGCCTAATTACAAAAAACACTTGGTTGCTGTCCCAAACGTTAAGTAACGAAAAATCATTATAAAATCGATCTGCGACAATAACCGAACGGCTAATCAAAGGAATATCGTAAGCTCCTTTATTATCTGCTGTTTTACCATCGCTAATATTTACAAAGTGCGGTAAATTACCATCATAATCAAGCAAGGTGTGCATTTTTACAGCTCCTTTGTGGGTTTTGTATTTTGCCCAATCAAAGAGACTTAAACATAGACTTATCGTTGTAGAATCTAATAGAAATATCTTGGATTTAATTTTGAATTTAACACGTTTTAAGTGAGGGTGCTGTCCAAAACTTTTTAAAAGAACATAGTAGTAATCTCGATAAAGCGTCCAGTCTCGATGTTTGTTTTGATAGCTTATCGTTGATTTAGAAGGTGCTTTCTGTATGCCTAAATGATTAAGGTTTCCTGTGGCAGAGCGAAGTCCATTACTTATATCTCGGACGGATTGACTTTTTGCAAATTGACAAAACAACATGGAGACTAAATGTGTCCAACTATTAAATCCTTTTTGATGTTTATCTATTCCCTTGGCTTTTACAAGTTTAGAAAAACTAGAACGGTCTAATTTGGAGATTATCTGAGAGAACAATGTTATATTTGTCATGGAGAAAGGTTGTTTTTTGTTGTGCAACTCAAAAATAATATTTTGAGATACAAAATCCCTTTCTCTTTTTAAGCGTTTTGGACGCTATTGATTTTTATTCTTAAAATATTAGCTAGCTTTCAACTTTTCATCATATTTTTAACTGATTAGTAATCAAAATTGACTTCAATATGTTCAACTTAACAAATCAATTTATATTGCTTTTCAGAAAGCCTCGAATGACTGCTATGTTTTCAGTCAAAATTAATTATTCTGGTTTTCTTAATGAGCGCTTTCAATAACAATGAATTTATAAAGCTCAAGGTTTGAAATTCCTCCTGTGTTTTATTATTTTGACGACATAGTTTTAATACAAAAGGCTTTGAAACAGGTTACTGAAATGACTTGAGTTTCTAGAGATACAAAAACAAAACACACATATATAATGAAGCATATGGGTATTATGCCATAATTAATTCCTGAAAAGTTTATGTTAAGAACTTTAAAATGTATGTATGAGAGACAAAAAGGTTCGTTTTTTGAATAACCTAAGCTTCATTGTTAAGAAAGGAAGATTTTTTATTCGGACTTTCATCTGTTGTTTCGTTTTTATCCTGCTTTTCAGTTTCCGCCATAATGCTGGGGTATATGAGTGGCACCATGGATTTTACGGGCTCGTATAATAGGGAATCTTCAACTGTTGCTTTATCAAGAAAAGTGATCGGGTTATTCATGCGGTCAAATATATTTAGTATAACACTAAGTATTAATGCGATTTTTAAGGCTCCAAATACCCCTCCTAATAATTTATTTAAAATGCCTAAAGCAGCGAAATTGGCTAACTTTGTGAGGGCTTTTCCTGCAAGAGCAATAGCCAGAACGATAACAATAAAAGTGATGGCAAAGGCACAAATAGTGATGGTGTTTTCCTCCCAGCTGGTTAATGTTTTTAAGTAATCGGCAGCATAATTGCTAAAGTGAATCGCGCCATAAACTCCTGCGATTAATGCGATTAGTGAAGCCACTTCTACGAAAAGTCCTTTCATAAATCCGCGAACCAATCCAAACAAGATTAAAGCTCCTAAAACAATATCAATAACGCCCATAAATGTTAATATTTTTGTAAATATAAAATAATTTCTGCCCTTTTTAAGGTAGAAGAACTCAAGTATTCAAGCCATTGCTTAACTTTGGCAGCAAAATCATGGTAGCGCTTAGTGTTTATTTAAGCCTCGTTAAAATAACAACAAACATGTCAAGAGATGAACAATTAAAGGAGCGATGGAATGTGGTAGTTACAAAACTGTCTGATCAATTTGCCGATGGAGACCCTTTAGATCTCGATGCGATCATTTATTTAATTGGCATACAAGAATTGGGGCAGCTTGATCGTACTTTTAAAAAAGATCAAAAGCTCGATTTAATGCATATTGCTATTTGTAAATTACTTACCCCTTACGGGTATTATGAACTTGATTTTGTGGATGACGAAGGTTGGCCTCATTATAAAGTTCTTGAAAACCTTCCGCACTTAAAGGCTGGAGAGCAAAGCGTGTTAATGAAAGAGGCTATTGTTAATTATTTTTTAGAAACAGAATATATCAATTGAACAAATATTGGGCGTCTGCCTGCTAGTTAGCAGGTTAGCTTTTCGATAACTATCGGGAGGTTGTACTTTTTTTTCCAATTTTTTTATTGAGAACGCTTAAAAAGGATTTCCTCTTAAAATGCTCTGCATTCACGATTTTCATATGATAAAAATTAAAAAGCAATGCGTAATCCCTAACGCAAATCGCGAAAAAGTAGTAAATTTGCGTTCATTTTTGAAATGACGATATGATAGATAAAATAAAAGACCTAATTGCTGAAGCAGAAGCTTTTGAAGCAAAAACCAAAGAAGAGGTTGAAGCATTCCGTATTAAATACTTAGGAAAGAAAGGTTTGTTAAATGACTTTTTTGCCGAATTTAAAAATGTAGCAAACGACCAGAAAAAGGAGTTTGGACAAACCATAAATAAACTTAAAAAAACGGCTGAAGATAAAGTAAACGCTTTAAAGGAAACTCTGGAGAGCACCGAAGAAGTTAAGGGAGTATATGGCGATTTATCGCGCCCAGGTGAGCCTATTCATATTGGTGCACGTCATCCTATTTCTATTGTTAAAAATCAAATTATAGACATATTTTCACGTATTGGGTTTAACGTTAGTGAGGGACCAGAAATTGAAGATGATTGGCATAACTTTACGGCCTTAAACTTGCCAGAGTATCATCCAGCACGTGATATGCAGGATACCTTTTTTATTCAAACCAATCCAGATATTTTATTGCGTACGCATACCAGTTCGGTACAGGTGCGTTATATGGAAAATAATAAACCGCCAATTCGAACCATTTCGCCTGGACGCGTGTATAGAAATGAAGCTATTTCGGCACGTTCACACTGTTTTTTCCATCAGGTGGAAGGTTTATACATTGATAAGGATGTGAGTTTTGCCGATTTAAAGCAAACACTTCAACATTTCACTACAGAAATGTTTGGCAAGAGTAAAATTCGTTTACGTCCTTCTTACTTTCCGTTTACAGAACCAAGTGCTGAAATTGATGTGTATTGGGGATTGGAAACCGAAACCGATTATAAAATCACTAAAGGAACGGGCTGGTTAGAAATTGGGGGTTGTGGTATGGTAGATCCTAATGTATTAGAAAATTGTAATATCGATACTAACGAATATTCAGGTTTTGCTTTTGGTGTAGGGATTGATCGTATTGCTATGCTATTACACCAAATAGGAGATATTAGGTTGTTAAGTGAGAATGATGTACGTTTCTTGGAGCAATTTAAAAGTGCGCTGTAGCTAACGGTTTTTATATAGAATAGACCATTAAAAAATCTTATTTGGTAGTTGTCAGGCTAAGCTTGTCAAATAGCAAATAGTTTTATGAATGTATTGAGATCTTTGGAGATACGCATTATAGCATAGAACGTAACTTTTTTAAATGGTCTGTTTTTTTTTGATTTATAAACTTAAGAATTTAGTTTAGAATTACAAACTCAATACGCCTATTAGCTTGTAGATCTTCTTTCGAGCAGTGGTCTTTACAATCGATAATAGGCTGAGATTCGCCAAAACCATGAGATTCTAATCGGTTTTTGTCAATGTTTTTGCTAATTAAATAGGCTACGGTCGATTGTGCTCGCTTTTTAGATAAGTTTAAGTTGTAAGCATCACTACCTTTATTGTCGGTGTGGGCATTAATTGAAAGCTTCATATCCGGATTGTCGTTAAGTATTTTTACGACTTTATTTAAAGTGACATACGATTCTTCTTTAATGTTCCATTTATCGAAATCAAAATAGATGTTTTCCACCATAATTTTGGAGTCCTTTATAATTGGCGCAATGGTTTGTAAAGGGATGTCTTTTTTATAGACATATTTATCTAAAGGTTTATCGGAAGTAAAAAGCTCTTGAGAGCTCATAAAACCATCTTTTACTGTAGTGATGCTATAATCTGTAAAAGGTTCCACAGCAAATTTATAAGAGCCATCGGCAGCACTTATGGTTTTGGAAATTTCTAGCCCGTCATCATCATATAATGTGAGTTGTGCATTAGGGAGTTTTATTTTGGTTTCCGCATCTAAAACTGTTCCTGTTAAGGATTGTGTGACTTCAAAAATATTAACGATATAAACATCATAACTTCCTATGCTATTAGGTTTATTGGAAGTCATATAACCGCGACTTTTGTTGGCCATAAAAAAGGCAATATCATCATCATCAGTATTGATAGTGGTTCCTAAATTTCTAGGGTCTTTTATGCCTCTGTTGGATATTTTACTTCTAAAAAGATCATAGCCTCCTAAATTTTTATGGCCTTTGGAAGCAAAAAATAAGTAATTGTCCTCTAGAGATAATGCAGGGTATTTTTCATCTTTGGCCGTATTTACTTTACTACCTAAATTTTTAGGCGTGTCTAAGGTGCCATCTGGTTTAATGTCCGATACATATAAATCAAAACCACCGTAACCATCTGGATAGTTGGCGGCAAAATAGAGCTTATCACCAGCATGATTTACAAAAGGTGTTTCAATAGATACACCAGGTTTATTAATGCTTAAAGTGATGTGATTAATCCAGTTTCCATTTGAGTTTTCTTCTAAATCAGACTTATAAATTTTATACTCTAAAGAGTTTTCGTTTGAACTCCTTGTGTAATATGCCGTTTGTTCATTTTTTGAAAAGCTAATTTGATCTTCACTAAAATGGGTGTTTAATATTCGAGAGTATGACAGTGGTCGGCTTATTAATCCAGTATGGTTATCGATATCTAAACAGTATAAATCTTTATAGGCTTCATTGGTATTTGGGTCAATTTTAGATAATCCTCCAACCCTTTTAGCAGAAACCATGATAAATTTCTTCCTGAAAAATCCAGATCCAATATCTGAAAATTCAGAATTCGAATAGGTAGGTGAAATTTCAAAATGAAATCCGTTTTCACCAATGTAAGTCGAAGAATCTGTGTTTTGTGTTGCAGTATTATTTATGTCCTGGGAAAGAACAATTTGTGTTACAAAAAACAAGAGAAAACAAAGTGTCGTTTTCATAGTATAAAGGTTAAGTATTTGTGCTCTCTTGTAAATATAACCCACTATGATGTTATTATAATAACATATAGATTAAAGGCCGTATAAAACGTTGTGTGTTTTACTAAATAAGAAAAAACCTACACATATTGAAGGTTTAGAACTAAGAGCTCATCAATGTATTCTCTTGTGTTCGAGAGTCTTGGGATTTTGTGTTGTCCGCCCAGCTTATTATTTTGTTTCAGCCAATCGTAAAAAAGGTTTTTACGAGCGATGTTTACTTTAGGTTGATTTAAGGTTATATTGTTGTAACGTTTGGCTTCGTAATCGGAATTTAGCGTTTTTAAAGTACGGTCGAGTAACTCACTAAAATAATGGATATCTGTTGGTGGTGTTTTAAATTCAATTAACCATTCGTGGGCCCCTTTTTCTTTACCTTCCATAAAAATTGGTGCGGCTGTATAATCTACAATTTCCGAATGTGTGGCATTGCAAACTGTTTTTAAGGCATCTTCGGCATTTTCAATAATGAGTTCTTCACCAAAAACATTGATGTGGTGTTTTGTTCTTCCCGATACACGAATGCGATAGGGATTTAAGGAAGTAAATCTTACGGTATCTCCAATTTTATAACGCCATAGCCCGGCATTGGTGGTGATAATAACCGCGTAATTTTTATGAAGTTCTACATCACTAAGAGGAATGGCTTTTTCTTCGGATGTGGCGTAAATATCCATTGGGATGAACTCATAAAAAATACCATAATCCAGCATGAGTAAGAGATCTTTCGAATTATTCTGGTCTTGAATTGCAAAAAAGCCTTCAGAGGCATTATAGATTTCGTAATATTTAAACCCGGAATCTGGAAGAATATTTTTGTATTGATCGGTATAAGGTGTAAAACTAACACCACCATGAAAATACACCTCAAGATTTGGCCATACCTCATGCAAGTTCTTTTTGCCAGTTGTTTCTAAAACATGGTTTAAAAGTACTAACATCCAAGAGGGTACGCCGGCTAAACTGGTAACATTTTCATGTCGGGTTTCGTCTACTATGGCTTGCATTTTGTACTCCCAGTCGCTCATAAGGGACACTTTGTTGCTTGGGGTGCTGCTAAATTCGGCCCAAAAAGGCATATTGTCTATAAGAATGGCCGATAAATCGCCAAATACGGTGCCGTTTTCTTTGTACAACTGTTTGCTGCCGCCTAGTCGTAAACTTTTGCCTCTAAATAATTGTGAGTCTTCATTGTTGTTTAAATACATACACAACAAATCTTTGCTTGCGGCGTAATGACAATCTTCAAGCGATTCTTCACTAACGGGAATAAATTTACTTTTTGCTCGTGTGGTGCCACTAGATTTTGCGAACCATTTTATGGGCGTGGGCCAGAAAATATTGTTTTCACCATTTCTAGAGCGTTCGATAACATCTTGCCAACCGTCGTAATTTTTAATAGGCACACGCTCGGCAAAAGTTTTGTAGTTTTTTATGGAAGCGAAATCATGTGTTTTTCCAATTTCAGTGTCTTTAGCAAACTGAATCAGGTTCATTAGCAATTCGTTTTGAACCTCATTTGGGTATTTTAAAAACAATTCAATTTGATGAAAACGCTTTTTTAAAAACCAAGATGCAATCGAATTAACTATGGGTATTGACATAATTTATTTTATCTTTAATTTTTTAAAAATAATACTTTTTTTTATGACCTACCAAGGTGTTTTAACAAAAATGGAAACCGAATTTTCAAGTCCCATTCAATATTATTTGGTGTTTGAATCTGATTTTTTAAATATCAATCAGTTGTTAGATAAAACTATTGAAATGACTTTTGTAAAATACCAATGTTTAAACTGTGGTTTGGATCGTCCTATTTTCCGTCAAGGCTATTGTAAATCCTGTTTTTTTGAGGTACCACAGGCGGCCGATTGGATCATGCACCCCGAATTAAGTACCGCACATCTGGATCAGGAGGATCGCGATTTGGAATATGAGAAATCGGTACAATTAAAACCTCATATTGTGTATTTGGCTAACTCTAGCAATGTGAAAGTTGGGGTTACTAGAAAAACCCAAGTACCTACGCGTTGGATTGATCAAGGTGCCCATGAAGCTATTGAAATTGTTGAGGTGCCAAACCGTTATTTAGCAGGGATTACCGAGGTGGCCTTAAAAGACCATGTGGCCGATAAAACGAACTGGCGAAAAATGCTTAAAAATGATATCGAAGATGAAAATTTAGCAAGTTGGAGAGGTCGTTTAGCCGAGTATATTCCCGAGGAAGTTAAACCCTATTTTATAGATAATAAAACAGAAACTCATATTGATTTTCCGGTGATTAAATATCCTGAAAAACCTAAAAGTCTAAACCTTAAAAAGACGCTTCGGTATACTGGGAAATTGGTGGGTATAAAAGGGCAGTATCTTATTTTTGAAGATGATACCGTTTTTAATGTACGTTCTAATGAAGGCCTAGTTGTTCAAATTGCTGTACATTAAGGTAACTACAAAACCTAAAACCCATTTACAAAAACGATGTAAATGGGTTTTATGATAATTATTTATAATGAGACTTATATTTCTTGTTGGTCTCTTAAATTTTGGATATAAGCTGCTTTTTGAACTTGACGACGTCTTTTTACAGATGGTTTTGTAAAGAATTGTCCGTCTCTTAAGTTTTGCATTACTTTAATGTTTCTGTGTTTTCTCTTATAGCGTTTTAAGGCGCGCTCTATGTTTTCGCCGTCTTTTACAATGATTTTTAACATAACTTGTTTTTAATAAATTATAATTTTAATATTTAGAAATTACCCTAAATACGTTTTAAGTACTCTACATTTCGATGCGTGGCGTAATCTGCGAATGCCACGTTCTTTTATTTGTCTAACCCGTTCTCTGGTGATGCCAAAATCGACACCAATTTCCTCTAGGCTTTTAGGTTGCTTAACACTAATACCGTAATAGTAGCGTATCACCTGAGCTTCTTTGTCTGAAAGCGTTTCTAAAGCGCGGTTCACTTCGGCGTTTAAAGATTCTTTAAGCAAATCAGAGTCGGGTGCGTTGGAATCATTCGATTTTACAACGTCATACAGACTAAACGTTTCGCCATCTAATAGAGGTGCATCCATAGATACATGTCTTCCAGAGGCTTTCATGGATTGTTTCACATCGTTAACCGTAAGGTCTAATGTGGTTGCAATCTCTTGAGCGCTAGGCGCTCGTTCATGGGTTTGTTCTAAAAATGAATAAGCCTTATTAATTTTATTTATAGAACCAATTTTGTTCAAAGGTAATCTAACTATTCGAGATTGTTGTGCTAAAGCTTGAAGAATTGCTTGTCGAATCCACCAAACCGCATATGAAATGAATTTGAAACCTCGAGTTTCATCAAAGCGTTTCGCCGCTTTTACTAGGCCAGCGTTGCCTTCGTTGATTAAATCGGGTAGTGTTAAACCTTGATTTTGATACTGTTTAGAAACTGAAACTACAAAACGTAAATTTGCCGTTGTGAGGGTGTCCAAAGCTTTTTGATCGCCTTTTTTGATTTTTTGTGCTAAATCCACCTCTTCTTCGGCGGTAATTAACGGGATTTTACTAATGTCTTGAAGGTATTTGTCTAATGATTTGGATTCTCGGTTGGTAACTTGCTTCGTAATTTTTAATTGCCTCATACAGATTTTTTAAGATTATGTCGAACCAATAACATAAGCTTTTTAAGTCGAAAAACCTAAAAAATCGGCTGTTTGGGCTTAAAATCCTTTAAAAAGTATTAAAATCGTGCTGTTTTAGTGTTTTTTGAAGGATTTTGAACTTTCTAGTGATTTTCTAAAGACTGTCTTGCTCTTTTTTCTTTCCAAAAATTCCGTTGAGCGTATTTTTTATAAGCTTTTCGGAGGGGCTATTATTATTCGAAGCGCTGTCTGTGGTTTTTTTAGACTTTATAATGTCGTTTAAAGTTTTTTGTACGGCATTATTTTGTTCCGTTTTAATGGAATCTGATTTTGCTTTATTGCTCCCAATAACATCGCCAATAAGGTTATTAATTTGTGCTTTTCCGTGGTTTAAAAGTTTTTCTTTTTGAATTTCTAAAAGCTGATTGCTCAAGTTTTTTACACTGCTGGTTATATCTGTTTTTACATCAGGATTCTTGTAATTTCCAGTGATGTTTGCTGTTACAGGAATACTGATATTGTTTACTTTAGGGTCGTCAATTTTTCCTATTAAACGGTTAATGTCGCTGCCTAAATATTTTGCAGGCACATTAAAAACCATGTTATAATCGACCGTATTGTTAAAGCCGTGGGCGCCAGAAATATTGATGTCGATATCTTTATATTTTAAAGTGAAAGGGGACACGCTTACTTTACCATTGGCAAATTCCAAATGGGTTTTTAAATCGTTTAAATTGATAGCTTCAAAATCGATAAAGTCTATGCTTTCATCCAGCTTGCTAATCAATGCACTTTGATCATTGATCATTTTAGTGCTTTGTAATTCCGCGAAAGCGCTACCAGAAACACTGTTTAAATCGGGTGTGAATTCTTTGTTTAAGTTTCCTGAAATGGCAATTTTACTGTTTAATTTACCGTCAAATAACTTAATAACGGGTGCTAAATTTTGAAGTAATTCTAAGCCTTTAAAAGACTGGGCGATATCAAATTTACTGGCATCTAGTTTTACGTTAAATGTAGGGGTTTCAGCTTTTGTTGAGACTTCACCCGAAAGCATTAATTGACCGTCAAATATATTCGAGCTTAAATTTTGTAAGGTAGCTTTTTGATCCTTTACCAGTAGCGTACCCGAAACATTTTTAAGGTTTAAATTGTCGTAAATCACTGTTTTGGCCTTGGCATTTATGGTACAGTCTAAAAAGGCTGGTATTTTTAAGCTTTCAGTGTTAGGATTTGTAGTGGTTTCTTTGGTAGGTTCATCTTCTTCCGTTTCAGTCATAAAATCGCCCACTTTAAAAAGGTTAGAATTCATATCAAATTGGCCTTTTAAAGTGGTATTGCTAAATAAGAAACCTAATAAATTATTAATAGTTCCTGAGGCTTTTAAATCGCTAGATCCTGTTTTGGCTTCGAAAGTGTTTAAGGTTACGGTTCCTGGATTAAAAGTTAATTGCGCTTGACTAATTTCGAGGGGATTTAGTAAGTCTTCCGAGTAGAAGGTAAAACCAGAAAGGCTTGCCGAACCATTACTTTTAACACGCTCGTAAGCGTTGGTTTCAATGGCATTCATGTCGAAAGCTGTATTTATTTGAGCTTTTAAAATACCGCTAAGTTTATGGTATAGGTCTACAGGATATACTTTGGATATGTTAGCTAGGTTTAAAACACCATGCACCTGGGCGTCAACCAACATGTTTTTGGTGAGGTTTTTTACATGTGCCGCTGCTTCAAAAACATCACGATCAATAGTGAAATTTAAGGTGTTTAAGTCTAAATAGGTATCATCTGTTTGCCCAGTGGTATTTTTTATAAGGGCATCAATACTTATATTTTTAACACCTTTTGGTAAATCGGGGTACTGAAATGAGGCATGGTTAGAAACCATACTGATGTCAAATTGAGGAATAGTGGTTTCGGTAAGCTGACCGTTAACCATACCTTTAATTTTAAAATCGCCTGTGGTTTTTACTTGTTCAATACTTTTAGAATAGGTTTCAGGAACGAGCGCTAAAAAGTTTTTAAAATCAGTTTCTGGATTTTCAAAAGTAATGGCGATTTCTTGTCCGTTGTCAAGAAGTTTAACATACCCATCAAAATGTATGGGCAGCTGATTAATTTGGGCTTTGTTTTCCTTGAAAGTGTATTTATTCTGATTTAAATCGACATCAATTAACGCATCAAGCTTTATGCTATTATTGTTTAAATAATTGGTATTTTCAATGTTTAAACTGATATTGAAATGGGTATCTGTGTCTAATTCTGAAACTTCAGAAGTAAAGGTGCCATGACCTTCATGATTGAATTCGGTGATGTGAGCCGTGGTTTTCGAAAGCTCATCAAGGTAGGTAAGTGCGCTATTTTTTATCTGATAATCTTTAATACTGAAGTTGAAATGGGCTGGTTTTTCTTCCGCGGAAGCGTTATCCGAGGCTTTAGTGATATCGTAGTTGTTATTTTCGAATTTATCTGTTTTTAAAGTGATTAAGGCCTCGTTTATATATATTGAATTTATTACGATGGGCTCGTTGTCACTTTTAAAAAGCTCTTTAACCGACATGGTAAACGAAATACTTTTAGCTATGGCTAAAGTTTCGTCTTTAAAGGGGGCGTTATTTATGATCTCTAAATTGCTTAAACTAATTCCTGCTTTTGGAAAATTTTGAATAAAGCTGAGGTTGATATCACTAAATTCAACTTTGGCATTTAAGTTTTGATTAATAGACTGCTTGACCAGCTCTTGTATGCGTCCTTGAAAAATATATGGAATGGCTATAAGAGCTAGGATGATTATAATGAGGATAATTCCAAAAATTTTTAGTGCTTTCTTCATAAAAAGTGAGAACATGTTGTGGTTAATAGTGCAAAGTTAAAGGATTTGATACGTGCAAATAGACTTATTCACATTAAAAGTTAACGCCATTGCTATTTGTATTTATGGCCAAACTTAGGTTTATAGTAAATCGATTTCTTGATTCACTTTTAGTCGGAAACGTTTTCTAAACAGGTAAACGCCAAAGTATAGAAATGGGGTGTCGCAAGCCGCAATAATCACTTTAAAAAGAAAACCGCTAAGTACTAAGCCTTTAAAATTTTGCCAGTCGATAATACCGAAAGAGCAGAGTAAAAAAACGATGGTAAACGTATCGATAAACTGCGAAAACCAAGTGGAAAAGTTGTTGCGTAGCCATAAATATTTGCCTAGAGTGATGCGTTTCCAGAAGTGATAAATTTGAATGTCTATAAATTGAGCAAACAAATAAGTAATCATACTGGCAAAAACCGCGATAGACGTATTGCCAAATACCGTATTAAACATTTTATCGTCTACGTAAGACCATGAGGTTGCTGGTACCAAGCTGGATACATAAATGATTAAAAGCGAAAAGAGGGAAGCGAATATACCAACCACAACAATATCGTTGGCACGCTTTTTACCATAAATTTCACTAATTAAATCGGTTATAAGAAAGGTGATGGGGTAGGGTAAAATGCCGACTGAAATTTCGAATAATTTGGTATCGAAAAACGTCAAGTCAATAGGGTACCAGTAAAAAAATTTCTGAAAAATAAGATTAGAAACAACCAAGGAGGTGATAAATAACCCACCCAAAAGCATGTAAATACGTTGGGCGGCAAGTTTATCTCTTAAAGTCATAAGGTAATTGTGAATAAATAGCTGTTGTAAAGATAAAGTATTAAAAATTGTTTTAGTTATTTTGTCGATTCTATGCTGAAATCAACCACATATTATATTGCTTTAGGTAGTAATAAAGGCGATAAGTTTAAAAATTTGCAAGATGCTGTTCAGGCTATTTTCGAGCAAATAGGGCATGTATGGTCTATTTCTAAGGTGTATAAATCGCCAGCTTTCGGATTTGAAAGTGAGGATTTTTTAAACTGTTGTTTGGTGTTGCAAAGTGAATTTAGCCCTGAAAAGGTTTTAGACTTGCTTTTAGGCATTGAAATTTCATTAGGGCGGGTGCGCACCCAGAAAAATGGTTATGAAGCACGGGTAATTGATTTGGATATTGTTTTAGCTGAAGCTGAAGTTATACAAACCGAGAAATTACAAATACCACATCCGGAAATGCAAAAACGCAAGTTTGTGTTATTACCTTTAAATGATATCGCATCAAAAGTGGTACACCCTGTGTTGCAAAAAGAGATTTCAGAATTGCTACAGCATTGTGATGATGATTCGGTTTTAGAACCTTTAAATATTTGGTTGAAAAATCCGAGTAAAGCGTATCAACCTTCAAAATACGATTACATTGCTATTGAAGGGAATATTGGTTCGGGAAAAACGAGTTTAGCTACTAAAATATCTGAAGATTTTAATGCCAAGCTTGTTTTAGAGCGTTTTGCCGATAATCCTTTCTTGCCTAAATTTTATGAAGATGCGCATCGCTATGCCTTTACTTTAGAGATGTCTTTTTTGGCCGATCGTTACCAGCAGATTTCCGACGATTTAGCGCAGCTCGATTTATTTAAAGATTTTATTGTAAGTGATTATGATGTGTTTAAATCCCTTATTTTTTCTAAAATCACCTTGCAGGAAGACGAGTTTAATCTTTACAGAAAGCTGTTTTATTTGATGTATAAAGAGCTTCGAAAACCTGATTTGTATGTGTATTTGCATCAAAACACCGAGCGTTTGCAACAGAACATCAAAAAGCGGGGTCGTGAGTACGAGCAAAACATCGAAAATGCTTATTTGGAAAAAATAAATACCGGTTACCTGGAATTTTTAAAAACCCAAACCGATTTTAATGTGAAAATTATTGATGTGTCTCATCGCGATTTTGTTGAAAACCGATCGGATTATTTGTGGGTTTTAGGAGAGATTTGTAGGGTATAGTGAAATACATTTTTCAGTAATTCACAGTAATATTGTATATTTGTACTAGTTAAGTCTGCAAAACACGAAAGTCGACTCCATGTCGTTATTTTAAATTTAATTTAAAATTAGTGTTTTAGTGGGCTTATTTTATTTTTAGAGGTTAAGGGGTTTTTGCGGTTGTCATAATAATTTTTCCAACCATCATATTTTACTGTGTCGTATAAATCAATTACCAATTTTATTTGGTCTTTGATATGATTATAATATCTGATTTCTCCTCTTTCAAAAACGCGCTGAATAGACCAGCAAAAGTAATCTGCTAAATTTAATAAAGGATCTTTTGTTGGGTAATTCACATTAAAAACAACTTTGGTTTTTGATTCCTTGTTACCGTTAATTTTAGAGAACCTTTGTTTGGCTTTGAGGAATGCTAATTCTAAATTATGATTTTTTGTGCTTTTTCCACGTTCCGAAATATGCATAACAAGTTTATCATGTTTTGAAAGTTTATTTTTTAGTAGATGTGATAGTAAGTCTGCATAAAAATATTCTTCCTTTCCTTTATGTTTTGTTTCATATCGCTCGATGTCTTTTCTGCCAACCACAGCTTCAAAGCTACAGTTTATTGTTTTCATTAAATCAAACATTTCTTTTCTAATTTCGGGTAAATCATCCGTCGCATGAAGATAATAACCGGTTTTATTAATTTTCTTCAATACGCTTGGTACGTGATAAAACTCGTCACTAGTAATTTTTTGTTGAAGCTGGTTTATTTTATTACGTACTTCATCTAATGGATCTTTTACCTTTATCATGCCAAGAATAAATACTTTTGAAACACCATTTTCACCAATAATGTTTTTCTTTCCTTTTCCATAAAATGTGGTGTCACCTGCTTCATCTAAAAAGCGATGAAAATCCATTAACTTATTATTTCCCATTTTTTAATTTAAACTCTTAAAACTAAAGAAAATTCTTATAATTATGAATTTAAAGTATGGAACTATTTGATTTTATATTATTGATGATGTCTATTGCTTATTAAAATAAGACAATAGATTAGGTTTTAATTTTAAAACAAAGTAAAAAGCATCGTAACTAGGCATCCCTTACCATCATTTAAAATTTGTTTACCAAGGTGTTTGATTTCTTTAACCTTAAAATGAAAAGGAGCTGCCAAAATATCAACACCACTGTTTTTCTTGATTCGAATGCCTTGTCCAGAAATGATGTCTGAATTTGGGATGAAATCTCCCGAAGGCAGGTGTTCGGTTAAAATGATGTATTTGTAGTCGTATAGTTTGTTTAGAATATTGTGGATTTCAGTATTAGATAGGTGCTGTAAAACTTGCCTTAGGATGATACAATCGGCAGGGGGTAATGCATCTTTTGAAATGTCTAAACATTGAAAACTTACTTTTTCTGAAGGGTAACGCTTTTTGTTTCTGTTGATGAGGTTTTCAACAATATCAATAGCATTATAGTGCTTTGTAAAAGGTAACAGTTGTTTACCGATATTAAAATCGCCACAGCCTAAGTCGCAAACGATTAAATTGTTATTGTGGGTTTTTAAAAAATGGGTGACTGCACTTAAATAAGGTATGGTGATTTCGGGATCATGGGATCCAGAACCAGAGTAAAAATCATGGTCGTTGCCACCCCAAAGATGACGTTCGTAAATTTGATCCATTACGGCTTTTGTGGGCCAGGGTTGTTTGTTTTTTTTAGTCACTACAATGCTTTCAGCTTACTAAAAATATCCCATACCACAATACCACAACTCACCGATATGTTTAAAGAATGTTTGGTGCCAAACTGCGGAATTTCAATAATAGCATCACTAGCTGAGACTACATCTTGGGAAACACCTTTAACTTCATTTCCAAAAACAAGCGCGTATTTGGTGTTGTTTTCAACAGTGAAATCATTTAACATGGTGGCGTTTTCAGCCTGCTCTATTGAAGCGACTTTGATGCCTTCAGTTTTTAATTTTTCAATTAAATCGATGGTGTTTTCAACATATTCCCAAGCTACGGTTTCTGTGCTTCCTAGTGCGGTTTTATGAATATCTTTATGAGGTGGTTTTGCCGTGATTCCGCAGAGGTAAATTTTTTCAATTAAAAACGCGTCGCTGGTACGAAATACCGATCCGATATTGTTTAAGCTTCGTATGTTGTCTAGAATAATGATAATTGGTGTTTTTTTAGCTTCTTTGAAGTCCTCGACACTCAAACGATCTAATTCACTATTTTTTAATTTGCGCATTGTTTTATCTTTTTCTTCTTCCGCGAAAGCGAAAATGCTATTTTAATAAGGTAACTCACTTAAAACCTGATGTATGCAGGGTGTTATCTTATTTGTTGACATCTATTTTTAATTGTAAATAACTTGTAATGCTTCGATTTCAAAAAAAATCAAATTAACGTTACATTAGCAAACTTGTAATTTGCGCAAAAATAATATATAAAAATCATTTACCATTGAGATTTCCGTTTTCACGGAAATGAAAAAAATCAAGATGAAAAAAGCGAAAAAAGAAACCCCGTTAATGAAACAGTACAATGCGATTAAGGCAAAGTATCCCGATGCTTTATTGTTGTTTCGTGTGGGCGATTTTTATGAAACTTTTGGTTCTGATGCTGTAAAAACGGCTGGAATTTTAGGTATTATTTTAACCAAGCGTGGGGCAGGAAGCGAGAGTGAAACTGCTTTAGCAGGTTTTCCGCACCACTCCTTAAATACCTATTTACCTAAATTGGTAAAGGCTGGTGAGCGTGTGGCTATATGCGATCAGTTGGAAGACCCAAAGCAAACAAAAACCATTGTAAAACGCGGCGTTACCGAACTGGTTACCCCTGGTGTGGCGCTTAATGATGAGGTTTTAGTTTCGAAATCGAATAACTTTTTATGTTCGGTTTATTTTGATAAAAAGCATATAGGCGTTTCATTTTTAGATATTTCTACGGGCGAGTTTTTAACCTCACAAGGGAATGCCGAGTATATCGATAAACTGCTTCAGAATTTTAGTCCGAGTGAAGTTTTAGTCTCCAAGCAAAAACGCGGTTTGTTTGCCGAGACCTTTGGCAACGATTTTCATACGTTTTATTTAGAAGATTGGGTGTATCAAAGCGATTATGCCTACGAAACCTTAATAAAACATTTCGATACGAAAACGCTTAAAGGCTTTGGTGTTGAAGAGCTTCATGAAGGGATTATCGCTTCGGGGTCTATTTTGCATTATTTAGGAGAAACCCAGCACAAAAAGTTGCAACATATCACGTCGATATCGCGTATCGCGGAAGATGATTATGTTTGGATGGATCGTTTTACCATTAGAAATTTAGAGCTTTACAACTCCACCAACAATAATGCGGTAACGCTTTTAAATGTCATTGATAAAACCATTTCGCCTATGGGTGGAAGGCTACTTAAGCGTTGGTTAGCATTGCCTTTAAAAAATATTGAGAAGATTAAAAGCAGGCATGAGGTGGTTAGTTTTCTAACGAAGGAAGACAGCGTACTTCAAAAAATTCAAAATCACATTAAACATATTGGTGATTTAGAGCGCTTAATTTCTAAAATTGCTACAGGTAAGGTGAATCCGCGTGAGGTTATTCAGCTTAAAAATTCACTTGAAGCGATAGTACCCATAAAGAAGTTGGCGTCTGATTGCGATAACGAATCTCTGAAAATTATAGGAGATACCTTGCAGAGCTGTGATGTGCTTCGAGATAAAATTAAAAAGACTTTAAACGAAGAGGCTCCGGTAAATTTATTGAAAGGGCGTACCATTGCTGATGGTTTTTCAGAAGAGTTGGACGAGCTTCGAAATTTGTCTAAATCAGGGAAAGATTATTTAGATGCCATGCTAGAGCGTGAAAGCGAGCGCACAGGCATAACTTCTTTAAAAATTGCCTCGAATAATGTGTTTGGTTACTATATTGAAGTTAGAAACACGCATAAAGATAAAGTACCGGCCGAGTGGATTAGGAAGCAAACGTTAGTGAATGCCGAACGATACATTACCGAAGAGCTTAAAGAGTACGAAGCTAAAATTCTAGGTGCCGAGGACCGTATTCAAGCTATAGAACAACAATTGTTTTCCGATTTAGTGGTTTGGATGAATCAATACATTAAACCGGTGCAGCAAAATGCGTATTTGGTTGGGCAACTGGATTGTTTATGTGGCTTTTCACAATTGGCAAAAGACAATAATTACATTTACCCCACCATTGATACCTCTTATGATTTAGAGATTACCGATGGGCGTCACCCTGTTATTGAAAAACAACTGCCTATAGGTGAAGCTTATATCGCGAATAATGTTTTTCTCGACCGCGAGTCGCAGCAAATTATAATGATAACCGGACCTAATATGTCGGGTAAATCGGCGATTTTAAGACAAACAGCACTTATAGTGTTGTTGGCTCAAATAGGAAGTTTTGTGCCTGCAAAAGCGGCGAAAATTGGGGTGGTTGATAAGATTTTTACCCGTGTGGGGGCTAGTGATAATATTTCTATGGGAGAATCGACATTCATGGTAGAGATGAATGAAACGGCTTCTATCCTTAATAATATATCCAATCGTAGCTTGGTACTGCTCGACGAAATTGGTCGTGGAACCAGTACTTACGATGGTATTTCTATCGCTTGGGCCATTAGCGAATATTTACACGAACATCCGGCAAAGCCTAAAACACTCTTTGCTACGCATTATCATGAACTTAATGAAATGTGTGAAACCTTTGGGCGTATCAAAAACTTTAATGTATCGGTAAAAGAGTTAAAGGATAATGTACTTTTCTTAAGAAAACTGGTTGAAGGTGGTAGCGAGCATAGTTTTGGTATTCATGTGGCTAAAATGGCTGGTATGCCACAGCAAGTTTTACATCGTGCAAACAAAATTTTAAAGAAATTAGAGAAGTCACATTCTAGTGAGGAACTTACTGATAAAGTGAAATCGATTGATGATGATATGCAGCTCAGTTTTTTCAATTTAGACGACCCTTTATTGGAAAATATCAAGGAAGAAATTTTAGAAACTGATATTGATACACTTACGCCTGTTGAAGCGCTTATGAAGCTCAATGAAATTAAGCGTATGCTGGTAAAGAAAAAATAATACCATTTTTACCATAAAATGAGTCATTAAAATTTGTTCTTTTTCGTTTATACTTCAAAATAAAACGTAACCGTAGCTATGGCTATGCTTAAGTTTTCTTTTTCGCCTAAACAAAAAATTCCTGCTTTTTATTTGAGTCATTTTAAAGTAGAAATGGTATAAGCTTAAAATAATTTGAAAAATTTTTAAAAAAGGCTTTGGTATTTGTTTAAAAGTATTAAATTTGCACCCGCAATAGCAATGTTGCACGTTCATAAAAAGACTGCGAAAGTAGCTCAGGGGTAGAGCATCACCTTGCCAAGGTGAGGGTCGCGGGTTCAAATCCCGTCTTTCGCTCTGAAACTTTCTTAAAAATATTCCAATGCTGAAGTGGTGGAATTGGTAGACACGTTGGACTTAAAATCCAATGTCCATTAGGACGTACGGGTTCAAGTCCCGTCTTCAGTACTAAACGGGAATAATCAGAGAAATCTGTTTTATTCCCGTTTTTTTTATGCTTATTTTTTGCTGATAATGAAGGGATTACGCTGAAAATTGAATTTATTCTGGTGGTTCGATAATCGTCATTTTTGAAGTCATACAGAATCCCGTCCGGAAACACCATTTTTTGAATACTTCTCTTTACCTCTAAATCTCCAGAACCCCACAATTCAGGGAGTTTTAGGGAATATTTCAACGATAAATCAATGGCTTTTTCAAGGTTCGATAAATTAAAACCGTTGCTATACAAACTTTCCTCAATTTCGTATTTCTCAGCTTCTAGCTTTTGCTTGAACTTTCCATATTGACTTTGAGAAATTTCCTCAAAAACATATCGCTCCTCTAATCTTTCAAGTTTTGTAGCTATCTCTAAAATTTGTTTCTGCTGCACTGCCGTCTCTTGAATTTTTGATTCATGCTCCGCCTTGAAAGTATAGTACATTACTTCCTTCATTGGAGCGATGTATTTCTTATCTTGAATTTGATAGTTCTTCAAAAGGTCTGTAAACTTCTCATGCATTACTTTGGCACTTCTGTTTTCCTTTGCTCCGATACGATTATTCTTATAGTAGTAAAGACCTTTCTTTCGAACTAAATATCCTGTGTAAGGGGTGTCACAATCCGCTGAACGAACAAACTGCTTTAATGGTAGGTGATCACAATCTGCATTGCGTTTCTCTCCATATCCTCGTTTATTTAATAGCTTGTGGATCTTCAAAAATATTTCTTTTGATACCAAACCCTCATGTTTTCCTTCCACCACTTCTCCGGGAATATGTGAACTCACTACCAATCCACAATAGAATGGGTTTCTAAAAAGGTCGCTCAATTTTTTAGCGGTTACTATTAGTCCCTTCTTCGCTAATCGGTCGGAGATTTCATTGTGAGTTATATCCTCATTTGCCTTCCAAATAAAAGCGTGTCTTAATATCTCACCTTCTTCATTGATTACAACATCCTGTTCTTTTCCTTTGCCCGGGTTTAGGTTAGTATAGCCAAATGGAATGGTTCCTATCCAATATCCCTTTCTAAGCTTCTCTCGCATTCCTGAAACCGACTTGTCTCTTCTCAATTCATTATCGAATTGACTGAACATATAATATAGGTTTTGTTGAAAAGAACCTGCTGCGGTCATGGTATCAACTTCCTGAGTTGCAGAAAATGTTACGATACCTTGTTGCTTTAACTGATCACTTATGTAGGCTCCGTTTGCTCCTGTTCTTGAAAACCTATCGTAAGAATATACGATGATGTAGGATATGTCTTTCCTTCTTTTTACGAAAGTCAGCATCTTTTGAAACTGCTTCCTTTCGTCACTTTTGGCAGATTCGTATGTTCCACCGAAATACTCAATAACTTCAATATTTTTCCGCTTTGCGAATTCTAGGCAATACTTCTTTTGAGTTTCTAAACTGGCATTGTTTTCAGCCTGCTCTTTGGTTGATACCCTGGTGTAGATTACCGCTTTCCCATCAATATTAATCGACTGTGCTTTCGATTCTTTCGCAAATGGCTTAAAAATATCAAGGTTCTTCATCTCTTTCTTTTTTCGATATATGTTTTACAATGATTCCACAAAAACATTCAAGTGTTTCAATAACGTGTTTTGCTTCATCTTCTTCAATTTCTTCAAATCCCGGAAATGATCTTAATCTTTCCGGAGTCATTTTTTCTGCCTTTAGAATTTTCTGATACGTCTCTGCATGAGATCCATGTTTTGTTGATCGCATTTTACTTCACTTCGCCAATCTCTCATTTCTTCTGATAAGACCAGTATTTGTGATGTAGCCTGAATATTTCTCAAAGCTTTCATAATTTCTGTTTTACTACTCTATTAATATGCACCGCTTTACCGTCTTCCTGGTTAATGGAAATACTTTGGAAAGCTGCATCTCTCATAATATCAATTACCCTTTTGTCAATAGGCATTTTCTCTTCGCATTCCACTCTATCAAGTTGACCTTTGCGTTTTATTACTTTAACGCTGTGGTAGTTTTTGTCTTGAATAAAGTCCAGTGCTTTTAATTCCTTTTGCTCGACAGCAATCAAGTTTAATTCTTTTGCCAAAGAATGAATTCCCGGAAAAGCTTCCTTTATTAATTCAGCTAGATGAACAACAAAGTAGCCTACTCCTTGTAATCCCGTAATTAATTCACCATTCTTATTAAAAATGATTAGCTCAGACTTTTCATTTACTAATACATCCAATACACGACTTTCTAAATAACTAAGCCATATACCATTTTTGTTAGTTTTTTCGTTAAGCGATGATGATAATTCCTGAATGGCAGCTTCGCTTAATTGAAATTCACTTGCCTGATACTGGATTGCTCTATTAATACCATCGATAAATGAAAGGCTTACATTTTGATCAGAAGACAATAAAACACAGTCCACTTCTTTGTTTCGTAAACAAAAAAGCAATTGCTCTAATGGAGCTTGATTGGTCGCTACGTGATTATTGCTCTTCATAATCCTACTTTTTCTTTTTGTAAACCTCTATCAGTTCGCATTGAGCTTGGTACAATCGCTCATCCTTTTCTTTGATTTGAGCATGTGCATCATTGAGCTGCGAAGTCATATTTGTGATTATTTTTTTTAATTCACTGACTTCGTCCTTGAATCTGCCATTCTCTTTTTCGAGCAGTTCGTACTTTTTCTGGAGTTGATGTATATGCTCCCTTAGTTCAGGTGGAGCTTGATTAATCAGTTTTTCAACATTATAGAAGTCTCCATGAACAACACCGTCATTCTTTGAGACATTCTTACCGACCATAACATCTTGATTATCTCCAGTAATAGAAGGATTGATATTCAACTCTGAATATTCGATGGGCTCCTTCTTGTTCTCAAACTTCAAGAAATAGTTAGCATTCAGGTCAAAATCGTTTACAACTTTAGTTAATTGTGTGAGCGAAGCATTCCTGTTTCCTGACTTAATCTGAGAGAAAACCGTTGGATTCTCTTCCATTATGGCGGAAAATTCACGCTGATTTTTAAGTGTATGAATCCGCATAAGATGTTCTATTGCAGACACATATCGTTCGTTCAGCATTTCTCTTGAAATTTCTTTATCAACCATAGTTTACCATTTTAATAAATTTATTTGCATTAGTTTACTATTTTAGTATATCTTTGTCGCAAATATATGTAATAATTTTTGTTTAAGGTAAACAAATTTACAAAATATTTACAACATGTTTACAAGAGAAGAAATAAAAGAGTTTAAAAATGAGCTTCCTGTTAAGGGGATTCAAATGATTAAAGGTCGCACAGGTATCTCACGTCCAACAATTTATAAGTTTTTGGAAGGTGAAGAAATACGTCTTCATTTGGCTGAAAAAATTTGGAAAGAAGGTTGGTTAGTCATTCAGGAAATGAAAGAAAAACGTGCTGAATTGAAACGACATGCGGAAGAAGTGTTAAATAAGGAATACTAATTTGCTTATGAAAGTTATACAAAATAGTAAATATCAATCCTTACTATTAGAGATAAAGGCATTGATAGAACAGATACAAGAAACAAACTCTTACAATGGTCAGACCTGCTAACATATTTTTCAAGGTTTTGACAAAAGACGGTCTCTCATTAGAGGAAGACCAAATACGTTATAGTCTTCCAAAGGGCGTGAAGGACGGAAACTGGCATAGCTTCCACTCCGAGCAAGGCTGTATGCTTTACAAAAATCCGTTACCATTCTATAAGCAAGGTTACCTCATTTATGTTGCTCATTTCGATGCGGCAGACATCACTACTACTTATCAGGAAATTATTTGGGTGAAACGATTCAGGTTGGTAAGACAAGCCACCAATCTGGACTTAAAACCCTTTGGAATATATCGAGCTATTGCTCAGGTCATTTAAATTCTATCAATATGTTGGTCATTAATTATTCAATCTCTTATAAAGCCTTAGATCAGTTCGTGGAATACCACAACGATAAAAACGAGGCGTTACCCGATAAAATTAAAGCAGGAGTACTTTTTACCGCAAAGGAAATCATTCGGATCTATGGAGCTTTCTTGATTAAGGCAAATGGCATTATGGAGCTAACGGCTGAAAATCTACCGGCTCTAAAAACAAACAACTCTCAATTAGCAGGATTGGTCAAGGTTAGCCCAAGAACCATTCAAAGACATATCATTAAACTGCAAGAAGCAGGTATTATCACAGGCAAAGAATTTTGCGGAAGTAATAGCGGATATGAGTTGTTGATAAACCCTAAAATACTGTTAGCAAGGTGTCGAAAAGACCTTTTGGAAGCCGAAAAGGAGTTGCAGGAAGCAAAACAAAAAGACCTTGAAAATCAATCAATTAAAAATGAGGGTACGACAAATTGTCCTCATACATACACTAGAAACAATAGTTACAATAAAAATAATTTATTAATAGGTGTAGATAACTCCAACGGTTCATCTTCGGATCAGAGAAGAACTAGTAACCAAAGAAATCGGAGTTCGCTATCGCTCACGGAAATTTTAAGCAAAGCAGGATACCCTACTGGAAACATTTTAACTGGAAACACCGGGGAAAAAGTTGCGAAAATTTCTAAAGATACCGGGGGAAAAGTGCGAAAGCGAGCCAATAATGAACAAAACTGGAAACAACAGGACGGTTCGGCTCGCAGCACTTCCCTTAATTTTTATGCAGAAAGCTTGTGGAAACTGGCGAAAAACCTTTTGTACAGGGATGTTTTTCTAACTGAATTTCAGGAAAATCAAGCCAAAGAGATGCTTGTCAAGTGGTATGAGCCAGTTTCCGACAAGTTTCTTTCAGGTGTGCATCAGAATTATTGCGAACGAGTTTACTTGGTCAGGGAGTATATAGCCAAGGATCCTGAAAAGCGTTTTGTCCAACTGCCGTATCGCTATTTCGATACCAACAACCCTTCCGGATTCACCGGAACTAAAAAGTGGCTTCAGAAACACTTGGAACGCAAAGAAGAAGTCCGCAAGAAGCTCATTCTCCATGCTCAAATCAAAAAATACCTGAACAACGAGAAAAAGACGGATTCCAATAGAAAATCTTCGCTTCAGGTATATCGAGAATGTGAAACTCGAATTGGCAAACTCCAAGACCAATCTCTACTTCACCTATTTCATGCAGCGGTGCTTAAACCGGAAGTTATTCATCAAATCAGATAGAAATGCTAGGAAAGAAAAAAGGAATTAAAGAGAGCCTTAAAAACTATATGGAGAATGTAACCATAGATGTTTTTGGCTACGAAAAGAAAGTGATCAGCAATGTGCACGGCTATTTTCAAGTTCAATCCAAAAACTTTCACCTCAATAAAGAGGATATGATTGTTGAAATCGGCTTGCAAAACAAACAATGCAAAGCCCGATTGATCGCAGAAAAAGAAATGCTCTACGCTATTCCCACACCTGAATTAATAGACTTTTTTGCAGGTGATGGTATGACAACAGCATTAGGTTTACAGCCTATTGTTGAGAAGCGAGTGAGTGATTATTTGCAGCATCTCGCCATTGCTCATGCTATCCCATCTGAAAAGGTCAATGCTAAAATTCAGCTTCAAGACAACCTGGTAAAGGTTTTCTTATGCCATGGTGAAAAGTACCATAGCCTTATTCCATTGAAAACATTAATAAAACAATTTAAACCATGACAGCACCCAAAGAAGGTTGGAAATTAAAAAGGGATTCCCTTTCAAAACTGCTCATCTATTTCAAAGATGGCAATGTAAGAACGCTATGGTCATTGGACTGGAAGCATAAGTATTCCAAGTTCATAGACCGGAATATCGGCTTAGCTCGATTAAGAAAAAAAGTGACTGAATATGGCACAAAAGCCGATGCAGCCATCATTTATGACAAACAAACCGGTAACGAAATAGAAAAGTATTTCGAGGGAACTCCGGTTAATAAAGACGTGAACTCATGAGAAATGTAAACGAACTATTAGAGCGATTAAACAGCTCTCTTTCCTTCGAGAAAAAATATCCTGAACTACAAGACAAAGCCGAAAAAGTACATGTGTTGTATGTTGCTCCCTGTATGAATGCTTCGGGTTATTACCGCATGATAGCACCTGCCTTGGAGCTCAACAAAACCAAGTCGCATAAAGCTATCGTAAATCAAATTCACAAATGGAATTTCAATAAGAAGCATGATGAATACGATACTCCAGTTGACGAAAGGTTAATCCGTTGGGCTGACTACATCGTATTTCCTGCCTTCTTTACAGATATTCAACCCATCATTGAAGGGATAGTTTCTATTAACGACCGTATTCAGTTTGTAATGGATATTGATTGTCATTATTTCAATTTTCCTGACTATCATCCCGGAATAAAAAAGTACCCCAAAGAGCAACTGGACAAACTACTGAAGAACCTTTCCAAAATGGATGTGATAACAGCTCCTACTAATGGCATATTGGAAGCCATTGAAGATAAGTTGGAAGTCGCTTTTGCTGATGCGGATCCGATGTTTGCTTTTGTTCCCAACTTACTTTCCAATCAAGCCTATGCCGAAGTGCCTCAAATCAACAAGAACAATGGAAAAACTGTAAGACTGGGAATCATTACCAATCCTTCACAATCGGAAGATGTTAAAAGCATTTTACCTGTTTTGCAGGAAGTATTGAAAGACCAAAATGCTGAACTCTTCATTTTTGGATGGAACGGAAAGTTGAAAGACGACAAGAGCCTTGGTGATTTACCTTTTAAGTTTGTGAAACCCGTATCTTTTTTAGAATATCCAAATAAGTTGAATAAGCTCGCTTTAGATGTAATACTTCACCCTATGACTGATCATCCATTTAACACAGAAGGAAAATCCTTTGTAAAGTATTTGGAGACTGCTGCCTTTGCAATTCCTATGATAAGTTCTTCTGTTTTTCCTTATTCTGAAATCATCAAACATGGTGAAAATGGTATGCTTGCCAAAGATGAAAATGAGTGGAAAGAGCAATTACAGAAATTGATTGCTGATGCTCAATTACGCACTGACATTGGACGAGAAGCTTTAAAGTATGCTTGGAAGAACTGGAGCTACAACCAATCTACAATGGAGATTTACAAGGAATTGTTTATTTAGAAAAAGTTGTACCGATGAAACAAGCTTTAATTTATCCCTGCAATAAATTTAATCCTTTGATAGTAAAGGCTTTAAAAGGAGTGATTGTTTACGGTCAATTTTCAATTGTACCGAGGTACAAATTGGAACCAATTATTTTTCAACTCTTCCCACTAATTTTAAACCCACAAAAGACCTTCTATAAATAATAAGGAGGTCTTTTTTCGCAGCCTGTTTGCTATATAGGCTTTGCTTTCCCTGCCTTTAGAAAGGCTTTTTATAAATAATAAAAAGACTGGATGAAGGTAGATATTTCATTTAATACAAATAAAAACGGTGTAGAGCTTCGCTTTGATGAAAAGCCGGACGAAGCGACAACCTCTCAATTAAAAGCCGTAGGTTTTAAATACAGCTACCGCCAAAATATGTGGTATGCTTCTAAGACCAATTCCATTGTAGATTTTGCAAACAACCTTAAAGTAGCTCTCGAATCGGGAGAAACAACCATTGCTATAAATATAAAGCCCTCTTTTTCTGCATCCGAAGAAAATATTGATCATAAGAATTTCAGTTATGTGAGCATTGCAGCTAAAGATGATGAAGGCAAACTGTTTTGGGAAAACTACATCGTATTTGAACCAAGTAAGAACATAGCCGAGCAATTGGTAAGTGAGTTTGCCAAAGAAACCTTTGGAGACAAGCTCCACTCCATCAACATCTATCCAAGAAACTATGTCCGTAAAGCTCGTCAGCTTTTTAAAGAAGGAAATATCATTGGAGAAAAGTCCGAACCAACGGAAGTGCAAACCAAGGAGCCAAATGCAAAGCCACTCGTTCAATCCGACCGTCCATTAAGTAAAAAGGACAAATTAGAAATTCTCAATGCCTTCGGAAAGTTTGCTCGCAAACGGCAAGCTGATTTTGGCAATTTAGAGGAAGAGGAAATGCCTTTGCTGTTTTCAGGTTGGTTGCGTGTGAATCACGCAGATTTAAGCGACCGCAAAAATGAGATTTGGGAAGAATACTATACCATTCAAAACATCCTGAATCCGGATCCTGAAAAGCCACAAATTCCACCAAAGGATTACTATTTGTTTTTCAGAAAATTCCGTGAGCAAATAAATAAGCCGATTGAAGAACCGGAAAACGAAAGCATTTCCACAGAGGCGTTTGCTTCATGGCTCGATGAAAACTATACCAATATTACCGATGCGGATAAAAAAGCCCTTACCGGAAATTACGATAACTGGTTAAAGGAAAAGGCTAAAAACTTAAAGGCATTGGAGAATTTATCCAAGCCTAAAAAGATGCAGCCATACAGTGCTATTTTCAATAAGCTGCAAAAACTCATTCCTAAACTAAATGAACATTTGGAGGCAGGTACTCCAAACGGTAAATCGGTATTGGACAGTAAAGCCTTGATGGACTTATCCTATGACTTTTTAGGTCAGGATAAAAAAGGACGTTACCTCATTGCTTTGGCTCACTATTTCAGTCAGAATGGCGATTTAGTTCCCGATCCTGATATGCAGATTCGTATTGATTTGGAACTGGAAACCGGTGAAGCCATGCACTACCAAGACCAATTTGGTTACCGACCGGTATATGTGTTTGAGGATGGTAAGGAACTGGTGAATCTCAAAGAAAAAAAAGAGCAAAACAAGTTCTTATCCGGATGGCTTAGTAATCTTTTGAACCAAGGTCATAAACTGGAATTAGAAGCAACTGAAAACAATGAAGAAGAAACTATTTCCAAACCTGAAATACCACAAGAACAGCCCAAAGATGAAGGCATTCTTGCTCATAGTGGATTAACGCCTGATGGCATATTTCAAGCATTTGATAAAGCCTACAAACAAAAGAACTACGAAGGAGCTGCCAGGGAACTGGATGTGCTTCTTATGGATATTCGCAACGGACATCACTTAGAAAGTTTTCCTGAAGCCATACTTAGGTCGCAAATGAACGGAATGCGAACACCTATGAAGAAATTGGGTTGGGCTCACTACTATCGAATCATTGATGATGAACAGTTTAAAGAAGCTCTCTCTACCAATCTTTGGGAACTCGTTCCACGGGAATACAAGCAAGTAAAAGCAATTAAACCACTTGACTGGAAAGCCGATCCGATGGATAAAGGCTTGCAAAAGATTGTGGCTTCTTTCGTTTCAAAAGACGAATACCGAACCGCCATGTTGGGGGTGAATTTTGATAAAAATGGTATTGTGGCTACCAATGGATTCAAGCTCCTTTTTATTCCTGATACCGACCATGCAGCCGAAGGCTTGTACTGTATCTCTCCCAAATGTTGGGAGGCTATTAATGTTGAAAGCAAAGACGGCACAGGACTTTCAGAAGTGGATCAGGATCGTGTGGAACAATACCGCACCCAAACTCGATACCCGGATTATTCTTCGGTTATTCCTTCTTCCTTAAATCATATTCAGCCCATAGATGTGGAAAGCCTATTGAGCTTTTTGGAAGGCATGAAACGCTCGGGATTTTTAAAGCCTGACAATTACCCTGTTTGCTTAAAAGTAGGCAACTACTTTGTTGGTTTTGCCGTGGACATTCTCATTGATTCCATTAAGGCATTATTGCATTTAGGTATCACCGAATTGGAACTAGGCGTGTTGGAAGCAACCAAAGGTTGTTTACTCGCTGAAAAAGGAAAAACAAAAGATGCTAGAGGATTACAACATCCTTTTGTGCTGATGATGCCTCTTGTTGTGGATGCCGTTTATGAGCGTGATTATCCTGATACTGGTGATGTGTATTTTGATACCGCTCTCAATGCGGTTATTACCAAAGGGATTGACGAACCCAAAGAGCAAGAATCGGAGCTTTTAAAAGATACCGAGGAAGACATTGAAATTCCTTTTACCAAACGAACCGGATATAGAGGTTCCATTCGATTAAGAACTATTCCTGAAAAAGGGTTTAGTTATGGTAATTCTTCGGGCAAAGAATTTGGTGATTTTTCAGGCTCTTCTTCTCCAAGCACACCGGTTTCTGATAAAGATATTTTCTCAACAAAAGAGAAAGCCTTAAAAGCTGCATTTGATGAACATGTAAAAACACTTGCAGCTCATATTCAAAGTAGAGATAGCATTTACAACAATGAAGAGCAAAAGCTAAAGAAGCTTAGAAAAGCTCTTGATGAACTAATTGCCTTTGCCAAAACACAAGGCATTACCATAAGTCAAATTCCTGATAAAAGTCCGGCAGCCAAAGAAGGTTCCATTGATTTTATAATGCCTGCTGCATGGAAAATGACCGATGACGAATACCCACAAAACAAAGTATTGGTATTTGGCAATCCTTACAATCAATCGAAGTTAAGAACGATATTATTAGACCGAATTGAAGCCACTTCTATTGAATCCCAATTGGAACTGGTAAAAGACATTCGCAAGCGTTTCAAGGAACGAGCTCCTATCAAACTGGAATCGTCTTCTTTGGTTACGCAAAGTAAATCCGGAGAGAAAAAGCATAAAGCAATCATTCGCAATTACCTAGATGATCTGATTCTAGACAATGAAATTTGGAAAGTCCCCGGAGCTACTTCGGGGGTACTGGAATATTTAGTTCGCTATCTACTCAACGAAAAAACGCCTGCGGTTAAATCGGAATCCAAACCCGATAAAAAGCCGAGTAATCAGCATGATTTGAATCTTCAAATTGAAGAGTTTATCGTGGAGAAAGATGCCGAAGATGAATCCTATTCGGAAGAGGATAAACAGTTTATTGCTCAATATACCGGAAGCGGTGGCTTAATCAAACAGGGAGCTTCGGGTAAAGGTGTGTTGTATGAATACTTCACTCCCGAGGTCATAGTTCAAAAAATGTGGGGCTTGGCATATAAGTTCGGCTATTCAGGTGGTGCAGTATTGGAGCCTTCTTGTGGAACAGGAAACTTTTTCAAATACGCTCCCAAAGAAGCGGAATTGGTGGGTTATGAAATTAATCCCTATTCAGTCCGCATTACAGAAATCATTTATCCGAATGCCAGTATCTATCCGCAGCCTTTTGAAACCATCTTTTTTGCAGGTAACACGCACTTGAAGGATGATTTTGGTGGAGCTAAGTATGAACTGGTTATTGGCAATCCGCCCTATGGTGAGTTTTCAGGGAAATGGGCAGGCATGGGCGAAAAGAAATGGACTGGAGCAACGGAATACGATCAGTACTTCATTACTCGTGGACTGGATTTATTACTACCCGGAGGTGTATTAGTGTTCATTATTCCAAGTGCCTTTCTAAGTAATAATTCCAAATACAACAAGCTCAAAGAAAAGGTAGCAGCCAAAGCTGATTTGGTAGATGCTTACAGGCTTCCTGCCCGAATGTTTAAAACCACCGACATCGGCACAGACATCATAGTATTCAAACGCAAAAACTAAAGACATGGCAAAAAATTCATCTATACAAGAACTGAAAAAATTAATCCAATTGGAATTACAGGAATGCGATTCCAATAAATGGCAATACGTGTGTGAAATGCAAAGCACTCCAAAAGGCTATGCCCGAATTGAGGAAATGATTATTCGCTATGTAGCTAAAGAAGGTATGCCTATTGGCTCTGCCATCGCACTCATTGAACAGGAATTAGCTCATCAAAACGCATAAGGCATGGCACAAGGATATAAAGGCTTTGCCCAAATCGCACGAGAGGCAAACAAACGATTAGAAGAACTCAAAAAACAAAAGAGCATGGATCCACTACTAGAAGAACGAGGCTTTATTGGTCCGAACGACATTACTTCTGCTGAGTACGCATGGGAAATGCGAAAAACTGAATACCAACAAATCAAGGCGATTGAAAAAACCGGTAGCCCAATGGTATTGAATCATGCAGACGGTAAACAGCATGAATACCTGATTACCGAGGCGATAAAAGCAGGCAAGGAAATTCCCGAAGAAGTATTACAGGATTATCCATGGCTCAAAGCCGAAATACAAGAACTGGAAACGGTGAAAGAAACTGAATCCATAAGCCAAACAGAGCAACCTAATTTATTGATGGGTGATGCTTGGTTTGAGCAAAACCCTACTAAAATATTGGGCGAGCAATACGAAACAACCGACCGATTTGGAAAGCCAACCACAAAGGTTAAAGGCTCTATGGACGATGTAATTGCAGGAATTGACGTGCCTTCGGTAGATGTTCCGGTAAAACATGTGGAAGCTCTTGAATCCAACATCAAAGACGATGTGGAGCATTTGGTAAAGGACAAAGTGTATAAAGAAAACATTGAGCAAGTCGTTCAAAAAACCAAAAAAGAACGAGCGGAAAAGGAACTGCAAAAAGCCATCAATCCGGATGCTCCCATGTTGGTTGCAAAGGATAATTTCTCCTTTGATGACATCATGCAGCAATACAACAAAGGACTTACCGAAGATGAGATTAGAGCGTGGGTTTGGTACAAACGCAAAACCAACGGCTACAATGATGAAACGGTGGTTTTGGCTAAGAAAAACGGTTGGTCAAAATATGTGGTTCCCTTAAACGAAGTGGGTAAACAACTGGATAAATGGCTTAAATCCGGAGTAGTTTGTTACTACAATGGCGACTATATGCCAAGCGTGCTCTATTATGCCGAAAACATCTACAAACGTCAATCGGTATTGCTGCGTGAAAAGGAAACCATCATTCAAAGCTTTGGTGAAGAGCAATATAACCGCCAATGGAAAGGACTAGAAGCGGTTAAACCACCAAAACTTACCCTAACCGATCCAAGAAAAGAAAACCGCTTGTTTATCAAGCCTACTTCTTCTTTTGGTAAAGAGATTCGTGTAGGAGCATTAACCGATGGAACCGCTTTTACAGAGTACAATTCCACCACAGGGAAATGGCAAGAAGGCACAACGGATTTATCTGATGCCTTTAAACAATGGCTCCGTAATCAACCCAAAGATGAATTTAAGAAATCCACCGCCTGGGATATTATTTCTTACTACATAGATGGCAGAACACCGCCAAGGCATTACGATAAAGAAGAAAAGCTGCGTATTCGTCAAAATGCCAAACAGGAAGGTGATACTTTCTTTGTGGAGTTTTTGGCAAAAGGACTTACTCGTGAAGACCAGTTAAAGATTGAGCAACTATGGAACGAGCGTTACAATGGCTATGTAGAAATCAACTATTTCAAAATTCCGGTAGCCTTTACTTGTTCGGCTACTTTCAAAAATAAACCACTATTTATCCGTCCGGCTCAAAGAGAAGGAATTGGATTTATCAGTGTGCATGGCTCCGGCTGTATTGCCTATGATGTGGGTGTGGGTAAAACCATGACTGCTATTTTATCCCTTGCACAAGCCTTGGAAAGCGGACAATGTAAACGTCCATTTATTGTGGTTCCCAACCAAACCTATAAAAACTGGCTATCAGAATTACGTGGTGTGGTAGAAAAAGGGCAAGTAACCCTGACTGGAGTATTGCCTCAATATCAGGTGATGGATCTCTACAACCTTGGTCGAGATTATTTAGAACCATTAATGGATGAAAACGGAACGGTGCAACCTGTTCCTGAATATTCTATTTCGGTACTCACTTATGAAGGTTTTAACCGATTAGCTTTTAATGATGATACTTGGGACACTATTGGGAATGAGCTTTTTGATATTCTCAATCAAGGAACCGAGGAAGAACGTGAAAAAGTAAAGCTCTTTGAGAAGATTGAAGAGATGATGGGACGTGGTGTGAAAGGTGGAACAGCAAACATCGAAGAGCTTGGTTTTGACTACATGGTAGTGGATGAAGCTCATGCTATGAAAAAGTCTTTTACTCAGGTAAAAGGTGAGCAACAAGGAAGTGGCAAACGAGAACGAGCTCCGTATGAAATCAAATCCGGACAGCCATCCATGACGGCTTTGCGTGGCTTTATGATTAGCCAGTACATTCTCAGAAACAACAAAATGAGAAACGTACTGCTATTAACCGCTACGCCATTTACCAATTCACCGTTAGAGATTTATTCTATGCTTGCTTTGATTGGTTATCAGCAATTGGAAAAATCAGGGGTAAAAAACATCAAGGAGTTTTTTGATACCTACATCAAAACCAGTTTAGAATTGGTAATCAATGCCAAGTTAAAACCGGAGCGAAAGGAAATCATTATGGGATTTGCCAACCTCATTGCTTTGCAATCCCTCATTTTCAAATTCATCACTTACAAAACCGGTGAAGATGCCAATATCCAACGTCCGAACAAGATTGTGTTGCCTATGGTAAACAAGCGTGAAGGCGACCAGGTTATTGCCCTTTCATCCGAAGAGCAAATCAGCACCAATTTACCACTTACGCCAACGCAAAGAGGATTTATGCAGGATGTTGAACTGTATGTAACAGGAAGAACAAGCCTCACCAATTTCTGTGTAAACCCAATGGGTATGGAAGAGGAAAGCGAGGATGTTTCCAAAGGCGATGCTATTGATGAAAGCAACATGTCGGCTGATGAAGAAGAAGGAGCAAGAATATTGCGTGGACTTTCCTTTGCAAGACAGTTGGCGTTAAGTCCATACCTCTATGCTTGTAATCCGGATAAAAATCCGAGTTATGAGCAATACGTGGATTCTTCTCCTAAGCTGAAATATGTGATGGAGTGCATCAAAAGTGTAAAACGCTTCCATGAACAAAATGGCGAAGAAATTAGCGGACAGGTAATCTATATGAATGCCGGAGTAAGTTTCTTTCCACTGATTCGTGAATACCTGATTAAGAAAATAGGTTTCAAGGATAGCGAAGTAGGCATTATCAAAAGTGGATTGAGTGCTGCAAAAAAGGAAGGCATCAAAGAGAAGTTTTTGGCAGGAACCATCAAAGTATTGATTGGAAGTGCGACTATTAAGGAAGGTATCAATTTACAGAATAAAGCTACTACACTTTACAATTGTTGGCTCGATTGGAACCCTACGGATGTAAAACAGCTCGAAGGTCGTATTTGGCGATTTGGAAACCGTTATGCCAATGTGCGAATTGTCAATCCGCTCATGGAAGACAGCGTGGATACCTTCATCTTTCAGAAGTTGGAAGAGAAAACAAGCCGTATCAATGAGATATGGTACAGAGCCGGAAAAACCAATGCCCTGAACTTGGAAGAGTTCAATCCTTCTGAATTGAAAATGGGATTGGTAACCGATCCTAAAGCTTTGGCTGAATTGCTACTTATGGAAGAGCGTGAGCAGATACAGGATGAAATTAATAGCCTAAAAAATCAGCAAAATGTACTCACCGATATAAAGTCGGCTCGTGATAATTTCAATAGCAATATTGAACACGTCAATCAGGCGGTTGAACGCTACAAGCCTCAAAAAACTACTGATAAAGATGGTAATCCGATAAAAGTGCAAGCTCGAAGCATTGAAACGGTGCTAAAAATCTATAAGGATTATTTGGAGGATGAAACCACTCAAACCACTTATCGAGATCAAAACATCTATGATACGGTGCGAAAAGCCAATGCCACTTTAAAGCGTGGATTGGAACAAGTACTGGAGCCCAAAGGCTACGACATCAATTTTGATTTTGAGCAGGTAAACGGTAGAATCAATACAGAAATTGAGGAAAAGCAACGCATTCTGGAAGAACGAACCGGAACCGAAGCGGTAAGCCAAAAGGCAGAAGAAATCATCAAAGACCGAGAACAAAAAGGCTATAAACCCAAGTCGGTTGCCGAGCGTGTGGAAGAGTTTGCTTCTCTCAATGGTAAGGTACTTACTGAGCTGATGGTCTATGGTGGTGAATCGGCAAAAGCAACCGATACCAAAAGAGCCAAGAAAGGTGAAGTATTGGAAAGTTCAGCCGATAAGCTCGATAAAATCCGGAAACTACGTGGTGCTTTCAAGCAAATGCAAGAACGCCTGCAACGCATCAAAGCCCTAAAAAAGGCTGCATAATTCATTAACAACTAATAATACAAGCGATGATAAAAACCCGAGAGAATCGAACTGATGAACTCCTTAAAAAAACAATTATGAAAGCGAATAATGATCCATACAAATTGCTCGAAAAAGAAGGTGTAGCCAAAAAGGTATTGAGCGAACGCTCCCTGGAGGCTTTGAGCATTTACGATGAAACACTGGAAGGCTTAAAAGAATTTCCGGACGATAAGACCATGAAGGACATGGCAGAGCAAATTGGCGAAACCGCCATTGAATTGCTCAAAGAAGATATTTCTACTCTAAAAGACGAACTAAGCGATAAGGCAGAGCAGCAACAAAAAAAGCAGCTCAAAAAAGCTCAATCCAAAAAGATTTTAGAGAAGTCGGAAAAAACCATGGACTACCTCGCTGAATGCCGAAGAAAACTACGTGATGAACGAAAGCAAAAAATGGCTTCGGGTGAAATCAAAAAGCCGGTGAAACGAAAGCTTACTACCAAGCTAAAGGATAACATGAAAAAGATAGCCAATATGATGCCCAAGGCAATCAAAGAGGATCCAAACAAGGTAGAGCAAACCGAAAAAGCCGTGCAGAAATTCTTAGGCGATCTCAAACGCATTTGGGGCATGAACAAGATTAAGCCTATTGAAGATGAATTGCATGAAAAATTTAGTGAACTCAAAGAAAAAGCAGAACAAACCGCATAAAACATTTGAACATGAAAAAATATCCGCATCAGGTATTCCTTGCCGAAAACAAGCTAAAAACAGAGCAATTACCTAAGCAATTGCAAAAGCGAATCAAAGGATTTGAGGAGCTGCAAGAAGATTTGGAACATGCCATGGACGATGACCATGATCGTTTGGCTAAGAAGCTCGACCATCTCTCTATGGAATTGGAAGAAGACCTTTACGAAGAGTTTGAAGACCAATTGGAAAACAATGAAGAACAAGACGAACTGCAACCGGGCAGCTTGTACAGTTTTAGTGATGGCTTCACTTGGAAGATTGTTTCTAAAAAAGAAGCCAAAGCCCTGTTCAATAAAAATCAGGAAGTATTTGGACTAAATACCGATGAAGAAACCGAAGGAGTAATTGAAGACTTATCCGATGTAGAAGCTTATGAGGTTTTTGCTGTTGAGTACAAAACTCCCAAAACAAATGGTAAGGCAAATTCTGATGAAGCCATTTTGGATCAGTTGTATGCTAAAGGGAAAAGAGAAATTGCCCGAACCGATTTACAGAAAATGGGATTCAAAACGCCTTTGGAAGCTTCCAAAGTCAAAGTAGGTAAATATTCCCTGTACAAAGCCATGTTCTCTTATACCTACACCATTAAACGCTAGCCTATGGAAGAAACAAGCACTATCCATGGCAAAACCATGCGTTCGGATTATGAAGATTTACAATACCATATCGACATGGTGGTGGGTAAAATCGGTTTGCAAAAAACGGTAGTATTGCTTCGCAGCTTTGTGGAGAAAGCCCAGTTTGAACCAGTAAAAAACAATGCTCCTTTGCTGCTTACCTTCCTGACTAATGAGGCAATTGCCTTGTTTGATTTGAAGGAAGAAGATTTTCATACCAACACCACTAACGAGTACCGGGAAGCTCGCATGGCATGTTATCATTTGTACCACAAATACACCTCATACAGCTACGCCAAAGTTGCCCAGGTGTTTGGAACAGGAAAACGCAACATCATTTACTACAAACAAAAAGTAGATGAACGCTTGACGATTCCACACTATTACAAGCCCTTCATTCAGTTGTACGACCAATTGGAAGAGCGAAGCATTCAATTTATATCAAAACTGTAAACAGCCATGAAGGATATTCATTCAGAAGTAGAACAAGTATTGAATTCAGGAGCCGAAAACGTGGCTTTTGAAGAGATTCCGGACGAGAATAACAGTCCGCTTAACCAACCGGTTGTGGAAGATGAAATCGGTCATGGCAAAAAGGTAGTTACTCCTAAACAGGAAGCAGAACCGATAGAAGAAAAAAATGAGCAGGAAGATGATGGTAATGAAGATGAAGCGGAAAAAGAACCATCCATAAACGATGACTTTGACCAAAACATCTACGATGCTCCCGAACAGGAAATTGGCTCTTATGAGGAAGGTGAAGACGGTTTGGATGAGCTAGACGGAGAAGAATTTGAACTCCCAACCGGACATGCCAAGCAAGCTGCGGATACCTTACTGGGTATGACCGACAATGTGCTTGCCGTGGGAAGTGGCTTTTTTGTAAAAATCAAAAAGCACAAAGACTTCTACGATTTTGAAGAGATTGTTCAGGTTCTTGATGAGCAGAATGCTAAAAACGTCAAACGTATCAAGCTCGATGAAGAAGATAAAATCCTGCTTCGACCACTACTTATTGCTATTCTAAAAAAGAAAGCCAAAAAGCTCACTCCCGAACAGCAATTATTGGGTGCGGTACTCTCTATCCTCATGAAGAAAGCCCAAGTGGTAATGGAAATACGAGCCGAAAATGAAATTCTGCTTGATCGCATACTGGAAATTATTCGAGAAGAAAAAGCCAATGCCATGCCCGAACCGGCTTATGAGCCTACCATGGAAGAGGAAGAAACCGAGGATATGAGATTTAGAGGAGAAAGTAGTGAATCTACTTTCGGGAAAAAAGAAGAAAATACCGTATTAGAAGTAGCACAGGATGAAGAAGGAAACGACTAATCAAGACATAGAACAAAAGAAATCGAACAGAGGCAGAAAGCCTATTACTTATTCTAAAGAGGACTTGGAACGCCAACCCATGTTGGTACTCGTTTGTGGTGAAACCGGTGTAGGTAAAACCTATCGTAATGTTACCGAAATACGCCACTACATGAAAGATGATGCCTCTACCGGACGTAAAGGCAGAAAGGTATTGGCTTTTGATGTGAATGATGACGATTATCCGATGTTTCCAACGGTAAGCCCTTTTCATATCAAAGCCTTAACCAAGGTGCAAGCTCGTAGGATCCGACCAATAGCCAAAAGCGGACAAAACATGAGTATTGAGGAAAAGCGTGAAGTAGTACAACGCATGGTAAACCAATTCAAAAATGGCTTATTAGTATTGGAAGATTTGGATAAATACATGGTAGGTGCAAAAGGTCAAACCGTAGTTGGTTTGCTCACCACCAACCGCCATAATGGACTGGATATTATGATTAGTCACCAGTCCATTGCGAAAATTACCACTACCGAATGGCAAAACTGTACATGGCTCCGTTTGCACCATCAGGTGGATGATGTGTCGAGGTATGAAAGCCGAATCCCCAACTACTTTTTAGTGCGAATTGCGACTTACATTGTAGATGAACAATACAACCTTGCCAACAATGCCTTTGCTGATGGTAGCATCAGTAAAGACGAATACAAAAAACGCAGAAGCTTCTTTGTGTATGTAGATATGCGAAGGCTCAAAATACGAGGTTGCAGCCGTGATGCTTTCATACGTTCCTGCAAGAAATTTATTGACACCGAAGACCAACGCAAAATCCGCATGATGCTTCAAGAAAGAGATCATCAGGATAAGCCCTTGTACAAAAACCGTTCGGCAGCTACCGTAAAACTTATTACCGAGTACCTACGCCACCACGAAACTGGACCGAATTCGCCTTTTGCATCCTAAGTGAATCTTTTCCTTAGAGAATTCTTTCCACAAAGACAAACTTTTACAGCTTTTTTACATATAATTCCGTATATATTTTCTATTTTGACGTTGTTTGACAACTTGTTTACAGACCTTTGTCAAAAAATGTCAGGATATATGGAAATTATTGCAATCATATTATCGGCTTTATGCCTAGTTATTTTAGTTATTTTACTGCTCAAAAGCGGTAAAACAGATGATACTACGCCTATCATAGAAGCGATGCGTGGTCTGTTGCAAAACGAGTTGAAAGAAAACAGAACTGAGCTTTCTGCTGCTTTAAAAGAAAACCGTGAAGAGCTTTCCGGTGGCTTAGATAAGCTTACACAGAAACTAGAAGAAAAACTAACGCAAATCAGTGAAGGGCTAAATAAAAACGCCAAGGATAATCGTGAAGAGCTTACCCAGTCATTAAAAAGCTTTAGTGATGTATTTAGTAAAAACGTAAAAGACTTCAACGACCTGCAAAAGCAGAAGTTTGATGCCATGGCGACCAAACAAGATGAGTTGGTGAAATCTACCGAATTGAAGTTGGAGAAAATGCGTGAGACAGTAGATGAAAAGCTGCACAAAACATTGGAAGAACGCCTAGGACAATCCTTTAAAATAGTAAGTGAACGATTAGAAGCGGTGCAAAAAGGACTGGGTGAAATGCAAAACCTAGCCAATGGCGTAGGTGATCTTAAAAAAGTATTGAGCAATGTAAAAACCCGTGGCGTGTTGGGTGAAATCCAATTGGGTAATATCTTGGAGCAAATCATGGCTCCCGAACAATACGAAGCCAATGTAAAAACCAAACAAGGTTCTAATGACCATGTGGAGTTTGCGATTAAACTACCGGGTAAAGACGACCATGGCAAAGAGGTTTACTTGCCTATTGATGCCAAGTTCCCACAAGAAGATTATGTACGACTGCAAACCGCTTATGATGAGGGCGATGCTGCCGGTGTAGATGCTGCCAACCGAGCCTTGGTGCAAAGCATTAAAAAGTTTGCAAAAGATATTCGAGACAAATACATTGATCCACCAAATACTACCGATTTTGGTATAATGTTTTTGCCAATTGAAGGCTTGTTTGCCGAAGTAGTTCGCCAGCCTGAAGTTGTGGCATTATTACAGCGTGAATATAAAATTATTGTTACCGGACCAACAACTTTGGCTGCTATGCTGAACAGCTTACAAATGGGCTTCAAAACCTTGGCTATTCAAAAGCGAAGCAGCGAAGTATGGCAAATTTTAGGTGCAGTAAAAACAGAATTTGGAAAGTTTGGCGGTGTACTAGAAAAAGCACAGAAAAAAATTAACGAAGCCAATAAAGAGTTAGACGCATTGGTAGGTACTCGTACCAAAATGATGCTCTCTAAATTGAAAAAAGTAGAAGAACTACCATCTGCTGAAAGTGCAGATTTGTTGGGAGAAGCAATAGAAATTGAAGAAGACGAAAACCAAGATTAACGATGAATAAACAACAATTAGCAGCTAAGATTTGGGCTTCTGCCAATCAAATGCGATCAAAGATCGAAGCTAACGAATATAAAGACTACATCTTAGGTTTAATTTTTTATAAGTATTTGTCTGAAAAACAAACCCAGTTTGCATATAAAGAAGATTGGGAAAAAGAAGACCTAAAAGAACTCAAAGAAGAGGATGAGGAAACTGTAAAGCACTTTAAAGGAAACCTTGGTTATTTCATTGCTTATGATAATCTGTTTAGTACTTGGATCGAAAAAGGAAAGGATTTCGATGTGTCTAATTTACGTGACGCACTGTCTGCATTTAACAGGCAAATCAGTGTTAAACACAAAAAACTGTTTGACGGAATTTTCAACACACTTGAAACAGGGTTAAGCAAACTTGGTGAAAGTGCAGCTAAACAAACCAAGGCAGTAGCTGATCTATTGGAATTAATTCAAGATATTCCAATGCATGGTAAACAAGACTATGATGTGCTTGGATTCATCTATGAATATTTGATTGGGATGTTCGCTGCCAATGCAGGTAAAAAGGCGGGTGAATTTTACACCCCTCACGAAGTTTCTGTTTTGATGTCTGACATTATTGCTGACCACTTAAAAGATCGTTCTGAAATTGAAATCTATGATCCTACAAGTGGCTCAGGTTCCTTACTTATTAATATAGGTGATAGTGTTGCCCGACATATGGACAACAAGAACAACATCAAGTTTTATGCTCAGGAGTTAAAGCAGAATACATACAACCTCACCAGAATGAATTTGGTGATGCGAGGTATCAAACCTGACAATATATTTACCCGAAACGGTGATACATTAGAAGAAGATTGGCCAATGTTTGATGAAAACGATCCAATCAATTCTTACCATGCGTTATATGTGGATGCTGTGGTTTCTAATCCTCCATATTCTCAAAAATGGGATTCAGCAAACAAAGATGCTGATGCAAGATACCGCAGATATGGACTAGCTCCCAAAGGAAAAGCAGATTATGCTTTCCTTTTGCATGATTTGTACCATATAAAACCTAATGGTATCATGGCAGTAGTCTTACCTCACGGGGTACTTTTCCGTGGTGGTGAAGAAGGTGCAATTCGGAAAAACTTAATTGAGGAAAATAACATTGATGCAATCATAGGATTGCCTCCTGCTGTTTTCTTTGGTACAGGCATACCTACCGTTATCATGATACTAAAGCAAAAACGAGAAAACACAGATGTGTTGATCGTAGATGCTTCTAAAAACTTCATTAAAGAAGGTAAAAACAACAAGCTGCAAGCTTCCGATATTAAACGAGTAGTAGATACTGTTGTACAACGAAAAACAATTCCTAAATACTCTAGAGTTGTAGAAAGAGATGAAATTCGTGAAAACGCATACAACCTCAATATTCCTCGCTATGTAGATTCTTCCGCTGCTCCTGAAAGTTGGGATATTTATGCTTCTATGTTTGGAGGCATTCCAACTAAAGAAATTGATGAGTTATATAATTATTGGAAAGCATTTGACGGTTTGAAATCAACATTGTTTTCAAACAAAACAGAAGTTAATTGCGAGCTAAAAGTAGATGATGTAAATGCAGCTATTCATGAGCATGAAAGTGTTCAGACGTTTATTAGCCAATACAATAAATCATTTAGTTCGTTTAGTGAATTTCTTAAAAAAGAGTTGTTGGACAATATGCTAACACTCTCCATTTCCAAACAAGAAACGCTATTGAGCAATGATATTTTTAAAAGACTGGAGCCTATTCCTTTGATTGACAAATATGAGGCTTACCAGTTATTGGATGATAAATGGGGAGTAATGGAAGTGGATTTGGAAATCATCCAAACGGAAGGTTTTGAAGCTACTAAAGTGGTTGATCCTAATATGGTTATTAAAAAGAAAGACGGCAAAGACCAAGAAATACAAGAAGGTTGGATTGGTCGTGTTTTACCTTTTGAGTTGGTTCAAGAAACCTATCTTAAAGATGAGCTTCAAAGCCTGCGAGCTAAAGAAAGAAGACTGGAGGAAATTGGTGCTGAATTAGAAGAACTGATTGATTCTTTTAGCGAAGAAGAAAAAGAAGAAGACACCTTTAAAGAAACGGGAGATGCTTTTGTAAATGCTCAAGTAACCAAACTAGCCAAAGAACTAAAACAAGAAGAAAAGAAAAATGGGACATTTGAGGCGGATAGTTATGAGTTTAAAATATTAGCAGCAGAGAAGCTCATTACAGAGGAAAAGGAGCTTAAAAAAGCTATTAAAGAAGAAGATACTGCTTTACACAACTTGACGAAAACTACCATAGAGCAATTAGAAGACGAGCAAGTTTATGTATTGCTCGAGCTTAAATGGGTGAAACCTTTGGTTGATGCCCTCTACAACATGCCTATGGCTATTGTTGATACTTTGACAGATAAGGTTCAAGCCTTAGCAGAACGCTATGCCATTACTTATTCTGATGTAGCCAATGATATTAATAAAGCAGAGAATTCCCTTGCCTCATTGATTGGCGAATTGGATGGCAATAAGCACGACATGGAAGGGCTAAACGAATTGAAAAAACTACTCAAAAGCGAAGACTAAGATGGAAGACAAAAAGAAAAGTCCTGAGCTTCGTTTTGCCGGCTTTACAGAAGATTGGGAAGAACACCAACTAGGAGAACTTATTGATATCACATCGGCTGCTAGAGTTCACAAAAACGAGTGGACCAAGGCAGGAGTACCATTCTTTCGGTCAAGTGACGTTGTATCAGACCACAAAGGAACTGAGAATACCAAGGCTTATATTTCTAAGGAGCTATATGATGAACTATCAAATAAAATTGGTAAAGTTCAAAAGAATGATCTCTTAATAACAGGTGGCGGGTCTATAGGCATTCCTTACCTGATAAAAAGTAATGATCCATTATACTTTAAAGATGCTGATCTTCTTTGGTTAAAGAATGGAAACAAGATAAATGGTCAATTCTTGTATGAATTTTTTTCTACAAAGACATTTAGAAATTATGTTGAGAAAATAACTCATATAGGGACAATTTCTCATTACACTGTTGAACAAGCAAAAGGCACTCCTATATCATTACCATGTCGTGATGAACAAGACCGAGTAGGTGGTTTCATTGCTGAAATTGATAATTTATTACAGATACACCAAAAGAAGCACAATCGCCTGGTTACCCTTAAAAAATCTATGCTGGAAAAGATGTTTCCTAAAGAAGGGCAATCTGTTCCCGAAATTAGATTTAAAGGTTTTAAGGGGGATTGGGAAGAGGCAAGGTTAAATCAAATAGCAACTTATCAGTCTTCTTCACTAACAGTAGGCGATGCATTACCAAAAGGAAAGTACGAACTTTATGATGCGAACTCTTTAATTGGGTACACTAATGAAGATCCTTTATCGGAAGATTATCTCACTATTATCAAGGATGGTTCTGGAGTTGGTCGTTTGAGAGTTCTTACAAAAAACACAAGTTTCATTGCCACGTTAGGTGCAATTGTACCTAATAAGGAAATCGACTTAATTTTTCTGCTGTGTTGCCTATTAAATACAGATTTTAATTCACATATAATAGGTGCTACTATACCTCATGTTTATTTCAGTAGTTATGGTGAAGTTGTTTATCGTGTTCCGTCATTTGAAGAACAGGAGAAAATCGGTTGCTATTTCAAGAATCTTGACACATTGATCACTAATCACAACAAACAACTCCAAAAACTCAACAATTTCAAACAATCCCTTTCAGAAAAGATGTTTGTCTAACCCTCTTTTAATTGATTATGACTTTTACATCAGAAGCAGCATTTGAAGAAGCCCTTATCCAATCCTTAACTCAAAAAGGTTGGGAAAACAAGGTGATTAAATACCCTACAGAGCAAGATTTAATTGATAACTGGGCACACATTCTTTTTGAAAATAACCGTGGTATAGACCGCCTAAATGATTTCCCACTCACTAAAGGTGAGATGGATCAAATTTTAGAGCAAATCACCGAGCTAAAAACACCACTAAAGCTGAATGGGTTTATCAATGGGAAATCTGTGTCAATTAAAAGAGACAACCTTGACGATAAAGCCCACTTCGGGAAAGAAATAAGCCTTAAAATATACGACCGTCACGAAATTGCAGCAGGTCAAAGCAGGTACCAAATTGTTCAGCAACCACAGTTCAAGAGCAAATCAAAAATTCTAAATGATAGACGAGGCGACTTAATATTACTCATCAACGGTATGCCACTTATTCATATAGAGTTGAAGAAAAGCGGTGTCCCTGTATCACAAGCATACCACCAAATCGAAAAATACTCGAGACAAGGCATTTTTACAGGCTTATTTTCTTTGGTGCAACTGTTTGTGGCCATGGAGCCAGAAGAAACGAAGTACTTTGCGAATGCAGGTACAGATGGTAAATTTAATTCCGATTTTTACTTCAACTGGGCAGATGTAAACAACGAACCCCTCAACAACTGGCAGGATATAGCTTCATCATTCTTGTCAATACCAATGGCTCACCAGTTGATTGGCTTCTATACAGTACCTGATGATACAGATGGAGTGCTTAAAGTTATGCGTAGCTACCAATACTATGCTGCAAATGCTATATCTGATAAAGTAGCCAAAAATGACTGGTCGGCTAAAAATTCCTTAGGTGGTTACATTTGGCATACTACGGGTTCAGGTAAAACCATGACCAGTTTTAAATCGGCACAGCTCATTGCCAATTCTAAAGATGCCGATAAAGTCATCTTTTTAATGGACAGGATAGAACTAGGTACGCAATCGCTAAACGAATACCGAGGTTTTGCAGATGAAGGAGACGATGTACAAGGAACAGAAAACACAGATGTATTGATCTCGAAGCTAAAGAGCGATAAAGCATCCGAAGTATTGATTGTTACCTCTATCCAAAAGATGAGTAACATCAAAGACGAAGGTGGGTTGAATGCTCGTGATCTTAAAATAATGAGTAGCAAAAGGATTGTGTTCATTATTGACGAGGCACATCGCTCCACTTTTGGGGATATGCTTTTAACAGTAAAAGATACCTTCCCATCTGCAATCTTTTTTGGTTTTACGGGAACACCTATTGATGATGAAAATCAAAAAAAGGGAAATACTACAATTGATATTTTCGGAAATGAACTACACAGATATACCATAGCAGATGGTATTAGAGATGGTAATGTATTAGGTTTTGATCCTTACAAAGTAATGACTTATCGTGATAAGGATTTACGTGAAGCGGTGGCTCTTTCAAAAGCTAAAGCATCAAGTGTAAAAGAGGCACTTGCCGACCCGAACAAAAAGAAAACCTTCAACAAGTACATGAAGGAAGTTAATATGGCTGGAGACTTTGATGCTTCTGGTAGATATATCAGTGGAATTGAAGACTTTTTGCCAAGAGCTCAATACAACAGAGATGAGCATTGTGAGCAGGTAGTGAATGACATTATTGATAACTGGATGATATTGAGTGATGATGGTAAGTTCCATGCCATTTTTGCTACAAGCAGTATTGCAGATGCCATTAATTATTTTCACCGCTTCAGAATTGCAAAACCAGATTTAAAAATTACAGCACTCTTTGATCCTCACATTGATAATGAAGGAAATACAGAGTATAAAGAAGAAGGTTTAGTTGACATCATTACTGCGTATAACGAGCTATTTAATCAAGATTTTAAGCTAGCAACACACGCTAAATTCAAAAAGGACATTGCCGATAGATTAGCTCACAAAAAGGCGTACGCAAGAATTGCTAACACTCCAGAAGAAAAGCTCGATATTTTAATAGTTGTTGATCAAATGCTGACAGGGTTTGATTCTAAATGGGTGAACACTTTGTATTTAGACAAAGTGCTAGAATACGAAAATATCATACAAGCATTTTCACGAACTAACAGACTTTTCAACCATGACGAAAAACCACATGGTACAATAAGATATTATCGCAAGCCTCACACAATGGAAAGAAACATCAAGAGGGCGATAAAACTATATTCTGGCGACAGAGTAAGAGGTCTTTTTGTTGAAAAACTCCCCTTCAATTTAAAAGCGATGAATCACACATTTGATGAAATTTTTCAATTGTATCAAACCGCTAGAGTTGAAAATTTTGAAAAGTTACCAGAGGACTTATCCGAAAGAGGGAGATTCGCCTCACTATTTAAAGAGTTTAACCTGTACCTAGAGGCAGCACGGCTACAAGGGTTCAAATGGCAAAAGCTCAAATATTCCTTTGATACAGAGGATGAAAATAAAAAGGAGGTAATAGAATTAGCCATTAATGAGAATACCTACCTGATATTGGCATTGCGTTACAAAGAGCTTTTTAGCGAAACTGGAGGTGGTGGCGGTAGTTCAGATGTTCCGTATGAGATAGAAGGTTATTTGACAGAAATCAACACAGACAAGATAGATGCTGATTACATGAATACTCGCTTTGAAAAATATCTTCGATCTCTGAATGATGAAAACCAAAACAAAGAAGAACTTCAAAAAACATTAAATGAACTACATAAAACCTTTGCTTCTCTAACACAAGAGGAACAGAAGTTCGCTGGTATTTTCTTAAGAGACGTACAACGTGGAGATGCCAAAATTGTAGAAGGCAAATCATTCAAAGACTATGTGATTGAATATCAATCAAGTGCCAAGAGTGATCAAATCCATAAAATATCCGAAGCTCTCGGACTTGACGAGTCAAAACTTAGAGCAATGATTGAGTCTGGTGTTACAGAAAAGAATCTTAACGAATTTGGACGTTTTGATAAGTTGAAAGCGACTATCGATAAAGCTAAAGCAAAGGAATATATCGAGAAACTAGAGGGTGTTGAACTTCCACTACGTAAAGTAAATATTAAAGCACAAGGACTATTAAAGCAGTTTATAATTGAGGGAGGATTTGAAATATAGTATAAGATGAAAAAAATCTTGGCAATGAACTAAAAAAGTAATTAGGTATGGAAATTTTTGAAGCAGCAAATAATAGGATTTACATCGGAAATCTTGATAAACTCCCCGAATGGACTGATGATAACAATCAGCAAAAAGCAATTGATAAAGTAAAGTTAATGCTCAAAAATTATCTTGAACTAGATAATGTGAGTTTCTTGTTTGGTTCAGGATCTTCAATTCACTTAGGAGCTGTTGCAATCAGAAATTTCCCAGTTGAAGTTGAAGATTTTATTAAAAATAAAAGTGGAACTGGTGCTAATCAGATAGAAGGATTATATGAAGAGTTTATTCATGCAATTAAAGCTCTTCAAGCTAAATGGTTAAGTGACTCTAGTTCCAAAATATCAGACAATGAGGATGGCGATAAAATTTTAACGGAAGCCAATAATTGGACATACATCCTTAAAGACGATATTCTTAGAGATACAGGGTCGAAGGAAATTGCTACTGAGTTTGAAAGGGTATTAAACTACCTAATTGCAAAAGACTATGTCCTAGATGAAGACAAAGCTACTGATAGAACAGATCAATTAAAAGAGTTGATTATTGCAATTAAAGAGGGCTTGTTTGAAGTATGTGATATTGAAAAAAGAGAAACCCCATCTTATCTGATTGAAAAGAAAAGCAATAGTGAATATTCTCAACAGCAAAAACACGGGGAATTCCTAAAAGGGAACAATAAATATGTTTTTCATGAAAAATTTATAAAGTCACTTCTTCAAAGACCCTTAAATCTTAGAAGAGCTAATGTTTTTACTGCAAATTATGATTTAGCATTCGAGTATGCTTTTGATAGATTAGGAGTACATTATATTGATGGGTTTTCAGGGTTTCATAAGCGATTTTTTAAGCCTGAAACATTTGAATATGATATATTCTATCCAGGTTCTACTACCTCTGGTAAAGTACAACGGATTGAAAAGGTTGTGCGGTATTTTAAACTTCATGGTTCGCTTTCATGGGTGAATTCTGAAAAAAGAGATGCAACGAATTTGTATGGCATTGAAGAAATGCCATTACGTCTAATTTCTAAACTGGACAAGAAAGGAGAAATAATAGTTTATCCTACAGCAATTAAAAAATCCTATACATTGGATTTGCCATATTCAGAGTTGTTTAGACAATTTGCTTCTACAATAACACAATCTCAATCAGTACTTATTACAGTTGGGTATGCTTTTGCTGATGATCACTTCAACGACATTATTTTTCAGGCGTTATCAAACCCAACCTTTACTCTGATAATCGTTGATTTTAATGGAACAAAGAATAATCCAAATATTGAAAGAATAAAGGATTTAAATGATTCTCGGATTATTATTCTTCAAGGTTCATTTTTTGGAGATTTCTTAACTCTGGCAGACACCTTGATGCCTGACTTCAATGGTGTTGATACTAAGGTGAAAGTTGCTCAAACACTTAATGATTATTTCGATAATTCTAAAAAAGATAAGGAATGATTAATGAGCGAAAAATAGGAAGAGTAATTTCTGTTGATAGTTTTAGAGTCTTCATCAAGCTTGATGAAGACTTGAAAAGTCTATATAAAAGTGGCTATGAAGATATTTATGAAGTAGCTAGGATTAATTCATACATCATAATTCCGATAGGTTCTGAACGAATAGTTGCCATGGTAACTAGAGTAAGAGCAATAGATGAAACTGAATTAGGAAGTGATAAGGATGCAATTTTCCTTACTAACTCTGCTCGGTATTTAGTTGCAACGATGATTGGAACCATCAATTCTGATAATAAGTATATTCAAGGAGTTTACAATTATCCAATATTAGATAATCCCGTTTGGTACGTGACTAAAACTGATTTAAACAACATTTTTGATCAGAAGGATACAGTAAACGTAAATTTTCAAGAGGATTATTATTTGCCAATTGGAACATCTCCTTCATTTTCTGATTACAAGATTAAAATTAACCCCGATAAGTTCTTTGGAAAACACGCAGCTATACTGGGGAATACAGGATCCGGAAAATCATGCACGGTTGCTTCAATTATCCAAAGTATGTTTAGCTATGATTATAAAAAAGGTGATAAGCTTACCAAGCTAAAAAATGCTCACTTCATAATTTTTGATACTAATGGAGAGTATAAATCAGCATTTCAAGGAACAAAAGAAAAACCATATAAAGATTTAGAATTGGTGAACCCATTTCACATAGATAAAAATGGAATGAAGGTGCCTTATTGGTTTATGAATTTTGCCGATTTTGATTACCTTTTTGAACCTACGGCAGGGACTCAATCCCCTATACTTAAAAGGGCTATCGCACTTGCAAAAGGAAATCAGCTTGCAATTGTAGTCAAGGAAATCCCACCAGCATATCTGAGTTGGTTAAATTCCCTAGTTAATTTTTGCGATGATGTAGACAACTTTTGGAAAGTAGATAATTATAAGATCAATGATTATGTTGAACTTCTTGAAGCATTAGAGGTAGCAAATTTTGAAATGACTACTATGGTGAATGCTATAAAGAAGCTACAAGAAATTAAACCTAGTGGGTACAACAAAGTTAATCCTGCCGATTTAACGAATAATAAAGAAATCATTCAAAAAGAATTAGAGAAATATTATTCTATTCTAAACGAAGGAAGAAGTAGTCAAGATCAAAATGTTGACTTACCTATACGATTTGATTTTAAAGATTTAATAGATTCCTTTTTTGAACAGGCAATTGAAGAACAGGAAAGTTCGAGCAATAAAATTCGAGAGTATGTATCAACATTAAAGTTAAGATTGCAATCATATTTAAATGATGAACGAATTTCACAACCTCTAATACTAAATCATCCAGATGAAATTTCAAGTGCTCTTGCAAAATTCATTTCATTTATTCTCGGTGACTTCTGCAAAATTTATAATAATTCAGAAAAGGATATATTCACAAAATATTTCAAAGAAAATGAAGGAAAGTTTGATACTACAAAAGCAAGTCAGCTTTCAATAGTTGATATGTCTTTATTGCCGTTTGAAGTATTAGAAACGATTACCGGTTTAGTTGGACGTTTAATATTAGAGTTTGTTTCTCGAATGCCTGATGATCAAAGGGGCAAGCTTCCAATTGTTATTGTACTCGAAGAGGCTCAGAACTACATTCCTGAAAAAAGTAGAAATGATAGGGAATCAATAGCCAAGAAGGTTTTTGAGCGAATTGCAAGAGAAGGAAGGAAGTATGGTATTTCATTGCTAGTTTCCAGTCAAAGACCTTCAGAGCTTTCAAAAACGGTATTATCACAATGTAATTCGTTTATTATTCATAGACTTCAAAATCCTGAAGATCAAAAATATGTTAGACAGCTCGTTTCTGCTGCTAACGAAGACATTCTCCAGCAATTACCTATACTTCCACAACAACATGTTGTGGTAATGGGAGATGCAGTGCGGACTCCTGTACAGGCTAAGATGAACAATGCTTCTCCAACACCAAATAGTAATAACCCTGAATTTGTTTCTAATTGGTTGGCAGAAAGTAATGAGCACTTTCCTGATTATAAAGGGATAGCTAATGCTTGGGAAAAAGGTGAAAAATACATGAAAAACAACACTGATGAAAACTCTTAGAGTAAATATTTAGCAATAAATGGCATTTGAACCAAAAAATATAACAAAGGATCACATACTTAGAGGTGTAGCAAAAATTCAGGAAGATCAACCGGAATTAAAGCCTTCTACCCGATGGGATGTGATTATTAATGGAGAGAACTATCCTCCAAAAGAAATTATGCGATATGCTCATCAAGAAATGAATGGCGAGCGAATTTGGGAATATGGAGGTGGCGAAGCAACCAATAAATGGTTAAAGCAATTTGATTTTAAAATCATAGACAAATCAGATAAGGCTGATCCTGTACTCGATTTGATTGAGCGATATAAAGAGCATGCACGAAAGTCGGAATTGAAAGATGAGCTCTACAAATGGCGATTGGTTAAAACTTTTAACGGAAGACCAAATACTAGTGCTGCGGATTTCACACAAGAACTCACCAGTATCAACTTTGGAAACCTTATTTATCCAGTAGGGATATCGGTTATCCATCATATTGTTAAAGAACGACCTGAAGAATTTCGTGAAGCATTTAAGCATTTATTTGATGAAAACATAGAGCTATCGGAGCGTGTTTCATACTTCAATGAACAAACACTAAAGATATTTCGTGACATAGATCCTACAAACACCTACTCGCATCATCAAGATGAACGAACAATGGCTACCTACTTAGCTTTTCATGATTCATCAAAATATGCTTTTTACAAGGATTCGTTCTACCAAAAGTATTGTAAGCTTATTGGCATAAAGCCTGAAAGGAAGGGTAAAAAACTCGTTCATTATTTGTCGCTTCTTGATGAATTTATCGAGAACTATATTTTGGAGGATTTCGAACTCTTAGAATTAAAAAAGGAATTGCTTACCGATGATTGTTACGAAGACGACAATCACAAAATTTATGCTCAGGATATCCTTTACTCCACTTTGGATCAACAAAAGGGTTTGGGTAGAAATTACTGGCGTGTTGGGACAAGTGATGGTCAAACCAATTTTTGGGATATCATGCAAGCCAATCAGTACATTTCAATTGGTTGGTCAGAAATTGGTGATTTAAGCGAACAAGAAGTTCAAAACAAAAAGGATGTAATTCAACTACTGGATAATCAGGGATATTATTCAGATGATAAAAAAGTTGGAAGCCGAAAGGCAGGTGAGATTTTTAACTTTTACAACGACATTCATGAAGGCGATATCATTCTTGCGCAAGACGGCTCTGAAATATTAGGTATTGGTGAAGTAATTGGAGATTATGGCTACGATTCATTGCAAACATTTTCCCATTACAAACCAGTACAATGGAAATTAATTTCTCCATCCCTGAGAAATTCTGAGGGATTAAGAACCACTGTATATAAGCTTTCACAACCGGATGTTATCCACCAAATAGACAATCTGCTAAAGGAATATAAAAAAGAACAAAAAATGGCTAATGAACTCAATCAGATTCTTTTCGGTCCTCCAGGAACCGGAAAAACATACAACACCATTAATCAAGCTTTAGAGCTTTGTGGTGAAGATTTAACCGGATTAAGTCGCACGGATATCAAAGCTCGTTTTGAGCAAAAGGTAGATGAAGGTAGAATCATTTTTACCACCTTTCATCAGAGCATGACTTATGAAGATTTTGTAGAGGGTATTAAGCCTATTGAGCCTGAAAAAGAAGGTGATCCGGTGATTTACCGAGTGGAAGAAGGGATTTTTAGAAAGCTATGTATTGAAGCCTCCTTTTCATTAGCCAAAGAGGAAGAATCGGTAGCCACTGAAAATGTACTCGACTTCTCATTAGCCTTCGACAACTTTGTACAGGAGATAGAAGAAAAATTAGCCTCAGAAGAAACGATTGAGATAGCTACCAAAAATGGTGGTAAAGTAGTTGTTGATGGTATTTCTCAGCAGGGCAATATCATCATTAAACATCCGGGAAAAGACAATACCTATCCAGTTTCTAAACAAAGACTTTCAAAGCTGCATGCTGCATTTCCTGATTTAGCCGATGTAAACAATATCGACCAACAATTCAGGTCTATTATTGGTGGTAGTAATTCCACAGCAAATTGGTCTGTACTGAATGCTATCAGAAACAATAACCCAGTTACTAAAGAAACGCCAAAAGAGATTAGAAAATACTCTTGGGACGATAAAGTACAAGTAGTAAAATCTTTGACTAAGGAAGACTATAAAGGAAAAACCGGAGAACCGTATGTACTTATCATTGACGAAATAAACAGAGGAAATGTATCACAGATATTCGGTGAGCTAATCACACTTATAGAGGAAGATAAGCGATTAGGTAATCCGGAAGCAATTCAAGTACAATTGCCGTACAGTAAAGATTGGTTTGGAGTACCTCCCAATGTTCACATCATAGGAACCATGAATACCGCAGACCGAAGTGTAGAAGCTTTGGATACAGCTCTTAGAAGAAGATTCAGTTTTACTGAAATGCCTCCAAAACCGGAGCTCATTAACACAGAGGGTAAAGCGGAAAACGGTATTGTAAATGGCATAGAACTATCAGTACTATTGGAAACGATAAATAAGCGAATTGAGAAGCTATTGGACAAAGACCACATGATTGGTCATAGTTATTTCCTATCGGTTGAAGGATTAAAAGGCTTGAAATCGGCTTTCCAGAACAAGATAGTGCCTCTGCTACAAGAATACTTCTTTGGGGATTATGGTAAAATTGGTTTGGTAATTAGCTCTAAGTTCTTTGATATCAAAGACAATCAAGTAGATGAAGACTTCTTTGCTCCATTTGAAGATTATGATAGCAGCCCTTTGGTAGAAAGAAAAGTTTATCACCTCAAAAACATCCAAGACATGAGTGATGAAGTGTTTATTGAGGCTTTGAATGACTTACAACGCAAAAACAAATAATTGAGCAAGGAGAACAAACATATCACCGTATTTGAACACGAGAGCCTACGAACAGACCGAGGTGAGCAAAGACTCACAAATGGTCAGTTAGAGGCTTTGCAATTGTTCTATGGAGAAAATGGAGTTCCTTATTATTCCTTGATTCATCATGGCGTTCGCTTCAATGAATATGTTGGAGTGATTCAAGTTGGCAAAACGGTTATAGAAGTCTTGCCAAAAGCTGATAAATCCAATGATGCCGACAGGTGGAGAAACGTATTAATTAACATGCTGCATGCGGTTGGAATATTTGATATTCATGCCCCTAGCAACAGTAATTTAAGATTGCGTTCAAACTCTATTCTCGACCTTTACTTTGAGCTTTTCATCAAAGAAGTTGAATATCTGTTGCATAGAGGTTTGGTAAAAAAATACCGGAAAACAGAGGGTAACAGAACCGCTTTAAAAGGCAGTATTCAGTTCGCTAAGCATATCAGTCAGAATTTGGTGCATCAAGAACGATTTTATGTTAGGCACACCACTTACGACAAAGAGCATGATATTCATGCAATTCTTTATAAAGCCCTGAAGCTACTGAGTTATATCAATACTAATGTGCAACTGAATAGCAGATTAGGAGCCTTATTATTGGATTTTCCGGAGCTATACGACATTAAAATAACAGAAGCCTTATTTGATAAAATTGCCCTTGACCGCAAAACGGAACCATACAGAAATGCACTGGAAATAGCTAAACTCATTCTTCTCAATTATCACCCGGATGTAAACCGAGGAACCAATAATGTATTGGCACTGATGTTTGATATGAATGTGCTTTGGGAGCAGTTTGTTTATGTGAGTTTAAGAAGGCATAAAGCGAATGCCACAAGTATTGCTGCTCAAAACACTAAGAACTTTTGGAAGCCATTATCAGGCTATCGCAGCAAAATGAAGCCCGACATTGTTCTGAATAAAGACACAGAAGACTGTGTAGTTCTTGATACTAAATGGAAAAACTTGAATGGCTATAATCCATCTCCTGAAGATTTGAGGCAAATGTTTGTGTACATGAAATACTATGGAGCTAAGAAAGTAGCTCTAGTATATCCGGGATCAGAAAACAGAAACCAATCAGGACAATATTATGACCATAGCTCGCAGGATTCAAAGCATTTGAGCAATGAAGAATGTAGCGTTATCTCTATAGGAGTTGAAAAAGACGTGAAGGCATGGCAAAAAATAATACATGAAAACATTAGCAATTGGTGTCAATTGCAGGAAATAGTTTAGATATGGCAGACCAAGCGAAATTTCAGAAAATGTTAGAGGTGCTTCTCATGCTTGATTGCAAGTATGGTAGAACTATCTCAGAACTTTCGGATCGCTTTGATATTTCTCAAAGGACGGTGTACCGCTATTTTGATACTTTCAAACAGGTGGGCTTTGTCATTGAAAATAACAACGGCTATTTCAGGATAGATAAGGAAAATGCTACGGCACAAGATATTAGCCAATTACTACACTTTACCGAAGAAGAGGCTTTTATTCTAAGTAAAACCATTCATGCCATTGATGAAGATTCAGAATTAAAAGAGAAGCTAGTCAAAAAGCTTTACAGCCTTTATGACTTTGATAGAGTGATTCATGCTATTACCAAAAAGGAAGAAACGGAAAACATCTATAATTTAATCCAAGCCATTAAGCAACAAAAACAAGTGGTGTTAAAGGAGTACAAATCCGGTAACAGCAAGAACATTCGGGATAGAATTGTAGAGCCTATTGATTTTACCATCAATTATACCGGAGTTTGGTGCTACGATACCGAAGACCAAACCAATAAAATTTTCAAGGCTTCGAGAATTGAAGAGGTGGAAATTCTGGATAATGATTGGCAATACAAACCCAAGCATCGAGTAGGAATAACGGATATTTTTAGAATGCAAAGCTTTGAACCCATTGCTATTCAGCTTCAATTGTCCTTAGTAGCTTACAATTTGATTTTAGAAGAATTTCCATTGAGCGAAAAGTGCCTCAAAAAAGTAGATGATAACAACTACCTGCTTACCACAGAGGTTGGTAATTTCTTAGGAGTTGGTCGCTTTGTTTTAGGCTTACCCGGTGAAATTGAAGTAGTCTATCCGCAAGCTTTTAGGGATTATTTGAGTGAGAAAAGATCAATTTAATTTTATTTTGACGCTAGTTGACAAATTCTTTACATTTCTTTGTCAAGAATTTTAAAGGAACTGTCAAAATGAAGAAAATATTTTACCTAGCTTTTATAGCGATTTTAGCCTCTTGCTCATCACCATTGGAGAATAAATACAGTGATGCCACTTTTGAAAATGATTTAAAAGCCATTAAGGAAGCCAATGCTTTAGATAGCACAGAAACTATGCTTCTAGCAGGGTATTTTATGCGTGCTAAACTATTGAAAGAACCTCTTGATGGGAAAAGCTACTCCCAAATCTTAGAAGAGGCAAAAGCCTTTAAAAAGAAGCAAGAGGAAGAAGAGCGTATCCAACAAGAATTGGCAGAAAAAGCTAAAAAGGAAGAGAAAGAACGAATTGCTCGTTTGAAAAATGCCTTGACCGTTACCATTTACGACAAAGGATTCACTGAATACAACTACCAAGATTATATCACCTACAAATTCGCTTTTGAAAATAAGACAGATAAAGACATCACAGCATTTACTGGTCAAATGGTGTTTTTAGATCTTTTTGATAAAGAAATAAAGTCGTTGAATTTGACCTATGATGATGGTGTGAAAGCTAAATCAACAACCAATTACAGTGCTCAAACAGACTATAATCAGTTTATGAATGATGATCAACTCTTAAAGTCAAAGTCATTAAAACAAATTAAGCTGCAATGGAAGCCGGAGAAAATTCTATTTGCAGATGGAACAACCTTGCAATAACCCAAAAATTAATATCATGAAAAAAACACTATTAGTAATGTTAATGGGAATGTTTGTATTCTCATCGTATGCTCAAACTACTAAAGAAGTAGAAGTAAGTAACGCAGAAAAATTTTCAACCTCTTCCGGAGCCCTCATAAAAAAAGACTATCTCGAAATTGGAGATATTAAAGGAGCTAAAGTTCAAGTGGTAAAGTTTCAGGACTTAATCTCTGACAAAAGCACAAGTGCAATAAAATTTGAATACGAAGTTAAATCAAGTTATAGTACTGATACAAAGCAGGCTTTATTGGATGTTGATGAAATTGATGGCTTAATGAAGTCAATTAAAATTATGCAAGAGAAAATTTTCCCTTCTACATCAGAAAACTATTCTGAGGTGATATACAGAAGCCGTGGAGGTTTTGAAGCCGGATGTTACTGGAGTAAAGGTAAGTGGACCACTTATTTGAAGTTAGAGAAATACGATGGTAAAAGTTATGTGTTTCTTAGTCAGGAGGATTTTACTACTCTTTACAGCTTTTTAGAGCAAGCCAAGGGAAAACTATAAATTCCTCCAATGCTCCCAAATAATCACCATGGCAAGCGTATCCAGTTTGCAATAACGTAATAAAGCCTCTTTGTAGGCTTTTTTTATTTCCGGTTGGTGTTTACTGATACCAAAGAGCATATCCTCATAAGCACGCATAGCTCCGGTTCCTTCGTTCACCTTTTCGGCATTTTCCAATAAGTCGATAGGTGGCAAATGTTTGTATGGGTTCTCAATTATTCCGTCTTCGCCACGGTGCAATAAATTGATCCCTTCGTCAAAATTGGATAGCCAGTTTTCGGTGCGTTTAGACTTGTTAGCAGCCAAAACAGCCGGCAGTGTTACTTTGATACTGGTACGTCCTTTCATTACCGGGTGGAAATAGTATTTCAATGCCAAATCGTTCATGTCCACAAAGGCTCCGGCTCCATTTTTATCAAACTTCACCACGTATTCCAACCATCGTTTTAATCCCGGAATAGACTGATTGTACTCTTCCATTTGGTAATAGATGTTTCGCAAGGTGGTATTTTCATGCGAGCTCCACATCAAAAGTGTACCATCATAGCCGACCTTATTCATCAAACTTTCTGCAAAGGCAAAACTTGGGAATTTAGGATCGCTATTGAGCCACTCACTATGAATTGGTTCGGATCCGGGTTGTTTAATGGTATGGCAACTCCATTGAAAAGCACTCATTTCATAAGGTCGCATGCCTTTGTGAAAAGGTAATGCCGTAATACAGGTTTCAAAGTCTATAAAATGCAGCGGATATTTCCATGAGTTGATTTCTTCTTTCAATTCCCTGGCTATCCATTCCGATTGAGCTTTGGTATTGTTAATCTGTATCAATCTGCGTTCACCCCAAACGCCTTCAATAGCTTTTTCAGGCAAGGCATCTACATCCAGTTTTTTATCTCCAATTAGATTATTAGCAACGGATTCCTTGTTTTCTTTGATATTCCCCAAACGGTAAACATCTCTGATATGTAATTCCGGTTCCGGCATTCCTTTCCAACATTCATGGTAGCCGTTTTTATCATCTCCTGCATTGTATTCACAAGAGAAGCAATTTATATTCAAAGGTTCCTGAATTTTAGTCTCTTGCTGCAAACTTTCAGAATAGAGTTTAATGGCATTTTTAATGATGGAACTGTGTTTGTTTACTTCATCGTTTACATTCACCTTTACCATAAAATCATCCTTTCGGATAATTTTAGGATCACCGATAAATTCAATCTCGTAAAACTTAAACTGATTGTGAGCTTCTACTTCTTTGAGCTCAAACAAAGCATTTAAGCCATCTATTTGTGTTCGCTTGGCTTTGTCCGGAACAAACAGAAAACAGTCGATATGAGCATTCGGAAATACTTCTTGTAAAAGCTCCTTTTGAAATGCAATATCCTCTAGGTATTCATCCCAACCTTTGTCAAATTTCGGGTTATCAGAATCAAAGCCTTTGGACTTTACCTCAATAATTTCAAAACGATTGCCTTCCTTGACTAAAATATCAATGGCAGCGACTTTTCCTTCCGTTAACAAAGCCGGTTCAAAAAGGACTACATTTTCTTTTTGTAGTTCTTCTTTGGTTTGAGTAATGGCACTCTTTAGTCCGAGTTCGTTTTGTATGCGAATACCTTCCGGAAAATGAAGTGTAGCCAATTTACCAACGGCATAACCACCTTCGGCAAGGTATTCCATGTATTCGTTACCATCATTGGCAGATGGGTAGCCGTTTTTCTTGTAATAGAGCTTGGTCGGGCAGCTACGGGCTACCTTAAAATCGGACTTGGATAATATTTTTGAAAAGTCGGTTTTCATGTTAATTCAACGCCTTATACCAATAGAAAAATGCTGCTTTGTCTCTCGACTTTTTGAGTTTGTTCAGGAAGTTCAGCTCTCCGGTGATTTCCAGTTTACTGATGTCCTGACCGTTAAACTTTTCTATAGATGTATAGTCTTTGTTCTTTAATTGTTTGGTGAGGTAGGCTGCCTTACCTGCTGCAAGTATGGCATCCTCTATTTTGAAGTTTTCAGCGATCAAGAAGCCTTCAAACCTGCGTATTCCGGTGGTGAGTTCGGTAAATCTTGTTTTGTCCGGCTCTCCGGTGTTCTTGGTTCGTTTGGCTATGAGTAAGGAAGTGGTGAAAATATCATCCAGTATCTCCGTTAAGCCAATTTCAAGTTCACGGTAGTTGATTTCCTTGGTTCCAATTTTCTCAAAGCTCAACGCAATTTCCTCTACGTTATCCGCTTCATCGAACAGGCAACCAATATCAAAAAGCTGCTTGATGATTTCTTGCTCTTTATCCTTATCGTACAAAATACCAACTGTATTGGGTGCAAATGCCGTGAGTTTGTCTCCTAGAATGGATTCAATAGACGGTACAACTACTTCTAAAACTTCTTCGGATTCAATCCATTCCGATTGAATGGGAGCCGATAATAATCTAGGGTAATCGGTTTGTTCAAATAGAATATCCAACAACACAAAATGAGCACTTTGATTGAGGCTCGATTCATAATCAAATTCGTAATGAGCTTTGGGTACACCTTCCTTGTAGCTTCTTCTGTCTTGCAGCTCCCATTTATTGAAATGTGAGTTTGCTACTACTTTCTCCAAGACGGCTTCAACTTCCTCTCTGCTTTGAGTGGTAATAATGTCAATATCTACCGAAAACCTTCTCGATTTAGAAAGCAACAATACCAAACTCGTACCACCTTTAAAGGTGAAATTCAAACCATGAGCTTTGAGCTGCTGCAATAAAGAAAGTGCCTGAATCATTTTCTCCAATACCGGAGGGTTGATCCGCTTAAAATGCTTTTGTTGCTTAAAGCCGTTGATCCATTCTTTGGTAAAACAATGTGCTTTTATCATTCTAAAATATCTTTAACAAAGTCACCAAAGTTGTTCTCTAAGTAACTTTTAATTTGTTCTTCTTTATTTCTTCTTCTAGCGTAGCTAATAAGTTTGGTGAAGTTTATTTGATAGCGTTTTAAGGCATTTTCAAACAGCGTATCCATTTCACTTCCCTGAATGGCATAGAAGGTTACGGCATCGCTATACACATCAATTAGTATTTTCTCTATGGTCGGTACATAGATTTTATCCTTTGATTTCTCCTTTGCTGCGACTTTCTGTTTTGGTGAACGGCTGATAAGTGGTTTGATAATGATGGAAATTTCACTTTCCACATATCTTTCCATGATGTCCTCTTTGGGATCGAGGTACACGCGGTACTGTTTGGATTCGGAATACGCATTGAATACTTCCTCTACAAAATCCTTTTCAACCTCCAGTATATAAAAGAAGGTTCCCAATTGATGTCGGGTAAAATCATTAAGCCATTCTGTACTCCAAAGGCAGTAATCCAACTCATCAAACTCTTTGGCTATAATCTTGGATAATCGAGCCAGTTTATCTGATACAAATGGTATGTAAGCTACTTTGTCAGAAATAATGTAAACGCCTAACTTCACTTGGTCAATCACTTTGCGTTTCACCAAATCATGTATTCTCCAAGTTAAAACACTTTCTGTGATTTCCGGATCCAAATCAGTTAAAAAGGAACTGAGGGAATCTCGGTCGAAATGCCCTTTGCCTTTGAAATGCTTCGATATTTGACGGTCAATGATTTTAGACATAGCTCAATTTTGCCAGTATTTAACTTTTTAGGCAAATTATAGATTTACTCATAATTGCCAACAGTGCAAATATAGTGACATTTTTTAGAAATACTCATTTTTGCCAGTAAAATGTATTTACTGGCATTTTTGAGTAACTTTTTAAGAAGCTGAATTTATCCCCTTAATAAATTCCAATACCCTTTAATTTATCTCTAGGATAAATTAAATCCCTTCCTTTTTTGTACCGACCGATCTCCGGTTTTTGCCTTAAAGTTTGTCCATAGATAAACACTCACCAAAGGACAACTTTCGCCCTTTTTCTCGCCTTGTTTTCCCCTGACCTTAGCATCTCAATTGGTTTAAAAACCGCACAGTTCAATTCGGAAGATTTAAAAATTTAAAACGATACAAAATGAAAAATACTGATTGGAAATCAATTGGCATTATGGCAGGAGTTTCACTAGGAGTTTTTGTGATTGGTACAATCCTAACCAAAAAAGTGATTGATCCTGCTATGGAGAAAGCAAAAGCAAAAAAGCTAGCAGAAAGCAGCGAAACAAAGAAGTAGTTCCAAGGTGGGACTACCTGAATTTAGTTACAAACACTTAAAAAAGCATTCAAAATGAATCCATATAACGATGAGTTGATGGCATACGAAGATGATGCCGAAGACAGATACGATGACTACGATGGGTATGAAGAAGATGACTTCGATACCGGTTTTGAAGGTCATGAAGACAGTTATTACGATGAGGATGAATACTACGATGAAGAAGTAGAATACATCCCTGCCGATGATGACGACATGTACGATAGTTACAAAACAAATTCTATCGGACGCATTGATCCGAACGACCGTACCTTAACCGTAGTAGTAAAAAACACTTCCGGAGCCGATGCAGAAGCCATTCTGTTTGGAGCAAACGAAGAAGCAGCACAACCTGCCGGTGTAACGGTAAGTGTTGAAGAGAGTTCACACAAAGAAGTAAGGGAGGAATCAAAAGCCAACCCTTTCAAGATTGTGGGAATGAAAATGTCGGTTTCCAATCCGTTGCAATTTGACAATGTGTTGAAGATCAACAAAAGGACAGCGACAGGAAGCAATTCGGTAAGAGTTTACCAACCAAGAAATGCAACTTCTCCACAAAACTTCACTCAAGGTTTGATTGATGACAACAACTTTGAAGTGGATGTTACCGGACAAGACAGCATTAGATTATTGCTTAAAGATGGTGTAACGGTGGTATTCACCTTCACAATCAAGGCAAGAGCCAACATGGGTAACCTACTGGATGGTAAAAATGTTGCCGAGCTTTCAACTGCTCCAAGAACAACTGGTCTTCCACAATTAGACTTAATCAGAAGTAAAAAGCCGACAGCCTTTGGGTTGAAGCCTAAGAAACTGGTAAAGAAGATTGTCAGAAAGAGACCTAGTCCTGTTAAACGCAGACGTGGTATTTCAATGAGAAGACGACCTGGAGGAAGAGGATTCTTACGCAGAAGAAGATAAGAACCTATGCAAGCTGTAAAAGGCTCATAACAGGGACAATTTAAAGCAGCCAAAGTCAGCGTGATAGCTCTTTGGCTGTTTTTGTAAAAACTCAAATTGAAATACGATGCAAAAAAGTTTAACAAGGTCGAAATACGCACAAAATCGCATTGCCTACATCGTGTATGGCAATCCGGATGGTGCACGCAAGTTTTTGTTTGACCAAGGGTATCACGCCCCAAAGAATATTCATGATTTAGTGAAGGCTACTAAGGAACTGGTGAAAACTGAAGGCAAAAGCATTGTTCCGCATCTGTTAACTATTCATCCGGAAAAAGATTTGATTTTGAAACTGAACCAACCACTAGAATCAACAAAGGAAGACAGTTTTTGTGGTTCATGTGGAAGTAGCTCTTTTAATCCTGAATCCAACTTTTGTGGGGCTTGTGGCAACAGCAATTTTGGTGGTGATTCCAACTTGGATGTAGGCGACTACATTGATCAAATGGTAGATATGACCACTTCCCAATTGGAAAAACATTATCAGGAAGTATTAGCAGCCTCCAATAAAAAACCGGAAGACTTATCCCTTATGGAAGAAGTTCAACTGGTTTGGAATGAATTGAGACAACGAAAATTAAAGGCTGAAACCCCAACAAAAGAAGAGACCAAAGACAAAGACCGCTTTTCTGTTTCAAAAGACGGATTGGTGATTTTGGGCTTAACACTGGTTGCCGGTGTACTCATCGGATCCTCCATAAAAAGCAACTAAGATGATTAGAATAGTCAAAGAGGAAAATACACAGGCACTCAATCAGCAATCTAAGGCTGCTCTATCCTTAATTGGTGTAGCGGTTGCTAAAAATCCAAAGCCTTATAAAATGCTTTTGGACAGGTACGGCATTCAGGTTCCAACAAGCGATAAAATATCTCTAGCCAATGGATTGGTTGAAGGTTTAGCCCTTCAAAGCAAAGCATTCAACAGAGAACTTACTGAGCTACTCAGTAATATGGTAGAATCGGAAACCGCCTATAATCCTGATGAAGATGAATACCATTATGTACAAGCCATAGCTGGAGCAATTGCCGGAATATCCGGAGCTGTGGGAAGTATCGTTGGTGGCAAGAACAAGCAGAAAATGGCAAAGGAAGAAGCTCGCAGAGAAATGCTGAATAACATGCTTGCCATGAAAGCCCAGGAACAACAAGCTGCTGCCGAAGAACGCAAGTTGGCAGGCAAGAAAAGTCTCTACATCATAATTGGAGTGTTGGGCATACTGGGCATTATCAGCTTCTTCTATTTCCGGCAAAGAAAAAATTTAATCAATACAAATCCTTCATAAACGATAGATCATGGAAATAAGCAATTATAACTACGGAATAAGTGGTCAGCCAACAAACGAGTGGGACAACTTTTTATGCTTTGGCAGAAAATGTAAGCAACGAAAAGCCGAAAGGCATAAGGTACGAATGGAAAAGCGAAAGCTAAAGAATGATCAACAAAGAGCTGAAACAGAATCTATGAGAGCAGAAACAAGCTTAACCAAGCAATTGGCTTCACCAACATCCGCACCAACACCGCAGATGGCTCCACAAATGATGATGCAACAAGCACCACAACCAACATCAACGGCACAAGCTCCAGCTCCACAAGTGCAAAAAGCAGGCATGGGAAGTCCAGTAATGATTGTCATCGGTTTGCTTGTAGTTGGAGGTTTAGTGTATCAATCCATGAAGAAAAAAGGAGCTGCTGCTCCAGTACAAACTGCTTAAAAATTAAGTTATGATAGCTGCAAACCCGATATATGAATTACAGTTTTATGGGGGTCTTTTAGAAGAGGAAGACAACTTTGTTGATGGCTTAGGAAATGAATTTGAGTACGATGAATTCATTGGTAAGTGGATCAAAAAAAGGAAGGAAAAGCGAAGCCAAAATCCTAAAGTCATTGCTCGAAGAGAAAAAAGGGATGAAAAACGAATTGCCAAAGGCAGAAAGCCAAGGTTTAGTCGTCCTGCTCCGGTGCGAACTTCCAAACCGGTAGTAAAGCAAATTGCTCCCGATTTACCTCCAAAGAAGAAACCCATAATTAGTGAATCACAGGTAAAAAAAGCCCTAGTGGATACCTCTTCTAAATCAGAAGAACCAAGCACTAAACCGATGGAACAATCCGAAACAACGGCTTCGGAAACCACTACCAGTTTAACAACCGAAAGCACAGAAAATCAACCACAACAAGCTTCTATGTTGCCATTTGGCATGAGCAAGAAGACCTTGGTTTTTGTGGGTGTAGGTGTGGCTGCATTGGTAGTAATTGGAATGATAAGAAAATAATGAACAAGCATGGACATACTCGCTCAAATAACGGAAGAAGAAGCAACAACCAACGGAAACTTACCCCAAGGTTTTCTCTTCGCTTCCATCAAGAACGTGGGAACAAGCACAGCTCTTGTGAACAATGTGCCTTTGCCACCGGGAGAAGCCAAAAGCTACCCCTTTGTCGGAAAAGGTTATCAGGCGGTAAACTATGAGCCACAAGGTTCTGCGCTTAGAATATTAAGAATCCTATAACAGGCAATGCCTGAGATAATTATTGAGAGTCTTTGGCAATTTTAGGAAAGTGAGAAGCAAATAGCAACAACATCAAAATAGCGAAACAATGATTGCAGGAGAAACAGAATATATCATACACGGTGGAGAAGATAATTACGATTACTTCTTGAAAAACCTGTTTAAGAAAGATCCCAACAAACAGGCAAAACCCAAACGTACTGCCGAAGAAAAAGCAGCTCGAAAAGAGCAACGCCAACAATGGTGGGGAAAACAAAAAGAAGGTTTTCAAAATGCCGGAGGCGTTGAAGGTATTACCAGTACCATAGGAAATATTGTAGGCTTTTTTAAAGACGACACCCCAACGGATTATGATGTTTCCATGGGTGGGCAACCTGCTCCACAACCGGAGAAAAAAGGCATTTCAAAAGAAGTAATGATTATCGGAGGAATTGCCGTGCTAGTGATTGCTGCATACGGCTTTTCAGTCATGCAAAAGAATAAGAAAGTACAAATCCAGTCCGCTTAATGTTAGTACCAGTACCAACACATAACAATCGTTTTGTTTTGAAGTTAGGAATTAAAGCCCTTCGACCGGTCATTGTTGCCCTTAAAGGTTATGATGCCCACAGAGCTAATTCCTATTATTTCAGAAGAAAGGTTCCTTTCAAGCCTTCGGCAATGAGAGACGGCATGAATTACAAGGAAATTTCGATTGCCATGCCTTTGTCTCCTGAAACCTTATTGGTTGAAATTTACAATAGTGAAACCGGTGAAGAGAATGGCTATGTAATAGAAAAGTTTGAATTGGAAAAAATGGATGCCTCTGAGGTATGGGCTCAACCTGCCATGCATCGTTTCATTGACTTTGCTCAAAACTTTTCGAAATATAGTGGTACATACAAGCCCGGATTTTTTGATTCGCCCGATCATGAGTTTTTGATTCAGTTATTACCGGTTATTAAAGATCAGTTTGGCAACATGATGGTTACCCCTGCAAGAACCAACCGTCAGACCGGTAGAATACAAGTTTCCAATCAGGCATTTAAGCACTTTACCATTCCGGTAAGGATGTTTGTCTTATTGCATGAACGACAACACTTTCAGATACCAACACGAGAAGAGCGTCCCGCAGATTTAGCTGCATTAAAGCTCTATTTGGATTTACAATACCCAAAAATTGAAGCGGTCTACGCTGCTACAAAAGTCTTTGCCATGCACCCTGAAACTGTGGGAAGTCAGCATGTAACAAGAGCTCAGGACATTATCAATTTCATTGACAGGTATCGCAATACCCAAGAAATCATGTTAAACCACAAAGTCAAAGCCGTATGAACAGCAAACAGAAAATAGGGTTATTGGGAGCTTTGGCGGTGGTTGGCACAGGCTATTTCCTTTTCAAAAACGACAAAGAGGAAAAGCCAACAAGTACCTCGGACAAAGAAACTAAGTTGCACGGTGATGATACCGAAAGCAACTTTATTGGTATTTCCAATGCTCGTATTCATCAGGCATTAATGGCTCAAAATCCCAACTATGCTAAAGCCTATAAAAAGGACTTAAAAACATGGGGAACGGTGTCAGGTGTGATGGATGTTTCTAATGACTTTGATGAAGCCAAACGCAAGAAAAAGAAATTAAAAGCCTTTGCTCAAAAGGCATTGGAAGTTCAGAAGAACTACAAGGAAAAGGCAGCTCATTTACCTGAAATATCCAAAACACAAATTACCCTTACCAATAATGGTACTTCGGTTAGAACCATCAATTTATGGGGAGCTAACATGGGTACTTCAATTAGTAAACCATTACCCGGAGATGTTCAGGATCACAAAGTAAACCAAGAAGTACAGACTGGTGTACACCCTCAATATGTAGGCTTTAATTCTTTCAATGGATTAGTGTATGTAGCCAATCAGTTGAGCGATAGTATTACTATCATGGATAAGTCGGGAGCAATTGTAAAAACAGTTGCTTTAGGTAGTGTTTATCCCGGATTTGTTTCTCCGGTGGATGTTGCTTTTAACCCATCCAATGGTGAAGCGTGGGTAGTATGTTCGGTTGAGAATACAATTAGAATACTGGATGCTACGCACAATATTGTTCAAACCATTCCGGTAGGCAATCGACCAACTTCCATTGCCTACAATCCTGAAAATGGCTGTTTTTATGTAAGCAATTTATTGGATAACACACTATCCAGAATTGACAGCTCTACCTACAATGTAGTGGCAACTTTAAATACTGGAGAGGATCCAAGAACAGTTTCGGTGTGGAATCAGCAAGGAACGGTTTGGGTAAGCAATTCAAGTTCAGATTCGGTTAGCGTATTTGATAAAACCGACAATCTGCTAAGTGAAATTAATGCCACAGGAGATTATCCAACGGAGTTTACAGAAACGACTACTAGCTTGTTTTTGATAGCCAAGAACAGTAATGAGTTACTGGAGCTCAACCCACAAACCCAAAATATTGAAAACACTTATCCATTAGGATTTCAACCAAGTGGAATCATCTATAATCCGGTCAATGGATTTTTATACGTTTTGAGCAGTCAAACTGGCTTAACCTATATCTATTCTACTACCGGAACACTTTCAGAGACTTTGTCACTAAACAATGCACCTAACATTGGTATAGCTGCATTACCGAGTGGTGAGGTATTTACAACTAATACAAGTGGTGGCAACCTTTCTTTTATCGGTTATTCCGATAGTAGCAGCGACATTACCATAAATGAAAGTTACCCTGAAAAACGAGCGGAGTTTCAGTTCAAACCTGCACTGGTGAAGCATGCCAAATTTGTGTTTTCAGATGAAAACCGAGCAAGTGGCTTAAAACTGATTCACCAAAGTCCAACAGGGAAACAACACGTTACCCCGATTTCATTCAACAATTACAAAAGTCCACAAAACTACCTCGATGTAGCGGAAGTAACAGCCGTTCGTGGTGATGTAATTGATGGAAAATCTACATGGGAGTTTAAGATAGCTCCCGGACAGACCATTACCATTTTGGTCTATTACAAACAGCTTCAATTCAAATATTTAATACCAACAATTAAAATTTAAAACAATGGGAAAATTAAACTATCTGGTCATTCACTGTACCGCAAGTCCTGAAGGTGCAGCCCTTACTAAGGACGATATTATTCGCATGCACACCAATCCCAAACATTTGGGAGGAAGAGGTTGGAATCGTCCGGGATATTCCGACATCGTGTACCTCGATGGAGAGCTTGTAAACATCATACCATTCAACCAAGACGATCAAGTAGATCCATGGGAAATATCTAACGGAGTTCGTGGCATCAATGGCAATTCAAGGCATGTGGTGTATGTAGGTGGTGTTGATGAAAGCGGTGAAAAACCAAAAGACACTAGGACTAAAGAGCAAAAAGGCACTTTGGAAACCTATGTAAAGTTCATGGTATTACGCCATCCGCACATTCAGGTTTTAGGTCATAATCAAGCTCCCGGAGCAAACAAGGCTTGTCCAAGTTTTGATGTTCCTGAATGGCTTGAAAGCATTGGGATTTCAGAGACAAACATTTACAAAGAAGAAGACTAATGAGAACGGTAATCACATTGGCAATAGGCTTTTGGTTAGGCAGACAAATCTACATTAAGTACGACAAGCAAACAGCTCTTAAAAAAGAAGAGAAAATCAAGAACCGCTTGAAGTCCTTTTTGGAAGATAATGGATTAACCAAAAGTGAAGTGAAGGAAACCACGGAAGAAATTATAGGCATATAAATCAGTTATTATGGTAGGAGCAGTTGCAGGAGCGAAAGCCGTTGAAGGCTTATCACAAAACAAGGCTACCCCTTATATCATAGGGGGAATTATCCTCGTGGGTATTGGTATTACCTACTTTGGAGTGATACGTCCGATTCTTTGCAAAACAGGAATTGCCGACTGTAAAAGCAGTAAGAAGATTCGGGACATTATGAGCTATAAAGGCTTTGATCCGAATTATGCTCGTCCGGAAAAAATTACGCTATCCCACGATAGAGCAAAACAACTGGCTACCCAAATTTATGATGCCGGTTCCTGGTATAATGATGATGAAGGAGCCATTTATTCAGCTTTAGAAGAAGCCGGAAGTGCCGATAATCTTTCTCTGATTTCTCGAATGTTCAGTGCCATGAAATACGGCAGTTTAGCGGAGTACATCACTTATTACTTGGATGATGCCGATGAAGTGGCACGAGTAAAAGACATTTTAGAAAGCTATTAACCTTTAGAATTATGGATGCAAAGACAAAGAAATATTTAATCATAGGTGGTGTAGCCACAGTAGTTGTAGCACTTGCAGGTTTTGGAGTTCACAAGTTTATCAAGAACCGAAAGAACCGCACTACAAGAGGCAAACAAAAGGAACGAGAAGAGCAAAAGCTCATTGGTAAAAAAGTGCATTACGGTTCGGAAGGTTATGTCAATGTAAGAAGCTCTGCCAAGGTGGATAATGAGAATTGGACTTCCATGGATTTCTCACACAACCTTTTAACACAAGCAGAAAGCAATCCGGTAGGAACCATTTTAGAACGCCTCAAAGGTGAAGATGGCTATTACTGGTACAAAATAAAACTGACCAAACCTGTGGGAGGCAAAACCGAAGGCTATGTGCGTGAAGATGCAGTTGTAGTTCAATATTAAACCCTAAAGACATGAAGAAAGAGACATTCAAATTAGATAATAAAATGCTTTGGATCGGAGCTGGACTCGCAATTACAGCAGCCGGTTTTGGTGTATGGTATTTCCTGAAAAAACGAAAAGAGAAACAGCAATTTGCTGCAAGCATTAAAGGCACAACTACATCGAGCAGTTCTTCAGGGGTTCGCTCATTTAGTTGCATGTATTCCGATAGCAGTTTCCCATTGAAATTCGGAACCTGTGGATCCAATGTAAAGAAACTTCAAAGCTACCTAAACTCAAAAGGATCGGGAGTAGATACCGATGGCAAGTTTGGTCCGAAAACAGAAGCAGCAGTTCAGAAGGTATTTGGCACAAAAACCGTGTCTCAGGAGAAATTCAAAACCATAAGCTAATACTATGGAAACAGAAGAAAGAACAGGCATAAAAAACTATTTGGACAATGTGTTTAGCGATGATGGCTTAAAAACCGACATCAAAATCACAATGACCGATGAGACATTGAGAAAGACAAGCTTGTACCTCGTGGGTTCAGGTTTGGTGATTACGCTCATAGTTTTTGGTATTCGAGGAATTGTAAAAAATATGGAAGCTCAGTAATGAACAAGAAGGTCGTTGCATTATTCGCTATATCCGTTTTTGCCGGAGCCGGTTATGTGGCTTGGGCGTATTCTCCTTTGGGGAAAACGGTCATTTCTAAACGCTTATTAAGTCGTTGGGAAAAGGATTTAAAGGTGGATATGGCAAACAAAGAACTTCTTGAAAAAGAGTTCAAAGTATTGGATTACGAACAGCACGTTTTGCTATGGAATTTAACTCGATGGCATTTAGCCAAACCTTCCGAGAGGAAAGAGAAAAAGCTCAAAAAATTGGCTTTGCAGCTAAACGAATCGGGTATAGAAAAGCATGCAGCCCTCAAACAGATAACAGATATGCTCCAATCATAAATGCAAGAATTATGGATACAGGAATTATTACAGAAATAACGACACAAATTATGGGATATGTAAAGAGCCTTGATTGGGCTTACATTCTCACTTTCATCATTATCGGATATGGTATCAACTCACAAAAGTTTACTAATCAGATTAAGCAGAAAACCAATATTTCTTCCAAGCGAAGATACCGGACGGCATTGGTGGGTTTAGTCTATGCTGTGATTCTGTATTTCATTCGGGGGTATGAAGTCAAACATATCGAAGTACTGTTTCAGTCCTTCGTGTTTGCCTTTGTTTTTCACAAACTCATTTTGGATGGTTTAGTCCGCTATATCACTGGTAAAAGAACGGATTACAAAACACTAAAGGAAAATGAAAATGCGACTTAGCTATGCCGTCTTGTTGCTTTGGCTGATGACCATTATAGGTTTTGTATGGTATTGGAACTCACAGGACAGGTCGGTTAATCCAAACCCCAATTACGAGCAAACCATCAAGGAACTGGAACAGCAAAACGACAGCCTCTTAGCTATCAATCAGGGTTTGCAAGAGCAAATTGCTGAACAACTGGAAAAACAAGAAGGCATTAAAGAAGAATTGAAAAAACGAAACAAGGATTTAGAACAACTCAAATACAGGAAAAGTGAAAAGATTAGGGCTATTGGTAATTATGATAATGATGAGCTGTATCGGTTTTTCGCAGAATTTAAAACCGACAGTTTACACCATTCAGAATGATACGCTTTTCTGCTTTACAGTAAGTCAGGCAAAAGTAATTGCGATTGAACTGGAAGGGAAAAAGTATCAGGACAGCATTGCAGTTGAGCAATCTACCCAACTGGCTTTGCAAGATTCTTTGATTCAGCAGCAGGATTCAACTATTAAGTTGCTCCAACATAAAGCAACAAACTATCAAAGCATCATTGCCAATAATCAAGAGGTGAACAACGAAGTGAACCTGCAATTGGATTATCTAAAAACAGAAGTGAAACGACATAAACGAGATAAGATATTCCTAGGAACCGGACTTGGAGTAAGCATTGGAATTATAGGAATCTTAGCCATACTTAATTAAAGAATTATGAGTGCAATTGGTGGATATAGCAGTGATGTAAACCTAAACGATTTAAACTATGTAGGTGATTTTCCGGTGGAAAATAGCCTCGGTGGTTTTGGTGTTACAACCGGTGGAACAGATGACTATGTTTTAGAATTAGATCCTGCATTGAAAAACGCTTACCGACAAGGATTGAGTATTCAGGTGAAATTCAATCATGGTAATTCAGGCGTTTCTACAATCAATATCAATGGTAAGGGAGCGGTTCCAATAATGAAAGCTGTTAATGGTTCATTGGTAGATTTAGCATCCGATGATTTAGGAACTATCAACCACTATCTATTGCTTTTTGATGGCACTTGCTTTCAAGTGGTGGCAGGTTTAAAGTCGAGTATAGAAACGGCATCAGAAACCGTAGAAGGAAAAGCAAGAGTTGCAACCATTGAAGAAGTCAATGCCGGAACAAGTAATTCAACTTTTGTTACCCCTCAAAAGCTTGCAAGCTATGTAGCAGATAAGGTAACAGGACTTTGGGAAAATAAAGGAACTATTGACTGCTCAACAAATCCAAATTATCCGGCAGCCTTAGCCGGAGATGCTTATACAGTTAGTACAGGAGGTAAAATTGGTGGAGCAACCGGAGAAGATGTTCAGGAAATGGATGTCATTGTTTGTTTGGTTGATAATGCCGGAGGTGATCAGGCAAGCGTTGGAGCTTCATGGAATGCGATTCAAAGTAATGTTTCGCAAGCAACCGAAACTATAGCAGGGATAATCAAAGTAGCTTCCCAAGCCTTGGTGAATGGTGGAACAGATGATTTGAGTGCCATTACACCATTGAAGCTTAAAACACTTTTGGATTCAAGGTTAGCGACTGAAACACTTATTGGATTAATCGAAATTGCTACTCAGGCAGAAACCGATTTAGGAGCCGATAATCAAAGAGCTATTACGCCATTACGTTTGAAAACTCGATTGGATAATTACCTGAATCGAGAATCACTACTCACCATCACGGCTGAACAGATTGGAACGACCATGTATCACACACCGGGCAGAAATCGCTATTCAGTAATGAATGGAAACATGATACTCATCAAGGATATTCGATTGAAGCGTACAAGTGGAACCGGTTCCGTTGCTGCATGGGTAATGAATTTTCCAAAACCGAATAACAGTCCAACTGGAGCTTTGTCCGGAACTTTAACTAGCAATCAAGGTGAAACATTTTTCTACAATATTGACAACAACGGTCGGGTTTCCATATTTGGGACTTTTGTAGATCCGAATGATGAATTGCTTTTCAATATTCATCCTTATATCGCCAAATACCCGATCGAATATGATGCTACTTCACCTGCTTAAAAGATGACTATGGAACTATGGAAAATAATAACGCTGATTTTAGGAGCTACCGGATTTTGGAAGCTGCTTGAAATCCTTGTTCGCCTACGTACTGATAAAAAAGTAAAGTTGGCAGAAGCTATCAACCTACATGCACAGGCGGAGAATCAAATTGTTGCAAATTGGATACAGTGGTCGCAAATGTTAGAAAAGAGAATTAAAGAATCGGAGGAGCATACAGAAGCATTACAGAAAGTAATTGAGAACCAACGCAAACGAATCCAAGATTTGGAGGAAAAAGTGGTTCACATGGAGAAACAAAACAAGGAATTAATTAACGAGCTAAAACGCATAAAACAGTAAGTCATGAAGGAGAATAAAACAATGAACATCTTGTTTGCAACATTTATGGTCTTGTCCATTGCAAACATTTCAATCAACCTATTGAGAATGAAAAAGAGCTGCAAATGCCAAAGCGGTGAAAGCGGTGGTTGTAGTTGTCAAAAACAAGCATAACAAATGGCTGTTCAGGTAGATAAAAAGGTAGTCTTTATGGGTGTTGGTATCCTTGTAGGTGTCATCGGCATTGCTATTGCAAGTCGTTGGCTATACAAGAAACTGGATATTCAAACCAAGTTAAAGCTCCGTCAGCTTCGACCTGAAGTAAGAAAGAAGGTCGAGAAGTTTCTTATCAAAGCTCAAAAGGCAGGTATTCAACTCAAAGTCACCAGTGCCTACCGTGATTGTGAAGAGCAAAACAAACTCTATGCACAAGGACGAACAGCTCCCGGAGCAATTGTGACCAATGCCAAGTGCGGACAGTCGGACCACAATGTAGGAGTAGCGGTAGATATTGTTCCAATTGTTGATGGACGTGCCAATTACAAAGTACCGGAATCGGTATGGAATACCATTGGAGCAATTGGTGAAAGTGTTGGCTTGTCCTGGGGAGGGCGATGGACTTCTTTTAAAGACCGTCCACATTTTTACGACCGTGGTGGTAAATCCATCGCACAGCTTTGGACTGAACAACAAAACTTAGCAAACCTAGCATAATGAGCGAAGCAACAAGAGTACATAAAAACGCCTATCGAAATGGCAACGCCTCTTCCATGTTAGACTACTTGGAAGAGCTGATACTTATTCAAAGTGGTGAAAACGGAAGGTTTACTATTCCTGAAACTGAGCAAGGATATGAAGACTTGTCAGTTACCGATACGGAAGTAGCTCAATTGACCATTCCTGAAAACGCTATTTCAGCCACCATATCTATTGAAGCAGATGCAAGCGTATCGGATAAATCAAGAGTAATTCGTTTCAAAGAAAACGGTAGCGATCCAAGTGCAAATTCGGGTATTGCTTTAGGTGATAATGACCTTTATGAAATCACTGGTCGATGGAATTTGGAAAGCTTTAGAGTAATTGGAATTGAAGCAGGGAAAAACCATGTTTTAAGAGTGCAATACTATCAATCTCCACAGAACGCATGAGGTATATCAATAAACAACGCTTTGTAAAGGCTAGTCAAACCATCGTTGAGCAAACTGGTGGTACGGATCCGGGTGGTGGAACTGGAGGTAGTGAAATTCAATTAACCAACCGTTCGGCTCAGATTTTAGAACCCGGTGATGTGGTAATCATTGAGAAAAACAATCCTTTATCGGTAACGACTACCAATTTGTATTACAGCGAAGATGTTATTGGTGTAGTGAAAACAGGCGGTGGAATAGGTCAATTGGTAACCATTCAAACATCAGGCATTGCGGATATTAAAATGACTGTTTTTCCTGTAAATATTGGCGACAACATTTATACCGGTGATGTTCATGGAAGAGGCTATGCTTCATCATCGTCATGGCCGGGCACTTTTGCCAAAGCATTAGAATCAAAACCCAATGCAATTTTAGGAACTGTAAAAGCCCTTTTATCGGGAGGTGTACCGGAAGTCTATTAAACAAACTGCTATGATTGAAATATTAAAGCTATCCATTCAGGAAAATAACGGTCAAAAAATGATTGGTGTCCGTTACCAAAAAGACGGACAAGCCCAACCGTTTGTAATTTTCCATTATTCCGACCTCGATTCACCAACGGGTAATATTGAATTGAAGGATGCAGTGAAGAATTATTTGGGGGTTAGTTGATTTTTCTTTTCAACTGAATTATCATTTACTCGGAATGAAACTACCGGGGCGGTTCATACTGGGGGCATAGTAATTCTTGCTCTCCGAAGAAGAAACTTCACGATTGTGTACTACCTTTAAAAATGATGTTTCTTCATGGTTTTTAAAGTAGTCCTCGTGCGTAGGATATGTGAGTTTTAATGCACCCATGTAATAGGCACAAAACTAGCGATTTTAACCGGATTTATTGCTATTTAGAGGCTGTTTTCTGCTATTCCGACCAGTTGTTATTCCAGTTGAAAAGAAAAAGTTTAGAGCATAAAAAAGGCTTCCGGATAGTAGGAAGCCTCGTAACAGGGGTGTTTTATGTGTTTACAAGGGATGGTATTCGTTCAGGTCATTTTGAAGGTCATCCAAGTTGGTTAAAAGGTATCTTTCGGTGCTACTTACATACCGATGTCCTGCCATGTACTGCACTTCTCTCAGGTTAAATTTCTCTAGCCAAAAAGTAATGACACTCATGCGGAGCTGTTTCATGGATTTTACCTGTGGAGCATAACTTTGGATGGTTTTCAGCATTTTAGTAATTGCATTATTGATGCGTTCGCTTCCACCATTGGAGACAAAGAGTTTGTCGCTCTCCTTTTCGCTTACGTCCAAGATTAAAGGACGTGTTTTTTGGATGTATTCCTGTATTTGTAATACCTGATGAGCTGCCAGTGGTAACAATCGACTGTTACTTCTTCTGCCTCCCGGAACATAGAGTTTACCGTCTCTAAGCTGTACATGTTCAGGTTCCAGTTTCCCTAGTTCTTCGGTGTTTAAACCTTGATACACCACCATACCCAATATCACTTTATTACGTTTGCCTGTAATGCCTTTTTCGGGGTAATTATCAAAGATGTGCTGCAAGGTTTCTTCATCCAGTAAATCGTGTGGCAAGCGTCTTGATACGCCTTGTACATGTATGTTGGTGGCTACATTGTCTTTGATTTTACCGGTTTTGATTAAGTAGTTAAAATAGTGCCTTGCAACGGTAAGCTGTTCGTTAATGTATCGTTTGGAGTGCCCTTTATTGCCTGCAAAACGGATGTAGGCTAACATGTCGGCATAGCGTGTGTTTTCAGGTTTAATGCCTTCTTCTTTCAGCCAAGCTAGAAGTAATTCGTTTACCTTCAAATACCCTTTAATGGTTTGATGGCTGAACTGCTGTTTCTCCAAGTACTTTCTAAAATCCATAAGCTCTAGGTATTGGTGATTGCGGTGATGTAGTAATGTCCTGCCATTTCTCGCATGGTTTCTAATCCAAAGGTGTGATACCAGTGCAATAAGGTACTGGCTCTTAACTGTGGATAGGAACTGATTTGCGGATAGCGTTTGCGAAGCGTTGATCGAAGGTTATCGGTAATATTGATGCCTTCCTGTTTTTCACTCATGCTGATAAACAGTTTGTCGCTTTCTTTATCAGTAAGCAGCAATAACTTCTCACGGGTTTTATGCAGGTACTCTTCTAAAATAGGGGTTTGATGTTGTTCTAAATTTAAACTTCTTGCTCTTCCTCGGTGGGTTTGAGGTATGTGTACTTGTTTGTTGTTTAAATCAAGATGATTAATCTCCAGGTTAATGATTTCGTCCACGGTAAGTGCCTGATAAAACAATAAGCCCAGTATGGCTTTGTTGCGTTGACCACTTAATCCGGGAGTAGAAAACTGCTCGTACATGCTTTCCATTTCCTGCCAGCTAAACAGCGGTGGAAAAGGCTTTTTAAAGATGCCTTTAATGTAAAATTCCATGGCAAGTTGCTCGTTGGCTTCACCGTTTTTAATGAACATGTACAAAAGATTCCGTAAAGCCGACAAGGTATTGTTGAGTGATAATCGGTCGCTGCCTTGTTCCTGCATGTGGAAGATGTAGCCTTGGAAGTGATTCAGGTTTAAAGATTGGGTACTTAACTCAAAAGGAGCTAACCAATCTAAAAAAGGTTGTATTCTACTTAAATAGTTGGTGCGTAAACTTTCGCTATGTTCACTTAAATAGTCTAAAAATGCGGTATTGATGGCTTCTTTATCCATTATTCTTCGTTTTGTAATTCTTGTGCGATATGGGCATAGATTTGCGTGGATTGTTCACTTTATTTTTATTTTTCAAAGGTGTTCACGATCTACGCTAAGTTTCTAGTTCAGCTGCTATGTGAGCATATATCTGCGTAGATTCAATGCTTTTATGCCCTAAAAACTGACCGATGCGTTCCAGTTTCATGCCTCCCATAAGTAAGTGGGTAGCAATGCTGTGGCGAAGGGTATGCAAGCCGATGTCTTTGTGGATCAGCTTTTCATTGCCTGTTTTTTCTTTCAATTGTTTCAACCGGAGTAATAGGCTTTGTCCACCCACTCGTTCACCACGCATGCTAAGCAGTAATGCCTCGGTGGAGTGCTTGCTTTTTAACAAGCCATTTCGTCCGCTATTCACGTAATCGGCTAAGTAGCGAAGTACTTGACCTTTCACCGGAACATAGCGTTCGGTATAGTTTTTTCCATTACGGATGTATATCATTTTACGGTCAAAAAGAATGTCGTCTATATCCATTTGGATGCCTTCATTTCTTCTTAGTCCGCAGCCGTAATACAGGCTCAAAAAGGCTCTATCTCTTAGTCCTAACAAGTCATCCGATGTAGCATCATAGAGTAATTTCACTTCATCTAAGGTGAGGATGTCTTTGATGTGGCGTTCTTGTTTTGGGGTTTTCACTTCTACCAAAAAGCCTCCCTGATCGGTTTGTCGAAGGTAGGTACTGAACCGTTTTACCGCTTGTAGATGCTTGCTGATGTAGTTGTTGCTCAAGCCTCCTTCTCTGCGAAGGTTTACCCGGTGACGGAGGGTATCAAAGTAATCGTTGACGTGTTCCGGACTGACTTCTTCTATTTGCGTTATGCCTTGCTCTTCCAACCAAGCTAAAAATTCACGGATGTAATTGGGCATCCCATACACACTGGTTGGAGCATAGCCTAAAACAGCAAGCCATTCTTTAAAGCTGTGCTCTAAGCGGATGTAGGCTTTGTGTTGTATGTTGGACTGCTTCATGTTTTGTTGTCTATCTTCTTATTTATTGAACCACTAAAGGTTTTGTATTGATAATAAAGGGTTTGAGTGGTTCGCTACTCTAAATGAACCACAGCGAACCACTAACTATGTTCTTTTCGTTGTAACTGCTCCAAAAGACTGTCTAACACATGATCTATGGAGTGTTTTAGCTTTTTGTATTCCTCATAGCTGCTCACTTCATAAGTGTAGCCTCTTGTTTTGTTGCCCCCAATAATTTGCACCAAGCCACAGGAAGTTAATTCAGGTAGGTAACGTTTTAAACTGGAAGCGGTAACGCCCATTTCTGTTCGTAGTTCCTGTGTTCTAAATTCACTTTTCTTACTTTCTTTTAACCATTTTTTTAGGCGTTCAAAGAAGTTTCGGGAAGGTTCACTCAACTCATCGGCTTTGCGAAGCAGGATGTCTTTTAAAAGTTTGTTTGCCCAAGCAATGTCTTCTAAAGTACTCTCGATATACACTTCTCCGGTATCGGTATCGGCTTTCTCTTCTCGCTGATACTGGTGAATAAGGGTAATGATTTCAATGAACCGCAAGTAAATCCAGTTGCTTCTTCGCTTTTTAAATACCTTGCCCGGTATCTGTAATTGCGGTGCATAGGGATTAATTACCTTGATGGGACGAACCATGCGTTGGATATTGCGAAGTAGCCTTGTATAGCTTTCTTCTTGGTCTTTATTGATTTGCCCTGCTGCTTCGGAACGTTGGTATGCCATGATGCGGTCGTCTTGTTCTGAACTTCCATCTAAATGGATAAGTAAACTACGGTTGGCATTGTCTTCGTAAATACGACTTTTAGTGGTGCAACCTGCAATACATACCGGTCCGTGAACCGTTACTTTAATGGTTTTGATGTTGCCCTGACTGTCTTTAATACTCACCGTTTTGGTAAGTTTTTGCTTGGTTTGTAGTTCTCGCAAGGGGTACAACACATCCTGTGCTCCGTCCATATCTTCAATGAGCAGCACTTTGTGGCGGATTTCATCATTTTTAAAGTAGTACAAAGCATTGCCACTAAGGGAAGTGATTTCCAGTTTATCTTCTTCCGGAAGCAGGTTTCCAATGCTTTCCTGTAAATGTGTTTTACCGGTTCCACTGGCTCCAAAACTAATGATGTGCAAAGGCTCTTGGGTAATGCGACTTAGGTACACCAAGTACATGATCAGGCGGTTATGGATTTCACCTACAATACCTGTTTTTCCAAGGTCATCCATTAAGCGTTGCATGAGGTTTTCAGCTTTTAAATATTCCTCTGCTTTGGTGAGTTCTGTGGGAGTAAGAGCCGGACTTTCTTCTTGCATGGATTGCGTTTGGGAGAGGCGTTCGATGCGGTAAGCTTCCAGTTCTTCAATCAAAGCAAGTAAGCCTTCTCTAATCACTTCGGTTTTTACATCAAGCTGCTCGTTGATGGTGCGAACCAGTCGAGTAAGTTGTTCATTGTTGTACAAGTCCAAGTGTTGTCTGATGGGTGCATAATGGCTGTTTTTTACCGCTATTTTTAGGGTGACTTTCATGCGTTCCAGTCCACTGATTTTAATGCCACCAAGTACTGTAAAATGCAGTTCGGTAGTTTCATACACCAAGGCTTCGTGGTTTTTACTGTTCAGCTTTGGAGCTGCTTCGCTTTTTTCTTCTTTAACCGCTTTGCCTTCTGTACTGTAAAGTTGTTTTCTATTGTTGAGCAACTCCAGTATGTAGCCTTCTTCATAGGTGACATACAAGCTGTTGGGATCTTCTCCATCCGGTGTTTCAATATGGCTGATGCTTACTTTGGGTAGCAAAAAGTGGATTTGCTCGGCATATTTAGTGGCAGCTCTTCTTCCCGCATCGTCACCATCAAAGAAGAATACGATTTCACCGAGGTAAGTAAGTCTGCTAATTGCCTCTAAGTGTTCTTGGGTTAAACGGTTGGTTCCGTAAGCAGCCAATAAAGTGAAGTTGCTTGTGATGCTGTTGATTTGTAGCAAGGTTGCTGTATCAATAATGCTCTCGGTAATAAGTAGCTTTTGGGTTCCGGCAGGTGGATAAGCAGGATATAAACCTTGACTGTTTTTTAAGTAATAATGTTTGTTTTTTCCTGTGGCAGCAATGGATCTGCCATAAAAACTCACCACTTGTCCGTCCTTGTTTTTTAAAGGGAACATCAAGCAATGTTTGGCAAACACCCGATAACCTCCTGAAGGATTGTTTTGCAATAAGCCCACATGCACATAATCAGGGATGTACTTGCTGTTTTCTCTGTGGTGTAACTGACCGCTATTGTAACCCATGGGGTAATTACCCATAGCGGAAAGTTTTTCCAGTCCTCGACTTTGGATGTAGTTTTTAGCGGTAGTGCTATTGCTTTTTATCCCTGCGGTAAAATAATCCAGTGCCAGTTGCAAGGTTTCTGTTCTGCTTAAAGTAGCCTCTGGAAGCTCTTCTTTGGGTTTTTCCTCTTTAGGTGTAGTAGTTGGTATAGTTTCAGGAGTGGTATGACCAATAAGTGAAGTAGCTTTTTGTATTGCCTCGTATTTGCTGATGTTTTCATACTTCATGATGAAGTCGATTTGATCTCCACTACCTGCATTGCAGTTGGAGCTAAAACATGTCCATGAGTTGGTTTTTGGGTACAGTTGCAGCGAAGGCGTTTTATCCGGATGCCAGGGACAAGTAAGCCGATTATTCTTATCAGGCGTTAAATTATAATGCCGAAGTACAGTTTCAAGGCTTAAAGTGTGTTTTATCTCTGATATGGTCATTCTTTTATGGGTTATTTTATTCAATACCGAAATCTATTTAAACGCACAAAAATAGTTGAAAATATTTATAAAATATATTCAAAGGATGTATTTATTCATTTTGAACTATCTTAAATAGGTATAAAAGGCTATAAAAAGTATCTTTGTGTCGTGGATCATATAGACAAAATATGTAACGAGATTGGTGAGCACTTGCGTAATGCGAGGGTTAAAAAAGGCATGACACAAGCCGAAGTTGCCCAAGCTATGGATGTTGCTCAAAGCCAGTACGGGAAGGTTGAAACCGGGAAGGTAATTCCCAGTTTAAAAACCTTGATTAAGGCTACCGAAGTACTGGGAACCAACTTAAACCGTGTGGTATATGGTTCGGATAATGCTTCCGGAGTAGATATTGATATTAAAGATAAGGAGCTGATTGAGCGAGTAAACATTATCAGCGAACTTTCTGCTGATGACCGCCACTTAGCCATACAGCTTTTGGATCTAATTGCTGCCAAAAAGAAGCTAAAAGATATTACAGATAATCTACATAAAGATTATAAAGGGTAAAGAAAAAGCCCCCTAATTGGAGGCTTTTTTTAATTCATTACTACCTAACCCAAAATGGATTAGCATAGATATTACAAAAGCTTTTACTAATACCAGTAGAACTAAAAATACATTATCCAAGAATACTGCCAATTTAGTACTATCCATATCGAACAAAGGTATCTTGGCAAAAAGTATATCAAATAAGTACAGCGACAAAGCAGCTACGACAAGTAAAATATATTTCACCACCTTAATTTTTGTCTTAAAAAACAGAAGGATAATAAGACTTAGCAACACTATCCATGCTGAGAAAATCAAATAGTCTTTAGCAACAATACCTACAGTCTCAAGCATTTCGGTTAAAGTCCACCCTATAAATCCTCCTATCAAATATAATGTTGCATCCTTATATAGAAGTTCTGGTATAAGAAGTAGAACTGTTAATCTTAAGAAAATCTGAATAAACTTTTTATTGATCACTACTTGCATTGTCATCTGATTTAAACTGTTTATTCCAATCTTCTATTGAGATCATCTTATCTCCTTGCATAACCCCCTGAAAAACGCCATCCTTATTGACTTTAATACTGATGTCCACATTGATATTTACATCATCTTCATTTTCAAAGAATAAATCAAAAACAGGCCCCCATTGTTGATCTCCGGAAGTTTCAAAATTTCCAAGCCACAAAGAGTTCCCTTCACTATCATAAATAAATGATTCTTGATTAGGAAAATCATCTCCACTTATTGTTCCAGTAATATTTAACACATGATCTTGTTTAATATCTCCTGAAGTCGTAACCTTTAGTTTAGTAAATTGGTCAATAGGCTGCGCTCCAACTTGTGCTTCATTACCTGCAGAAGAATGAACATCAATATTATTTCCGCTTGATCTATTACTAACTTCAGTTGGAGATATTGCATCTTTCGAGAAGTCTTTTGTATAAGACCTTGAACGACCACCAAAAGCTTCTGTCGTTAAAGTTTCTGTATCATGGGTAATTGAAGCCAACCCTCTGTAAGAAGCTCCACGATCCAAAGTATGACCTCTATTATCACCATGCCACTCATTCCCTGGTCCAAACCATTTAAAAGGGGCATAACTCCTAGTTATGATATAGATGGGGTATAATCCACTAGGATCAGTAAATGACAACGGGTTATTAAACATGATACTGTATGGACTCCATGCTGGCATCATCCTAAAATGAGGATCAATATTCCATCTTTTTCCTAGACGTGGATCTAGCCCAAACCCTGCAAATTCATAATGATTTCCGTTACCCTTGATTTCATCATCTTTCTCGTGTCCACCAAATCCATATCGGTAGTCTCCATTATTCATGTTACGCCCTGGCATAGGCATTCCAAAATGGTACTGGTATGGCAGGTTGCTCGTAGCAGATACGCTGCTGTTACAAAACATAGTTTCCACCTTGCAAGAAGCTAATAATAAGCTTTTTGGTATGGTGTTGTTTGCTATGCTTTGTAAAGTATTCACTTTTTGCTTGTCAGTTTTTAATATACTTAAAGTAAATTATCAATGGTAAAAATACCAAATTAGAGTAATAATTAAGTATTGTTGAGTAATAAAGTTTAAACAGAAGAGAATTAAGAGCAATAAAAAAGCCTCCGGGGGGAGGCTTCAATGTTATCTAAAAGGCAAAGTGCCTTTTTCTTTAAACTGACTATATACTTCGTTTACATCGTATAATACAGCAGAAGCAACCCCTATTTCAGTTAGCTTCTTTTGATATTCATCTTCGTTTCGACATACAAATTCCTTTTGATTCTTGGTATCTATAAAAAACCATGCTTGTGTATTCTCTCCCGGCAAGGAAACAATACCGGCATCAATTATTATGATTGAATCAATTACCGTTATTGAACGAGCCTCTACAGATCTTTTTCTATTTATCTGTTGATAAGGTAGTTTTACCATCCAGCTATCTCCATATCCAATTGTAGAAATAACTTGAACAGGTTTTACTAAAGGTATGCGGAATAAATCTCCATCTCTCGGAGAGGTGTAAAACTCATCTACTTGTTCTTGTTTTGTTTGGGAATCACCATCCTTTTGTGGAGTTCCACACGAAAAACATAAAAGTAAAATTAATGCTTGTAGTATCATTTTGTAACTGACCATTGTCCTCTTGTTTGTAAGTTTTTGTTTCCTCCTGCCATAGTATGATAGAAAAACCCTAGTCCTTCGGAGATAGTGTTGTAAGCTCCTGACCTTCCTTTACTACCACTTAAATCTAATGTATCATACAGTCTATATTGAATAGTGATGGTTCCATCTCTTCCAACTTCTGCCCAATATTTTACAGTAGCATGCCTTAAAGCCCATGTTAATTGGTTAGCAGCTACTTGCCAAGTTTCTTTCTTCAACACAGGATCATTGTCTCCACCACTAAACCAGTCATTACCTGAACCTCTTTGACCTCCAAATTCTCTAACATCAAAACCACTTAAAAAGAACGCTTCATTGCCGTAACGAGGATCTGTTTTCACATCTGTTAATATTTGTTCTTGGAAACTCACCATGTCAGGATCTGCTTGAACAGCATCTAAAAGTCCTCCTCCAAGATTAGCTACATCATAATTCTGAAGAGAGGCTTGTGCTAAATCAACTCCATTATTTACAGTCATTTCTTGTGTTCCAGGAGAGCCAGACGTCCATCCTGTTGATTCTTGAACTGCTGGATAACTTTCAAAAGATGTATGTTTCGCAGGTCTAGTTGGGTCTGAGACGATGAGTTCGTTTCCTGCATATATCTTGTTAACATCGGCAATATTATTCCATTTTGCTAATGTCTCGACAGAAGTATTGTACTGATTTGCTATTCCCGTTAGCGTTTCCCCACTAGCAATGGTATGTTTTTGAACTTTTTTATTTCCTTCTTCTCCTTCAAGTCCTAAGGGGTCATTGAAATATATAGGATTGTTATTAAATGCTGCATATGGGGACTGCCAAGCATATTTACCGGACATTGGATCCACATTCCATCTTCTGCCTAATCGTGGATCATATTGCCAAAACTCTGCGGTATAAGAATTTCCGTTACCCGCAATTTCGTTATCCATTTCTTGTCCACCAAATCCATAACGGTAGTCTCCATTATTCATGTTACGCCCTGGCATAGGCATTCCAAAATGGTACTGATAGGGTGGGTTGCTCGTAGTAGATACGTTGCTGTTCCAAAACATAGTTTCCACCTTGCAAGAAGCTAATAATAAGCTTTTTGGTATGGTGTCGTTTGCTATGTTTTGTAGTGTATTCACTTTTTACTTGTCAATTTTTAATATACTTAAAGTAAATTATCAACAGTAAAAATACCAAATTAGAGTAATAATTAAGTATTGTTGAGTAATAAAGTTTAAACAGAAGAGAATTAAGAGCAATAAAAAAGCCTCCGGTGGGAGGCTAATATTTAAGTGGCTTCATTTATGTGCTTGTTTCGAAATAAAATAAATAACAAACCAAAACTAAGAGAGATTGCTATTAAAAAACCAGAAAAATGACCATTAAGAAAGTTTATAATTATGTAGCTTAACACAAGAATACTGGTTACCAAGAACCATTTTTTTTGCAGAGTATTATTTTTTAAGGCTTTAAAATCAACAATCAATGATATGATAATCGGTATCAAAAATAAAATTAGTTGAAAAACTACACCTTCTTTTTCTTTCAGCAAGTCTTCATGTTCGGGAACACCTGACAATTGAAAAGTTACCTGTTGGTAACCTATAGACAGAATACTAATAAGCATCGCTAATGACAACAGTAGCTTAATTGTTATGGTAACCTTAATAATATTTCTTTTTAACTTATTCATCATTCACATTCATCGCTACAAAACTCAAATTCTCCAGTATTATTTTCAACCGCATTATTTACGGTATTTCCATAATTTATCCCATCTTGGTTTGCTCGCATATCATTGCTATCCCAACCCTCTCCAATACCAAACACACCTGGCAGCCAATCTTTAAAAGCTTCTTTTGACCAACCTAATGTATAGGAAGTTTTAGGGCCATACTTCATTGTGTAGTATGCGGATGCAGTAAAATGTAGCAACTTATCATGTCCAGTATTGTCGTTTTGTCGAACAAAGTTGTCGTACAAGAAGAATAGTGTTGATCCGTTCTTCCAAGTTTCAGTATCAACAGTTTCCCAAACATCTGTTGCTGCTTTTACATAGTCACTTTGCTTTACACTTTTAAATGATTGTTCAAACAAAAATCTTCCAAATGCAACATTGTAATTCTCAGAAAATTGACCTCCGTTTAATGCGTAATCAGATTTGATTTTATCCATTCCGGCTTGAACGAGTGGTGCAGGAGTTTTTGTTCCTTGCAATTCTTGAACAGTACTTAGTGAGGCGTTACTTCCATTGACTACATATTGCTGTCGTTGATTTATGCGAGTTTCATATATAGGTACTTGTATATCTGCTCCGTAAGAAACAGTACGGTATCCAACTATAACCTTGTCAATTATATCTGTTGTTGACTGCAATTCCATTTTAATTTCTCCTTGACTACTCATAGTCATTCGATAATCATATTTTTCAGCTCCCTCTAATTCTATTGCATCAATAGGTCTGTTTTCACTAAAGGCATAGGGAGAATTCCAAGGGAACGATTTAGCTAATGGATCAGGGCTCCACATTCTAACTATACGTGCATCATACTTTCTGAATTTGTAATCAATCAAGTTTTTGCTGCCTAAAACTTCATCATCACTTTCTTGATTTTGAAATCCATAACGGTAGTCTCCACTATTGGCGTTACGCCCAGGCATAGGCATTCCAAAATGGTACTGGTAGGGTGGGTTGCTCGTAGTAGTTACGTTACTGTTCCAAAATATAGTTTCCGCCTTGCAAGAAGCTAGAAATAAGCTTTTTGGTATGGTGTTGTTTGCTATGTTTTGTAAAGTATTCACTTTGTGTTTGCCAATTTTTAATATACTTAAAGTAAATTATCAACGGTAAAAATACCAAATTAGAGTAATAATTAAGTATTGTTGAGTAATAAAGTTTAAATTTGTGTTATGAAGACTAACGAGACATTGTTATCAGGAATTGGAAACAACATCCGTTCTTTACGAAAAGCTCGCAAATTTAGCCAAGTAGAAATGGCTAAAAAGGTAGGGGTGTCCATATCACAATACCGCAGATTAGAAGGAGGTGAAGCAAATGTCTCTGTTTCTATCCTTGTCAACATTGCTTCCTTTTTAGAAGTGAGCTTAGATCTACTCGTTCATGGAGAATCCATTTCAACAGAAAATGATACCATAGAATTGAAAGAGCCTGAACTCATCGAGAAAATGAAAGAACTGGAGGCTCTTACCGGTGAAGATAAAAAACTAGCCCATAAGGTTCTTGACTTACTTATTGCCAAAAAGCAACTCAACGATATAGTTGCTCATATCCATAAATAACATCTAATCTCCAAACATAAGTCGCAGAGTGCAGTGTAAGTGCAGAGCGTTTTTACCTGAAACTGCCCTTTTTATTGGGTTTGTCATGCTTTCCTTTTGGTAAAATAAAACGCAGAGTGCAGAGTGTTTTTGCATAATTCTGAAATTTATAGGCTCAATAAAATATAGTCTGTATGATCTCCATTGAACAATGCCGAAAAATCCTTTGCAAGAAAAAAGGAATTCATTTCACCGATCAGGAACTCCATGATATTCGTAAGCTATTTTATGAGCTCGCAGAAATTGATGTGGAACATTATTTCCGAGTTCAAAGAGAAAAAGCATTGGCTAAATCCGATAAGCAGAAATAGCCAAACAAGCCTTTTATATAGCCATTCCCACAAGCTTTGCATGGTGTAGAATTATGTCCACATCCTGCATAATAAAGTTCGATATTTGTCGGCTGCCTTGTACAAAAGCCTCATCTTTTTTAAGATGGGGCTTTTTTTATGCTTTAAATTTATGTTTTGGAATTACCCTATTTAAGGGATCAGTCCTAAAAGTTGGGGACTAGGCATAAATTTGTGCTAATCTAAAGAGGAAGAATTCCTTGGGACTGTAAACTATTTTGTGTTTTTGCTGTTAGTTAGTTTAAAAATGATTTTGAAATTCATAGGCAAAAAATTTACTTTTAAATTTTTATTTTATGAACTCAGACTTAGAAAAACAATTAGACGCCTTGATCGGCAAAATCAGCAACAAGGAGGACTTTGACCAGGTCAAGGAACAGTTGCTTAAACGTGGTATTGAATCACTTTTAAAAGCAGAAATGACTGCCCACTTAGGGTTTCAAAAAGGAGGTTCTGTAATTGAGAACAACCAGCGCAATGGTTTCTCAGAGAAAACTATCAAGACTCATAACGGCGAACAACGCATCAAAATCCCCAGAGATCGTCAAGCGAGCTTTGAGCCTGTTATTGTCCCCAAACATCAATCGATTAGTCAAGAATTAGAAGATTGTATTCAACTGCTTTACGCCAAAGGTATGAGCAATAGCGATATTATTGATTTTATTGAAAGTACCTATGGAGTGCAGTATTCCACATCACAGGTATCCATTATCACCAATCAATTATTGGAAGACATCAAACAATGGCAGAATAGACCTTTAGAAGACGTATATCCCATTGTCTGGATAGATGCTATTCATTATAAAATACGTCAAGAAGGCAAGGTAATATCTAAAGCCTGTATGATAGTTTTAGGGGTGAATACCGAAGGGCAACAAGATATTTTGAGCATGAGTATTGTGGAGACAGAAAAGGCAGCTGCTTGGATGTCCATTTTAGACGATCTGCGCTCTAGAGGCGTAAAAGATATCTTCTTTCTGTGTTCGGATAACCTCTCTGGATTAGATAAAGCTGTAGAAGCTATTTTTCCAGGTAGTATACGTCAAATATGTATCGTACATCAAATTAGAAACTCTTTAAAATATGTGAGCTATAAGGACCGTAAATCAATAATGGTCGATATTAAAGCTATTTATCAAGCCGATAATGAGAAATTCGCTTTAGAGGCTTTCGAAGTCTTTAAACAAAATTGGGAAGATAAATACCTCTCTGCCGTACAGTCTTGGGAAAACAATTGGGATAATTTGACCTCGTTTTTAAACTACCCAAAAGAGATTAGAAAACTTATATATACTACCAATATCATTGAGAGTTTTAATGCCAGTTTAAGAAAATATACACGCAACAAAAAAGTCTTTCCTCATGATGATGCAGCACTGAAATCCATATATTTAGCAGCTCAAAGCATCAGCAAAAAATGGAAGAAAACACGATTTAAATGGGGCCAAATTTACAATCAATTGTATATTTGTTTTCCAAACAGGTTATAATCTATATTATTTTAACCTATGAATTTTGAAATTATTTTTCAAAAACACAAAATTTTGGATAAACTCAATTCCTTATTTCTCACACCTCTAAGTTGTTGTCTAAAGGCTTTGATCTTTGCATTAAAAGATTCAGCAGCCGCATTGGTACTTCTGTTGTCAAAATAGTTTAATATTCCCCTGTAATTTAGGGAGATTGTGTTCATAACAACTCTAAAGCTTTTAAAGCCACTATTTTCAATTTGATTGTACCAAAGTGCCAATTTAGTCATTGCTATATTTTTGTCTGTACAAGTATTATAAATTACTCTTAGCTGGTTTGACAAGTCATAAGCTTCCTTTATCATAGGGTATTGCATGAATAAAATTCCTGCCCTTTCCTTTTGGGAACTAGTCCATTTGTCAGGACTTTTGAATAGAAGATACCTACTTCGTGCTAGCAGTTGTTTGCGCGTATCCCCGTTACTAAATACTTCTGCTAGATACTGGTAGTTATTATTTTTAGCTGTCTTGATAGCCTCATTTTCTAGTTCTAGAGCTTGCCAGCGGTATTTTACTCTAATGTCTTGTACAGTATCAGAAGCTAGTTGTTGTACATGAAAGCGATCAATGACTTGCACGGCTCTTGGGAAGCTCTTCTTTGCAATTAGTTTCATGCCACCGGCCATAACTAAGGTTATTTCTTCTACCAACCTCCGCTTGCCTTCAGGTATCTTTTTAAGATATTTAATAACCTCTTCAGACTTAGTTCCTGAAATAATAGCTACAATAGAACCTGCTCTACCTTTGGCTTTTTTATTGGTTACTACGGTGTATAACTCTCCTTGTGAAAGTGCTATTTCATCTATAGATAATCGTTTGCCAATATTTTGAGGGTAGACTAACCATTTGGAGGATTGCTTAAGGTATTCCCAATCTTTAAATTCACTTAAATAATCTCGATATTGGCGCTGTAGCTTTTTACCATCTAAACCATACAAATTAGCTATAGTTTGCGTGCTAGTATTGTTATTATCGATTAATTTCTTTTAAAAAAGCGGCAAACTCGGTGGTCATACGAGTGCCTTTTGCTACATTATTCTAGTCTCTTTGCAGGGTTTCTTTTGTGTCTACATCACGCCATCTGCGGCGCTTTAAATGCAGATAAACTAGTTTCCCTCTAAGTGGAAAATCCTCGATAATTATTTCTTTATGAAAACCTTTAGATTCTACTTTACGTGTTTTAAAACTATTTGGGACAATGTTCTTCTCTTCGAAATACAACCGAAGTTTATCTTCTGTTGAAGAACTGAAGTGTCTACCTTTGTTGTGACGGTTTTATATAGAGTATAAACTATATTTGAATTATGGGAAAAAAATATGACAACGAGTTTAAATCGATGATATTAGATTTATCCAAATCTGGTATACCAACAAAACAACTGAGTGAAGAATATGGAGTTCATACAAGTGTTATTAATAGAAGGAAACAAGAGTATGATTTAAAAGGAGGAGATTTTTCTAAAAATGAACCTAAATCCAAAGAACATCAAGAACTTATAGCATTAAAAAAGGAATTAAGAGATGTTAAAATGGAACGTGACATCTTAAAAAAGGCGGTGAGCATCTTTTCCAAGAGCGACAGATAAGGTATAACTTCATTTTATCAAACAAAAATACTTATCCTGTCGAAAAGACGTGCAAATGCATGAAGGTTAGTAAAAATGCTTATTACCATTGGCTTAAAACCAAAGACACCTTAAAGGTTAATTCCTCTAAATCATTTTTAAAAGACAGAATCGAAGCTATATTTGACAATAGTAAACAGATTTATGGTAGCTATCGAATTCAAAAACAACTTGAACGAGAAAAGCTTTTTTATTCCCGTTCATATGTGGGGTTACTTATGAAAGAAATGGGACTAAGAAGTGTATTGAATAAGAAATTTGTGGTAACTACGGATTCAAATCATTCTCTAAAAACAGCTAAAAATGAATTAGACAGGGATTTTACCAGTTTTTCTTTAGGCTACAAATTAGTCTCTGACATTACGTATATAAGAGTTAATCAACAATGGAACTATTTAACCACGATAATGGATTTGGCTGATAGAAAAATAATAGGCTGGTCTTTAAGTGAAGATATGACTACTGAGAATACGGTTTTAAAGGCCTGGGTTGATGCTAGAAGAAACAGAGTGATAAACCAGCAGTGTATTTTTCATTCGGACAGGGGTGTGCAATATGCATCCAACAGAATCACAAATATGTTCTTTTTTAATCAAAAAGTGATACAAAGCATGAGTAGAAAGGGAAATTGCTGGGATAATGCTGTAGCTGAAAGTTTTTTTAAAACCATTAAATATGAGTGGATTAACAGATTTAAGTATACGTCTTATAATCAATTATACAAATCTATTGATCAATATTTAAACTGGTATAACACTCAAAGATTACATTCTAGTTTAGGATACATGACGCCTCTTGAAAAAGAATTACAATTAAAAGGATTTATTAACAAAGCTGCTTAGTATAAAATAGTACCAAATTTATTAGGTAGTCCAAACTACTTTTAAAACTAAAATGAGCTACCAGAAAATCAGGTAGTAATAAGGATAATAAATCTTTAGAAATTTCCACGGAATTTAATTTTTTCCAAAGATAAAATTATTTTTACTCCCCAACTTTTGCTCTTGATCCTATTTAAGCTCCTAATTGTAAAATTTGACATAACAAATTGGATAGGTTTGGGAAACAAGCTGCTCGGTTTCTACTAGGTGAATCACTTGAATATCAAAAAAGAGGTATCCAAACCTTAAGTTTTGAATCGTTATTTTATAGCCACTTCATATACCTCGTTAGTTCTGGTTATGGCTTTAAATGCCTTCATGTGAAAAGCTATGGACATTAAAATAATAAAAAAAGATGGCTTTAATGTTTTTTATTTAGATTCATTCTATATAAATTTGCCGCCATTATATTGTTTATTTTTATTCAGTCTAAATAAGAGTCATGAAAAACCCAAAATTAATTATTATTGCGCTTTTATTTGTAAACCTGGCGCTAGCACAGTCTAAAAATGTGTTTTTAGAACGCGACTTCTGGAAAGAAAACCCATCTATTGAAGTTATTAAACAAAAAATAAAGGAAGGGAACGATGTTTCAGAAGCAAATGGAGGTGGTTTTGATGCCGTTACCTATGCCATTTTTGCTAAAGTACCGTTAAACGTTATCGAATTCCTTTTATCAAAAGAGGGAAATGATGTAAACAAATTAACGCACGATAAACGTACCTATGCGTTTTGGGCCTCTAACAGCGGGAATTTAGAACTGTTAACCTATTTAATCAACCATGGTGCAAATTTAGAAATGCGCGATGCTCATCATTATTCTGTATTAACCTTTGCTGCTGCAGCTGGTATTACCGACACTAAAATTTACGATTTATGTATTAAAAATGGTATTGATGTTAAAACCGATACCAACGAGCATGGTGCTAATGCTCTGTTATTAATCATGCCACATCTAAAAAGCTTCGAATTGGTAGGTTACTTTACTGCTAAAGGTTTGTCTATAAATGATGTAGATGAAGATGGTAATGGCGTGTTTAACTATGCTGCTAAATCTGGAAACAAGGAGATGGTGGCCTTGTTATTAGATAAAAAAGTGCCTTACAAGACGCTTAATAAAAAGGGTGAAAATGCTTTGTTTTTAGCTACAAGAGGATCTAGAAGACATCAAAATTCTTTAGAATATCTTCAATATTTAGAAGGTTTAGGCTTAGAGGCGAATATTACAAATACCGAAGGGCAAACCCCTCTTTTTAACCTGGCTTCTGGTAATAAAGATGTTAAAACTATAAACTATTTTTTAGAGAAGGGTATTGATGTGAACCAAATCGATAAGGAAGGTAACAATGCCTTGATGAGAGCTGCGGGTAGAAATTCTTTAGAAGTGATTAAGCTATTAGGATCGAAAACTAAAAACATTAATCAAACTAATAAAGATGGTGAGACAGCATTAACATTTGCGATAAATAACGATGCCAATGTTGTAGCTTATCTATTAAATAAAGGTGCTCAGGTGAACGTAGTCGATTCAAAAGGAAATAATTTAAGCTATTATTTATTGAAAAGTTACAATTCTAGAAATAAAGCCGCTTTTTCTGAGAAACTTGAATTGCTTACAAGTATAGGTCTAGATGTTAAAAAGGCGCAAAAAGATGGGAATAACGCGTACCATATCGCTTTAGATAATAGAAATGCAGACGAACTATTAGCTATTGTTCATGCGAAGTTTAACGCCAATGTTAACGCAAAAAATAGCGATGGTTTAACACCTTTGCACAAGGCGGTGATGCAAGCTAAAGATGTAAAAACGGTGAAATACCTTTTAAGCATTGGGGCTAATAAAAATGAAAAAACCGATTTTGATGAAACTGTTTTCGATCTTGCTCAAGAAAATGAGTTTCTTCAAACCAATAAAACTGATATTAACTTTTTACAATAATTAATCATGCGTAGAAACACGATTTTTAAAATATTACTAGCACTTGCAATAATGCTTTTTGGATGCTTCGGATTTAAAAGCATTGCCGATTCAACGAATTATAAATGTATGATTCAAATGAAGAATTATACAGGTGAAGGGGCTTACATTGCCATTTCATTATTAAGTCCGAAAGGCGAATACGTTAAAACTCTTTATGTTCAAGGTGATGATGATGAGTGGTACTCAGACATTACCGAATGGTGGAAGTTTCAAGGTAAAGTGAGAACCGATATCGATGCCATTACAGGCGCTACAGTGAGTGGTGGCGGACGCAGTATTAACGTGATTGCTATTGATAATGATAAGATTGATGCTGGTTATAAAATTCGTTTCGAATCGGCTGTTGAAAATCAAGAATATTATAAATATGATGTGGAGTTCGAATTGACTTCAGCATCTGTAAAAAGTAAATTTGAAGGCAACGGGTTTATCCGTTATATACGCATGATGCCTCAATAAAACGTCAAAAATGACCATTTCTATATGGAGGTATAGCCATCTTATTTTGGCTATATCTTCTTCAATATTCATGTTATTAGCGTCTTTAACTGGGATTGTTTTGGCTTTTGAGCCTATATCAAACCAGGTAAAACCTTATGCAGTAGAAGAGGCCCAGTCGCTTTCGGTAGCACAAACCATTTCGGCGCTTCAGGCTAGATATGATGAGGTTGTAAGTGTAGAAATTGATCAAAACGATTTCGTACAAGCTTCTGTTTTTACAGATGAAGGGCAGAACGAAGACTTCTACATCAACCCTTTTACAGCTGAAAAAATAGGGGATATTATTGAAAAAGATCCCATATTTAAGTTCGCTACCAATTTACACCGCTCTTTATTTTTAAAGTCTACAGGACGATTTATTGTAGGGTTTGTTTCATTTTTATTGTTTTTAATGGCCGTTACTGGCGTGCTTTTAATTGTTAAACGCCAAGGTGGTGTAACCAAGTTTTTTTCTAAGGTGGTAAAAGAAGATTTCGATCAATACTACCACATCATCATCGGGCGATATACACTTATTCCTATCATCATTATTACCTTAACAGGCGTTTATTTGTCTTTGGAAAAGTTTTCATTACTGCCAGAAGAAAAAATCTCACATCAGTTTAATGATGACACACCAAGTGATGCTACCAAATTGCCGCTTAGCGATTTTGATAGCTTTAATACTTTAACCTTAAGTGATGTTAAGCGTATTGAGTTTCCTTTTTCTGATGCTATTGAAGATTATTATTTCCTGAAGTTAAAGGACGGCGAGATTTATGTAAATCAGTATAACGGAAATATTGTAAGCCAACAGGATTACGGCCTGGTTTCTAAAGCGTCAAGTTTGAGTATGGTATTGCATACAGGACAAGGGTCAATAAGTTGGTCTTTGGTGTTATTAGTAACCTGCTTTGCCATTTTATTTTTTATGTATTCTGGTTTTGCAATGACTGTGAAGGGCAAGAAAAATAAAATCAAAATCAAGAATAAATATAACAAGGATAGCGCAGAATATATTTTACTTATCGGATCGGAAATGGGTAGTACTTTCGGTTTTGCGAAATCGCTTTACAATGCCTTAATTGCCGAAGGAAAATCGGTTTTTGTTTCAGAATTAAATCAGTACACCAGTTATAAAAACGCCCAGCACTTGGTTGTTTTAACGGCGACTTATGGTGATGGCGCACCACCTACCAATGCAAGAAATTTTGAAAAATTAGTGAAAATAACGCAGCAAAATAACGATTTGCAGTATGCGATTGTTGGATTTGGATCATTAGCCTACAAAGGATTTTGTGAGTTTGCCATTGGAGTAGAACGTATGTTACAAGTGCAAACAAAATTTAGTCCAAGTTTACCCCTTCATAAAATAAACAATCAATCCTTTAACGAGTTTAAAAGTTGGGTGAATTCTTGGGGTAAAGCTGTTAATTTGAACTTAAAGGTTGAGGAACCCGAAAGACAAATCAATACAAAAAAAATGATGCCGTTTCGAGTTGTAAAACGTACGGATTTGAATTCCGACCAGTCCTTCATCATAGAATTACAGCCCACCAAAAAGGCAACATTTGTTTCAGGTGATTTGCTGTCTATTTATCCAAAAGAAGAGAAGGTTGCCCGTCAATATTCTATTGGGAAAATTGGTGACAATATGGTTTTAAGTATCAAAAAGCATGAGTTTGGTGTGTGCTCGAATTATTTGAATGACCTTATGGTTGAAGATACTTTTCTAGCTCAAATAGAAGAAAACACGGACTTTCATTTTTCAAATTCAGCAAAAGAGGTGGTCATGATCTCTAACGGTACAGGAATAGCACCTTTTATAGGTATGATAAATCAGGAGAAAAATAAAGCTGTTAAATCTTATTTGTTCTGGGGTGGTCGTACCAATGCGTCCTTTAAAATGTATGCGCCTTTTGTAGATAAATCTTTTTATGCCAAGCGTTTATCGGGATTATATGTTGGTTTTTCAAAAGAAGAGAGCCAGAAACGCTATGTGCAAGATTTGATCTTTGAAAAAGCCGATTTAATGGCCCGTGTATTAAAAAATGGAGGTGTGATTATGATTTGTGGTTCGGTGGCTATGGAAACAGAAGTGATGAAAGTTTTAGAGCACATTGCTGTAACAAAACTCAATACTTTTTTGAGTGTGTTTCAAGCCAAAAACCAAATAAAAACCGACTGTTACTAAATCTTCAAAGCTTTCTATAAAGCGCACTATAAAAGTGCTCACATGACCTATAAAACGACGAATCATCGTTTTATAGGTCATGTGAGCTAGTATCATTTAAAATTTAATAATGTTCATTTGGAGCTGGTTTAATAGCTATCCAGCAGGCTTTAGTAAAATGACAAACTATGGCTGGATTTTCTCTAAAAAATACTTGTGATTTGTTTCTATAAGGCTTGTATACGTGTTTACTTAATAAAATGAGATGCGTTTACGGGTATTAGATTTCTACTATGCCAAAGCTTAGTCGTTTTTGTATCAGTCATCGTGTTTTGGGCGATTTAAAATATAAATTCACTAATTTTATAAACTATCCTGGTCGTTACAAAAAGTGCTCTTAATTTAATGTGTTATGATGAAGCATCTATTTTCCGTAGGTATTATGTTAACTCTTTGTTTATGTTCATGTAAAGAAGGGAAATCTGAAACAGAACAAGTGATACATCCTGTAGAACGTGCTACCGATGAGATCGTGAAAAGTAGTGCCCAAGATGCACAAGGTAAAACCTTACATATGATTTTTAACAACACACAAGGGACTGCCACTTTGGAATTAGATGGTGAAACCATAGAAGTGATGAGAATGCGTTCAGTCTCTGGGTTTTGGTATAAAAACAATACTTAGGAGCTTAGAGGTAAAGGCGATAGCATGACCTTAAAAAAAGATGATATTATCGTGTTTAAAAACTGATTTTGTTCGTCTTTTGATATAAAAGGGACTGTCTAAAAAGTTGTTATTACCGTAATCTGAATTTATTTCAGATTCTCATAATTATTAGATTTCAATGCCGTGAGATTCGGAAACGAGAACAGAATAATGATTGTTTTAACTTTTAAGTATGCCGCCTTCTTACTATTAATTTCTTTTCAATTCCATAGCAATACAATAATTACAACGATGCAGGATTTATGCTCGTAATGCCTAAGATATTTAGATTTAGGTAGAGTTTCTTAGTGGTTTTTAGGGTTTCATATAAATTTAAATTATATTTGGAAAACCAATCTGGAAAACCAATTTGTTATTCAGATAAAAACTAAAACTAAAACTAAATTAAAATGGTAATGAAAACTACATTTACTATGCGGTCGTGCGCGAAAAAATCACGAACAACATTCTATTTATTATTTCTAGTCCTTTTAACAACACAGTTTGTAGTTGGTCAAACCGTATACAAGATTACAGATCCCGAAGATATTAGGGGGTTATCATCAACATTGGTTCCAGGAGATATTGTTGAGCTGGCCGATGGGGTTTATGACAATTCCGGACGTATGCGCTTCGGTGCCAACGGAACAGAAGACAATCCTATTATTTTTAGAGCGGAAACTCCAGGAGGCGTAACATTTACTAACGGGGCACGTTTGAGTATTAGCGGTGATCATGTGGTTGTAGATGGTTTCTATTGGAAAGGCGGTTATGGTTCAAGTGCCGTAATTGAATTTAGAGATAGTAGCGATTTAGCCTATAATAGTACGCTTCAAAATTGTGCTATGGATGGTTTGATTGTAGATCCAAGCGATGAAGTGGCTGGGCAAAGTAAAAAACACAACTGGGTTAAATTGTATGGAAGTCATAACAGCGTCATCAACTGCTCGTTTATGAACAAAAAGAATGCAGGGGCATTAATTCTAGTAGAGCTTTATTACAATATGTCTGATAATGGAGGTGACCAATGTGTAGAGGTAGGGCATACGATTAGTAATAACTATTTTTACAATTTTGAAAAAATAGATCCAACCTTAACAAATGCTGGCGATAGCGAAACCATTCGTATTGGAGTAAGCGGTGGTCAAATGGTGAATGCAAACTGTTTGGTTAGTAATAATTACTTTGTTAAATCGGATGGTGAAAACGAAATCATCACCAATAAAAGTAAAGGAAACTCTTATATCAACAATACATTTAGAAGTTGTAGAGGTTCTTTAGTACTGCGCCATGGTTCTAATGCTACGGTAGATGGAAATTACTTTTTAGGTGAAAATGTTGATGGTACCGGAGGGATTCGTATTGTAGATAGCGACCATAGTATTACCAATAACTATATTCAAGATTGTGTTACGGTTTTAGATCAAGCTAAATGGAATAATGGTATTACCTTTATAGGTGGAGATCAGTCTAGTGTAGATGATTGTGCGTCGTTAAGTTCGTCAAGTGGCTATCAAGAAGTGAAAGATATTACACTTTCAAACAATACCATTGTGAACACCAACGCCCCTTTGTTCTATAATATCGATAAGGGTGATGAACCTGTTACAGGAACCGTTGCTAACAACTTAATTTATTTTAGTTCTGGCAATGCCAATGTAAGCGATGTTATTGTAGGAGAAACAGCTACAGCTTATAGTGAAATTGGACAAAGTTTAGCGTATTCAGGCAATGTATATGCTGGAACAGCTTTAGGTGAATCTGATGGGAATACAGGAAATGGATTTTCTTTAGAATCAGGAATTACGGCTACCCCTTCTGGTGAGATTTTTACCTTTTCGGGAGCAACAGGTAAAGGTGCCGATATGGGGGCTTACGAGCCAACTACCGATGCTATGGTAGGTCATGGTATAGGTGCTTGTTTTTTAAACCATGCAGGAGGTAAAATTACTGATGGCGATTGTACTATAGTTATTAGCGAATCTTTACTTGTGGGTACTTTGGCGCCATTCACTTATGAAGCCGACAGTGAAACTGTAAATGTTACTGCCAATGTAAGTTGGGCTGCCGCTCCAAATGATTCTTGGATAACGATAGATACCAATGCGGGGGCAGGCGATGCTGTGGTTACGGTTTCAGTAACGAAACATACGGGTTCAGCAAGTCGTACGGGTACCATAACCTTTACGCAAGACCCTGGAGGTGATGATATCGTAAGAACGCTTACCGTGACTCAAGAAGCACCAAGTCCAACCGATTTGGCTACGCTAATTAATGATCAAGGTAACGGGGCCGATGGTGTTGTGGTACATTCGTTTTCCATGGAAGAGGTGAATGGCTCTACAAAATTTAATTATGCTGATAATGTTTTAGATAAAAACCAAGGTACCAATTGGTCCTCAGATGGAACAACAGGAGGTGATTCTTTTATTATTATTGATTTAGGAGCTTACTATGATTTAGAAATTGTTGATTTTGCCTCTGTAAATGGTAAAACCTATGAGTTTCAAATACGCGTGTCTTCGACAGGTATAGATGATGCCGATTTTATTGATCCGTTTGGAACAGGTAATTTGGTGAGTAGTAATGATAATACTTTTAGAAGTTTCGTATTGCCATCTATTGCTTATGGTACTAGATATGTTAAAATTCTGGGATTTGGGCAGCCTAAACCCAATGGTAGCGGTAGTCTGTGGACCTCCATAACCGAACTTGATTTTTACGGCGAATTTAGTGCTGCGCTTTCCACAAAAGAAAATGCCTTTGGAAAGAATTTAAAAATATTCCCTGTGCCTACACAAGACATTTTAAATATTAAAACCAACGATGTGGTTGTGAGTACAGTGGGGGTTTATAGTTTGGATGGTCGTTTAGTTCTGAATCAAACTAATGGGAATTCATCGGGGAATATCAAATTAAATACGACATCGCTTACCAATGGTACATATCTGGTGAAGGTTACAGATGTGAATGGTGTAAGTGCATCTAAAATGATTATTGTTTCACATTAATATATTATAAACAGCTATTTGCTGTAATTTTTAAAGGCTGCCTTAAAAGTTGATTTTTTGTCAATCTTAATGTGTTTCAGATGCTCATAATTATTGAATTTCAATGTCATGAGTTCCTGTGTTCATCACAGAAAGGCGATAGTTTCAATTTTTAGGGCAGCTTTTTTATTCTATTGTGTCCTAAAGCTTTTATAAATAACTTTTATTACTAAGTGGATTTGCATTTTTTTAATCAGTCAACCACCCATTTAATACTTTCTTGGTTCAAAAAAATAATCCTATATTTGGAAAACCAATTTGGAAAACCAATAATTGGATTCAGATAAAATATCAACTATACTAAAACTAAACTTAAGATGGTAACAAAAATTACACTCACTAAACGACTGTGCTTTAAAAAGTCATGGTCAAAATTCAATTTAATGCTTCTGGGCTTACTTATAACCCAGTTTGTTGCGGCACAATCGCCTTATACGATTACTAATCCCGATCAATTAGAAGGTTTAAGCCTTGTTGCGGGAGATGTAGTTATTCTAGCTAATGGTACTTACTCCACGGATGAAAGGATCACATTTTCTGGCACTGGAACAGCAAACGCTCCGATAATATTTAAAGCTGAAACCCCTGGAGGAGTCGTTTTTACAGGTGGTATGGCAATGAATATTGTAGGAGATCACCTCGTAGTAGATGGGTTTCACTGGAAAGGAGGGTATGGAGCGAGTAACTTCATTCAATTTAGAAGTGGCTCGGTTTACGCAAATCATAGTACGATTCAAAATTGTGTTATTGATGGTTTAGGGATTGAGCCGGATGATTTAATTGATGCTCAAGATCCTGCAAACCCTGGATTTTACACTAGTGTGCCAAAGCACCGATGGGTGGTTTTATACGGTACATATAACAACGTTGTTAACTGTACTTTTTTAAATAAAAAAAGTGCTGGGGCCTTGGTTCTAGCAGAGTTAGAGTATAATGCATCGCCAGATGGTGTTCAAAACACTCGTTGTTTAGAAGTGGGCCATACGATTAAGAATAATTATTTCTACAATTTCGAGAAAATAGTGGATAATTGGGGGACAAAATTCGATGGTAGCGAATTGTCTAATGCAGGAGATTCTGAAACTATTCGTATAGGAACCAGTGAGTTTCAAAATGTAAATGCAAACTGTGTTATTAGTGGGAATTATTTTTATAAAGCCGATGGTGAAAATGAAATCATTACGAATAAAAGTAATGGAAACATCTATGAGAATAATACGTTTAGAAGCTGTAGAGGTTCTTTAGTAATGCGTCATGGTTCTGAAGCCACGGTGCAAGAGAATTTCTTTATGGGAGAAAATACAGAAGGAACTGGTGCAATAAGAATTGTAGATAGTAAACATGTTATTACTAATAACTATATTCAAGATTGTATAAATACCATGGCACAGGCTAAATGGAATAATGGAATTACATTTTTAGGAGGTAATGATAGTGCCGATGTCGCTTGTGGTTCAACAAGTGTTTCTAATGGATATCAAAAAACGACCGCTATTAATGTGTCTAATAACACCATTGTTAATACCAATGCTCCATTGTTTTATAACTTAGATAAAGGTTCTACAGATCCAACGGGAACAGTGTCTAATAATTTAATTTATTTTGATTCTGGAAATGCTAATATTACAGAAGTAATTTCTGGAGATACTTCAAGCTCTTTTACTAATCTTGGTACAGCCTTAACTTATTCTGGTAATGAATTTGTAGGAACAACTTTAGGAGCTTCAACATCTGGGTTTGATGAAAATACAGGAATTACAGCGACTCCTTCTGGAGAGATATTTACGTTTTCTGGAACAACAGGTAAAGGAGCCGATATGAAAGGTGCGCTACCATTTAGCCATTCTAATGTTGGAAACGATGGTGTAGGCGCTTGCTTTGTTGATTATTTAGGAGCTGCTATTTCCAACCCAACTTGTAATGAAATTATTGTAACACCAGGAGAATATTTGTCGGTTGGTACGGTGTCAACATTAGCCTATACCGCTGGTATTTACGATGTGTCGGTGTCTGCAAATGTAAGCTGGGAAGTTACAAGCATTAATGGGACTTGGATTTCTAATGTATCGCCTAGCTTTAGTACAGGAAACGAAACCGTGTCTTTTACGGTAAGCGAGAACTCTGGTACGACTTCAAGATCAGGATCCATAACTTTTACCCAAACTTCTGGAGCAGATAACAAGGTGGTTGTTTTAAATATTACTCAAGATGCGCCCGATTTAACAGATTTATTGAATTTAATTAATTCTGGAGCAAATGGCGCTCCAGTTACGGTAGACTCTTATTCTAGACAGCAGGACCAGTCACACCCAAATCCAAAAAATAATGTAGCAACAAATTCTTTAGATAAAGATTCAGGAACGAGTTGGGTGGCAGACGACCTTCAAACTGATGGTGAATATGTAATTTACGATTTAGGGGGTGCCTATACTTTGGATTTAATTGAAATTGCTACAGATAGTAAATCAAATCCTTATGCATTCCAAGTGTGGGTGTCTACGACAGATACCCAAGCAGGAAGTTTTACAAAAATATTGCCTGTAAGCGATAATTATTTTTATACAACAGCGAACTCAACAGATTTTACCCAATTTGCATTAAATCAAGAAAAAGCGAGATATGTTAAGGTTGTTGGTTTCGGGCGTTTTAAAGACACAACCAATGGTGCGGAAGTAAGAGATAGTCAGTGGATGAATATTGCTGAGATTAATTTTTACGGTGAAGCTACAACATTGTCTACAAATGAATTTGATTCTAACGCTATTTCATTGTATCCAATACCAGTTAAAGAAGTACTCCATATTAAAACCAACGATATTTCTGTAGATGCGGTTCATATTTACAGCTTGGAGGGTCGCCTAGTTTTAACTCAAAACTTTACAAATGCGACATCGGGTATTTCTATAAATACCTCGCGATTACCTCAAGGCACCTATATTGTTAGAATGACAAATCAAGCTCATGGGCTAAATACATCAAAAATGATTGTTGTAGCGCCATAATTTGTAATTCATTGAATTATAGCTTGTTAAATTGAAAAAAAAGCCGGTAATTTTAAGTGCCGACTTTTTTTATGATTTGAATAGAAATGAGCGTGGTAACACATTTTGTAAGTGAATACCTTAGCTAGTTCTGTATGGTTATTTAATTGGCGTGTATTTTATTGATTTTAAATTTAACACGACAAAATTTGGAGTTTTGATATTATTAACTATATTTGGAGAACCAAAGTGGTAAACCAAACTGGTTTACCGTCTAAAGCTTAACCACAAACTGAAATTTTTAAAACTAAATAGATATGAAAACAAAATTACTTTTTCCTGCACTTTTTGTTGCAGCTTTTGGGTTCGCGCAAACGCAACCAACTGTTTTAAACCCGACTTTCGATAAGTTGATGAAATCTACAGGTTCTTCGACTTGTTCTTGTGCTGGGTGGATGAATACTGATTTAGGAGATCAAGCAGAGTCTTCAACTAATAGTGGTCCTAATGGGGATAGTGATGCTATTAAATTTGACGGTGGAGAAGCCGATATCATGTATCAGGAGATTGCTGTTGAGGCAAATTCCACTTATGAATTAACATTTGATTATCAAATTAAGCCAGAGGGGTCGTCAGTGGTTACTGAGGCTGGTCAACTTGAAATCCGTGTGTTAAAAGGATCAGGTTATAGAGCGGGATATACTCCTGTGTATCAGTCTGATTTGACAGTTAAGGCTACCAAGGACTTTGGGTACAATGATATTGCAGAAGTGGAAGCGAGCGGGAAAACTATCGTTGAGTTAGTAGAAGGATTTGTAAATGATGATTGGGGTACTGCCACACTAACTTTTTCCACTGGTTTAGAAACTAGTATTGCAATTGTCGCTAGGGGAATTGGTAGGAGCGCTGCACCAGTTGATGGAAAACCTTATACATGGTCCAATGGAGATCATGAAATCAGACTTGACAATTTAGAGTTAGTCAATACAACTGGTCTTTCTGTTGAGGAGGCTGCAGCAAATGGTTTCGCAATCTATCCAAACCCAGCAAGCGATATTTTAAATATAAAATCTAAAAACCTTCAAATTTCAGCCGTAAGTATTTACGACCTGTTAGGAAAAAGTGTTTATAAAAACAATCAATTTAGTGGTAGCATAATTGATTTGTCTAGTTTCAATAAAGGAGTTTACTTCTTAAAAATTGAAGCTAGTGGACGTACTTTTAGTAAAAAATTAGTAGTTCAATAAGTAGTTGTTTAGTTATTAAAAGGCCTTTTATTTACTAAAAGGCCTTTTTGTTTGAAAACCAAATATTGAAAGCAAATAAAATAAACCACACTTGGTTTATTTTATTTGCTTTTATGAACCATATACGAACTTTCCTTGTTTTTTGACATTTGATTTTATATAATAGTCAATATGTCATACATTTAAATGTGGAATAATCTTAATTAATAGCGTAATGAATAAATTTAAAATGAAAAATGTTCAACATTATCTAAAAGTGAAAACGGCTTTATGGTTAGCTGTATTGTTTTTAAGTCTTGGTTGTAAAGAGAAGTCTGTAAAGGTTTCATCGTCTAACGTAAGTGATATTGAGGCTTTAAATACGGCTATAAAAGATGCTAAACCCGGTGATGTTATTGTGATGTCTAATGGCGTATGGAAAGATGTTCAAATTAAATTTCGAGGAAAAGGAACAAAGGATAATCCAATTACCATTAAGGCAGAAACGGCTGGAAAAGTTTCTATTGAAGGTGAATCATACTTGAAGTTCGGTGGTGAATACTTGGTTGCTGAAGGCTTGCATTTTCAAAATGGTCATGCACCGTCAAGCTCGGTGGTTGATTTTAGAATTAATGAAGACGAAGTGGCATTTCATTGTAGCTTAACCAATTCAGTGATTGAAGACTTTAATCAATTACATCGTGATGAAACCGATTTGTGGGTGCAGTTTTGGGGTAGACATAACACGTTAAGTAACTGTTATATTGCTGGAAAAACGAATCGCGGACCAACAGTTCGTGTTAACTTAGAAGGTATAGAGAGTACCAATAATTATCATCAGATTGTAAATAATCATTTTGGTCCTCGCCCAAGAAAAGGTGGTGCCAGTGCTGAAACTATTCAAATAGGAAATAGCTTTACTTCCATGGCGCCTAGTTATACTATGGTGGCTAATAACCTTTTTGAAGAATGTAACGGTGAAGTTGAAATTATTTCGAGTAAAACAAATTTTAACGAGTTTAGAAATAATGTTTTCTATAACAGTGAAGGATCTTTAGTAACCCGTCATGGAAATTATTGTATCATCGATGGTAACTATTTTATTAACGATAGTGAAAATACAAATGTTGGTGGTATTAGAATTGTAAATTCGGGTCATTGGGTAACTAATAATTACTTTTTTAACATTAAAGGTGAAAGTTTTAGATCGGCATTAGCCGTTATGAACGGGATTCCTAAATCTCCTCAAAACCGATACAATCAGGTTACCGATGTGGTGGTAGCTTACAATACTTATGTAGATTGTGTGTCGCCTTGGCAATTTGGTGTTGGTACTAATATTTCTCAAAAAGATGTATTACCTAAATCTGAAATAAGATCGGCTAGAGCTATTAGAACGACTGTTGCAAACAATGTTATTTATAATGAGGTTGGCGATGCGTCTCCTGTTTTTGAGCATGATAAAGCCGATGGTGTTTTATTTAAAAGTAACGTAATTGATAATCAAGGTGTGGATTTTAATAATTTTGATGGAGGCATTGAAGCGGCATCCTTGGAATTGAAAAAAATATCTGATAATATTATGATTCCTACTGGTATTCCAAATGCGGTAGAGCCCTATGTAGGATTTGATTTTAATACCATAACTAAGGATTTATTTGGAAACTCTCGTGAAGACCATAACACTATAGGTGCTGTTGTGAACGCCGATGTAGCTAATCCTAATATTTTAGATAAATCCAAATATGGTGCCAATTGGTATTCAAATGTTGTTGAGGTTAAAGAGCCAGAAACGCATACTGTAACTGCTATTGATGCTTTGCAACAACAAATTGATGCCGCCAATACAGGCGATGTGATAACGCTAAATTCAGGTGTATATGAGCTTAATGCATCATTAAAAATTAACAAAGCGATCACAATTGAATCTCCGGAATCTCAAAGAGCAGAAATCGTGTTCACGGGTTCTGAAGGTACCCCTGTTTTTGAACTAAACCCTAAAGGGCTATTGACTCTAAAAAATATTGTTTTAAAGGGTGATAGTAAAAATTATGCCTTCGCTACATTAAAAGAAAATATGTCTAATCACTTTGGTTTAAATGTATCAAATTGTGATATCAGTAACTTTGCTTATGCTTTAAAAGTATACCGAGAGGCCTTCGCAGAAAACATTACTTTCGATAAAACCAATTTTTTTAATTGTGAGAACGGCTTAGAGCTTTCTGAAGAAACTTTAGATAAAGGAGATTATAATACCGAGTATTTAACCATTACAAACTCAACGTTTAATGCTATTAAACAAAATGTGGTAGATTATTATAGAGGTGGTTACGATGAATCAACTATCGGTGGGAACTTGTTAATTGCAAATTGTACCTTTACCAAATCAGGTGGGCATGAAAAAAATAGAATCTTATTAAATCACCGTGGGATTGTAAATGTTAATATAAAGGATAATACCTTTAAAAATAATCCAGGTAAGTTTGTAGCAGTATTATGGGGTGCTAAAAATAATGAGCATTCAAATAATACCCTATCTAATTCGGGAGAGATTAAAGTTCAGGAGAACTTAGAGATGACATTGATGTATTAAGCTTCTTTGTTTTAATCATAAAAGGTTTTGTATTGGTCTATACGACTATTACAAAACCTTTTTTTATGGTTCCTGTTTGTAGCTTTTAGGCCAAAATATCTATTCAATATTACAAACCATAAAACCGGAACTGTAAATACGGGGTTGATAATTTTATAATTTAAACCAGCTTTTTTTTGCGGATATATTACATAGGTGTAAATAATAAATACTATTTTTATGCATTTAACAATCTGATTCTGTTAAAATTAGCAAATTGCAGCTTGATTTTTGGTGTAAGTTATAATTATACCTATCTTTGGGCAACCAATCTGGTAAACCAAACTGGTTTACGCCATAAACTGAATTTAAAATACCTTCTATGAAACGGGTGACGTTAATTAAAAAATCTGTTATTAGTGTATGTCTTAGTTTCCTACTGCTAGGACTTATGTTTTCTTGTAAAATTCAAAATGAAACCTCTTATAAAAAAGAGGCAGCTACTCATTTAGGTAGTCATCCTAAATTAATCATTACTAAAGCTGGTGTCGAACAAATTCGTAAAGAATTGGGTCATATTCCAATTTTTGATGCCTCTGTCCAAATCGCCAAGGAAGAGGTTGATGCGGAAATGGCGTTGGGTATAGATACACCAATTCCAAAGGATTTTTCAGGAGGTTACACGCATGAACGTCATAAACGCAATTTCTTCATGTTAGAAAAAGCGGGTCTATTGTATCAGATTCTAAATGATGAAAAATACGCTAAGTATGTAAAAGACATGTTGTTTCAATACGAAGCCATGTATAAAGATTTGCCCGTGCATCCTCAAACCCGTTCGTATGCTAGAGGGAAATTGTTTTGGCAATGTTTAAATGATTCTAACTGGTTAGTTTATGCGAGTCAAGGATACGATTGTATTTACGATTACTTGTCCGCTGAAGAAAGAGCCCAATTGGAAAACAACCTTTTCAGACCTTTTGCTGATTTTATTTCTATCGAAAATCCGCAATTTTATAACCGCGTGCATAATCATAGTACATGGGGGAATGCTGCTGTAGGTATGATTGCTTTAGTTATGGGTGATGATGACTTATTACATCGTGCTTTATATGGTATTGAGAATGATGGTATTGATGCAGATGCCAAAGATAATGACGGTGGATATATTAAAAATGAAGATGGTAAGGCAGGATTTTTAGCCAATTTAGAGGAGCCTTTCTCGCCAGACGGTTATTATACCGAAGGGCCGTATTACCAGCGCTATGCGATGTATCCATTTTTGATTTTTTCTGAAGCTTTAAATAATGTAAAACCAGAGCTTAAAATATTTGAACATAAAAATGGTGTGATATTGAAAGCTGTAAATGCGCTTTTAAATTTATCTGATGCCGATGGCGACTTTTTTCCTTTAAATGATGGTCAAAAAGGAATGTCATATTATTCTAAAGAATTGGTGACAGCCGTAGATATTGCTTATTTACATGGTTTGAAAAATCCAGAATTGCTAAGTATTGCAGAAAAGCAAAATCGAGTATTGTTGGATGATTCTGGCTTAGCTGTAGCTTTAGGAATAAAAGAAGGCGTTGCAAAACCATTTGAAAAGAAATCCGTTAATTTTAGTGATGGCCCTCAGGGAAAACAAGGTGGTGTTGCTGTTTTAAGAGATGGCGATGTTGAGGTGGTTTTTAAATATGCTGCTCAAGGTTTGAGCCACGGACATTATGATAAGTTGTCTTTTTCGATGTATGAAACTGGTGAAGAAATTCTACAGGACTACGGATTAGCGCGTTTTGTTAATATCGAACAAAAAGGAGGTGGTAATTACCTTAAAGAAAATAAAACTTGGGCTAAGCAAAGTATTGCACATAATACCCTTATTCAAAATGAAGAAAGTCATTTTCAAGGTAAATATGATATTGGTTCACAGCATCATTCGGTCTTAAATTTTTATGATTTTAATAATGATCGCATTAAAGTGGTTAGCGCTCATGAAACAAATGCCTATCCAGGTACAGTACTTAATCGTACCATGGCGTTAATTCGAGATGCTAATTTTGAAAAACCTTATGTGTTGGATATTATGGCTGTAACCTCAAACCAAACCAATCAGTATGATTTTCCCTATTACTACTTTGGACAGGTTATGGAAACTAATTTTGAATATACAACCCCCGAAATCCTTAAGCCCCTTGGAACCAAAAACGGTTATCAGCATTTATTTGTTGAAGGACATGGTAAAGCTAACAACGGGAATGTGAAGTTTTCTTGGTATCATGCAGGACGTTTCCATACCCTAACTACTGTTACAAATGCTCAGGATGATATTTATTTTACAAGAATAGGAGCTCACGATCCTGATTTTAATTTGAGAAAGGAACCTGGATTCATGCTTAGAAAAAACGAAGCGAAAGATGCCCTTTTTGTTTCAGTTATCGAATCACATGGAAGTTATAGTCCTGTGTCGGAAAACGCAGTGAATTCCCATAGTCATATTGCTGAAGTTAAGGTGATCTATAATGATAACCAATATACGGCTATCGCGATAAAAGATATTCAAGGAAATATAAAAACCTTTATTGTGTGTAATAGTAAGGTTTCCGGAAAAGAGCAACATGAATTAGTAATAAACGGTGATACATTTCAGTGGACTGGAGCGTATTATTTTAATTGAGTAAATAAAAAATGATTATGAAAACATTTAGAGAGATTAAACAAATATTTTTACGATTTGATAGGCGGTATCAAAGTAATTTTCGAAGGCGTATCACAATGAATTTTGCGATCGAAATGTAAAATGAATTTTTTCTAGATTCGATTTTATTAAGGAAGGTTTTAATTATAATTAAAAAGTTAGTATTCAGTCATTTAAGTTTTTTTGTTAAATTTGCAATAATATTTTCGCAATTATTTGTGGTATAAAATTGTAAATATTGTTAAAATATTAAATTATTTTGCTGTTAACACAAATTAACATATATTTGGTGAACCAAATTGGTCAACCAAACTGGTTAGAGTCAAATAAATTAAATGTATAACACTTTCTTAAAATTATTTCTAGCATGAATTTATCGTAAAAAAAAGGATTGGCAAAGGTCTGTTCTTTTTGCAATTTTACTTCTTTTAGGAGGGAAGTAAATTAAAATTCACTCCATATCTATTATTAATTTGAATCATTAGGTTAAACGTTTAATTAGGTAATTTAAATTGATAAGGGTAGGGGTAAAAAAAGGCAACTCTGGTGTTTATGTGCTTGGGTTGTAGTTAACTATACTATTTTAAACATAAAAAAACCAATTATGAATTTAAAGAATAAATTAGCTCTAGTTGTGATGTTGCTTTTTAGTATCACGGCAATTGCCCAAAGTGGAATTGTTCTGAAAGGAACTGTAGCTTCTGTAGAAGACGGTATTCCAATTCCGGGTGTAAATGTTATTGTTGTTGGTACGACCAGAGGTACGACAACAGATTTCGATGGTAAATACGAAATCAATGTAGAGCAAGGTGAGGCGGTTCAGTTCTCTTATCTGGGTTATGTATCTCAAACCAAACTTGTTAATGGAAGTGACCCTTTAAATATTTCGTTAAGTGAAGATGTTTCTCAACTTGATGAAGTGGTGGTTATTGGTTATGGAGATCAAAAAGAAAAAGATATCACTAGTGCCTTAACTAAAGTTGATGCTAAAGATATTCAAGATTATTCAGTAGCTCGTGTTGAAGACGCTTTACAAGGTAAGGTTGCGGGTTTAAGAATTCAAGTAACAACTTCAGAGGCTGGTGGTGATCCTAAAATTACTATGAGGGGGCCTGGGTCTATTACAGGTTCTTCGGCACCACTTATCGTGGTTGATGGTGTTGTTTTAGGTACCGATCCAGATATCTTAGGGTCTATAGATAATAATAATATCGCATCTTTAAGTGTTTTAAAAGATGCTTCTTCTGTTGCTATTTATGGTTCTCGTGGTGCAAATGGTGTGATTTTAGTAACCTTAAAAGAAGGTGTTGAAGGTCAGACAAAATTCTCGTACAATACTTTTACAGGATATAAATTTGCTACTAAAAACAAAAACTTTAATACTACAATAGCGCAAGAGCGTTCTAGATTAAATAGTTTACAAGGTCAAGTTTCTGCTATCGATCCTAGCAGCCCTAGATATGTCGATGTCAACAGATATTATGATACAGCATATGCAGAGCTAGAAGCTATGGAATTTATTGCTTCTTTAGGTGGTGGAGAAACCAATTGGCAAGATGAGATTTTTAACGGTGGTGTTATTAGTAGCCACTCTTTATCGGTTAGAGGTGGTACCGAGTTAACAAGTTATACCGGTTCTATTGGATATCTTGAAGATGAAGGTATTGTGTTAACTGATAATTTTAAGAAGTTAAATGCTAGAATTAAGATTGATAGTAAATCTAAAAATAAGAAAATTAAATTTGGTGCTAACATTAGCGCAAACTACAATGACCAGGTTAGAGTACCTACTAGATTTACCGATCCATTAAGACAATATGGGCATTTACCACTTCGCTTAAATGAAGAGCATATGAAATATGTTACTCAAGGCGATCCTGGTGATGCTGGTAAACAATTTGAAAATATTGGTGTAGGTAGCTATGGTTTCTCTAGAGCCTTTGATCACGTATTTACTGTAGATCCAAACAACCCTAGAGCCATTAATAGAGATCCAGTTACAGGACTTCCTACAGTTAGTCCATTAACTTCAGGGGGATTAACTTTATCGACTACTAAAAACGTTCACCCTTTAGTGCACTATTTAGAAAGAGATCGTTTAAAGAAGAAATTGAACTTGAATACTTCTGCTTATATGGATTTCAAATTAGCTAAAGGGCTTAATTTCAGACAAACCATTTCAGGTGTATTCAGACATGGTAAAAACAATAATAATGATTACTTCTACGGTCAAGAAAATAGAGATCAAGAAGCATTTCGTTTAGAAAGTAGAGACGAATTAAACCAATATGCTATTGAGTCACTTCTTAAATATAACAGAAGTTTTGGTAAGCACAGTTTTAATTCAGTATTAGGATTTGAGTTTACTCAAAGAAACTTTTACTTCCAATCAACCGAAGCTGTTGGATATACCGATGATTTTAATAACAATATTGCTATCGCAGACGGTGGGATTTCTTATACCGATAACGGAACAGATAAGTTAGTATCGTACTTTGGAAGGGTTGATTATAGCTTCGACGAGAAGTACTTAGTACAACTTTCAGCACGTACCGATGGTAGTACAAGATTTGGAACGAACACAAGATTTGGTTTCTTCCCTGCAGCCTCTGTAGGTTGGATTTTGTCTAAAGAAGACTTCTTATCAAATAGTGATGTTATTAGTTTCTTAAAATTAAGAGCGAGTTATGGTATTTCAGGTTCTAATGAAATTGATAATAATATCTTTAATTCATTATACCGTTTTGAAGAAGCTTTTAGTACGATAAGTTATAATGGTTTAACTGGTGTTAAAGCCATTACCCTAGCGAATCAAGATTTAGGTTGGGAACAATTAGTAGAGTTTAACCCAGGTGTTGATGTGACTTTTGGTAGAAGTTTACTGAATTTAGGAGTAGATTACTATACTAGAAGTAGTAAAGATTTAATTCTTTTCGCTCCAGTATCAGGTGTTTATGGAACCGATAACTGGTTACAGAATATTGGAGAAGTGAAAAATGAAGGTGTGGAGATTGAAGTAAGCTCACGTCTTTATACTTCAGAAAATATGAGCTGGAAAGCTTCAGGTCAGTTTGCCTTAAATAGAAATGAGGTGGTAAGTTTAGGTAAAAATGATCAAATTCTTTCTAGAATTGATCAAGATACCAGACCAACAGAGTTTATTGCACGTGTTGGACAACCAATTACGTCATTCTATGGTTGGGTTTATGAAAAAGAAATGCCTTTAGAATGGGTTGATAATCCTTTCAATAGATTTAATAATGATTTTGCACACGTTTATGTAAAAGATTTAAATGGCGACGGTATTATTGATGGTGAAGATAGAACCGAACTTGGTAATCCTTATCCAGATTTTACATGGGGTTTCAACTCTGATTTTTCTTACAAAAACTTAGATTTCTCTTTCCAATGGCAAGGTTCTCATGGAGGTGAAGTTAGGGTAGCCGATTTAGATCAAATGTATTACGCTAGTGAGTCTGCTGTTAACGCCGTTTCTAATTTCCCAGATAGAGATTTATTAGTACATAGAAGATATACCGACGATCATATTCAAGATGCTTCTTTTATAGCATTAAGAAATATTACGCTTGGTTACACGATTCCAGAATCTTTTACTTCTAAGTACAGTATAGATAGATTAAGACTTTATTTAACAGGAGAGAATTTATTATTCTTTACTGCAGCCGATTACGAAGGGTTCAACCCGGAAGCTGCTGGTCAAACTTCAGACAATGCCAATACGCCTTTAACAGCTGGTTATCAAAGAGGGGATGGTCCAGTAGTGAGAACAATTTCAGCAGGGATTAACTTTCAATTTTAACGAACTATGAAAAAGATATATAAAAATATTATTGCTTGTTTTTCTGCAGCAGCCTTACTAACAGGTTGTGCAGAAGAATTAGACCTTAGTAACCCAACGGCACTTTCAATCGATGAGTTACTTCAAACCGAAAACGGATTTCAATTTTTAGCAAACGGTGTGCTTGATGCGTATCAAAAAGTACCGGCTAACGAGTTTTTATTAACAGAACTTAGATCGGATAACGTTAGAGCGAATTCTGAAAATGGAAACTATCCAGATTTTAATGCTTTTAATATCGATCCTAACAACGGTGATGTAGCAACTTATTATTCTAATAATTATGCGACTATAAAACATGCTAATACTATAATCGATAACCGCTTTCTTGCTCCTGAAAAATATCAGTATGCCGTAGGTGAAGCTTATTTTATGCGTGCGTTATGTCATTTTAACTTGGTAAGATCGTACCAAAACATTCCTTATGTTGATAAAGTTTTGGATGTTACTAAAGATGAAGCTTTAGATTACCCACAATTACCAGAAGAGGAAGTTTATGAAAAGATTATTGAAGATTTTAAAACTTCGATTGCTTATTTAAGTGGCGAATCTTTAAATAGATACCGTCCTTCTGCAGGTGCTGCTATTTGTTTAGCTGCTAAGGCATATTTGAGTCAGCCAAATCCTAATTATACAGAAGCAGAATTATTATTGGCTTCTGTAATTGATAATAACGATGATTATGGTTTCGATTTAATCACAACACCTAGAGGTGGTAACTCTATTACCGATCATTTTGAAAATTTAATCAAAGATTATGGTCATGTATTTGGTAATGCTTTAGATAGCAATGGATTTACCGATGGTGTGCCAGATGGTTCTTGGGTTAACAGTCCAGCTTTAGAGATTAATAAAGAGGTGATATTTTCTATCGCTTATGATTTAGCCTTAAGTGATAATTATGTTACGGCTGATAGTGACTTAGGTTCACAAGTTCAAACAGATTCTGAATCTCATAGTTTTGCGATGACCTTACAAGGGCCTTCTAACGGGGTTAATATTGCATCACTAGATTTTTTACAAGTGATGACGCCAGATTTACAACCTGTTAGATTCTATGGCAGTATTGATGCGTTGTCTTATAACCCTTCTATTCCTACAAATGATACTTTTAATGCCAAATTTCCTACTGCAGGTGAAATTGGAGATAACGATTGGATTGTTTTAAGATATGCCGATGTGTTATTATTATATGTTGAAGCCATCATGGCAGGAGGTGAAACAACTACAGATTCAAGAGCCTTAGATGCTTTCAATCAAGTTCGTGAACGTGCAGGTTTAGATCCAGAGTTTATCATTTCTAAGCAAATCTTATTAGATGAAAGACGTGTTGAATTTGTTTATGAAAACCAACGTTTATTCGATTTAATACGTTTAGGTGAAGCTGATCGTGTGTTACAGAAATTCTCTGATGACAACAGCTTATTCTATACCAATGAAAAGAAATACCTGCCTTTCCCTCAAAGAGAAAGAGATAACTTACCTAATTTTTATAAACAAAATGATGGATACTAAAAACTTAAAAATTATGAAAAAACACTTGTTTAATTTAAAGTATATAGCCGCAGGCGTAATGGTATCCCTAGCTTCTTGTGTTAGTGATGATTTACCAGAGGTAGGTGATTTACCCGACTTTACTGGACCTACACCATTTTATAGTTATTCCGACGTGACATCGTCTGAGTTTGACTGTAATGATATAGAATTAGCAGCTAATTATGATTACTTTTTCCAAGCTGGTACAAATCTGGCGGTTAATGGAATACAATATGATTGGACAATTACTCCTGATACGGGTGTAGTTTTAATCAATAAAGATTTACCTGTTTTAGAGCAAAGTATCGCAGCAGTTGACGCTACTGTTGTTGGTATTCAGTCTGAAATCGATAAGTTAGAATTTAAAATACCATGTGAATCAGATCCAGCGAAACAGGCTGTAATGCAACAGCAGGTAGATGATTTAAAGGTGCAATTAGCTGCAGCGGAAGCTAACCGTAGCGATGAAACAATTCAAGCTATTCAGGATTTTGAAGAGCAAATTACTAATTTGCCTCCGGCGACTTTACAAGATCGTGAAGTTATTTTCCAGTTCCCTGGACCAGGGGTTTATGATGTTGTTTTAAAAGTTACTGATAAACTTGGAAAATCGGAAGAAACTGTAAAAACGGTTAATGTTTTACAAGCGGTTCCTACGATACCAGTTCCTGAAATTTCTGAGGCTGGTTTTGAAGATAACGATTTATTTGATGGATCTGGAGACGGTAGAGATTCTTGGAGAGTACCTAGCAATGCCGCTTGGAGTCCTCTAGGTGGTGGTACAACAGTACCTCAAATTAACTCGAACTCAGAACTTGGTTCTGTACCTGAAGGTTATCAGTCAGCTAAATTCCCATCGGGTGGTGATCGTGTAGCTTATCAAGAAATTGAAGTGACGCCAGGAGCTACCTATGTGATTTCGTACTTTACTGCATTTAACCTAGATAATCCAGGAGAAATGACCGTGTCTATCTTAACACCTAATACTTCGTCTTACGCCGAGTCTCTATTACCTGAAAATATCATAGTTTCAAGAACTGAAACTAATACGGATAGAATCCCGGATGTATTTAAGAAGCATGCTGTTACTTTTGATGCAGGTACTAACGAATCTGTAATCATTTATGTTACCAATTCTGGTGACGAATACAGATTAGATGCTTTTGAAATTTCTGTTAAAAATTAAAAAAACTAAACTATGATGATTTATAATATAATTAAAAAACACACAAAAAGTATTATAGCGCTGTTTGTGTTGTCTTTGGGGGTGGTATCTTGTTACGATGATGGATACGAACCGTTTGAACCGCCTACTGGTAATGTGAACAATATTCAGCCTAGTACCGAGTTTACTACAAGTTTAGATGCTTCAAACCAATTGACGGTTATTTTTAGAAGTTATTCCACAGATGCGACAGCTTACTTATGGAATTTTGGTGATGGTAATACATCTACCGATGCGAATCCGAATTATACTTATGCCCAAGGCGGATTGTATGATGTTAAATTAACAACTACAAGTTCTGATGGTCTGGTTGCTAAAGATTCTACTCAAGTAGGCCCTGTTTCTGTAGCTTATGATTATTCAGTAGTGGATTCTGAAGTATCTTTTAATAATATGAGCTCTGGAGTTAAAAGTCTAACTTGGGATTTTGGTGATGGTAATTCAGTTTCATGGAATTCTGAACAGGATACGGCACAAGATCCAGATTATAGTCCTACACATATATATAGTGATGTAGGGCCATATGAAGTGACTTTAACAGTTGTAAATTTTGCTGGTGATGATTATTCAGTTACTAAAGAAATTGATGGTTTAGTATTGTCGACTGTTCCAGATTTTACTTTTAGTGTTTCTGGATTAGAAGCTACTTTTACAGATGCTTCTTTACTTGCGGAATCACATTCTTGGGATTTTGGAGATGGTAACACGTCTACGGAAGTAAACCCAGTACATACTTATGCCACAGGAGGTACTTATGAGGTTGTATTAACAACAACCAATGCCGCTGGTGTGTCTAAAAGTAAATCACAGTTTGTACCTGTAGGAGGTGTTGTTCCAACATTTAAAGCTATTGTGCAAAATGCGACTTGTGATGACCATCAGAAAAATACCAGTGATAATGCTGATGCTTGGGATATGACACCAAATGCCGAAATAGAGGATGATGTATTAGGAGTTATTCCTAGCCCTTATAGAGCTGTTTGGAATAATACCGCTTTAAACGGTTATATCGACACCGCATATTGTACTAGCGAGCAACCAGGTTCTTCTAGTGATGGAAATTATGTTAATGGTGTTAAAACAAGAGGTGTTAAAATTTCACAACCTTGTCGTCGTCTGTATCAACGTTTAAAAGTTGAACCGGGTGTAGAGTATACCTTTACAATCGATTCTAGATCTGAAGCTGCTGGTGTTAACTCTGAAGTTTTCATATTAAACAATGAAATTTCTACCGAAGCTGGTATTGATGCAGATCCTATGTCTGAGTCTGACGCTTATTACGAAATCACAAACGATTTTAATCCTGATAAGCCTTCAGCTGGGAATGATACCTTTACAACATCAACGTTTACATTTAAAGCATCAGGTGACTTTATTGTAATTTACGTAAGAGCTTTAAATGCGGTTGATGATGCCCATGAAGTATTCTATGATAATATTGATATCATCACTCCTGGATTCTAGTATTAAAACGAATCCAAAACATTAAAAATAAAGTAAAATGAAAAATTTTCGAAAAGAAATTTTAGGATTATTACTTATAGCTTTTATATCTGTAAACGCTACTTGTCAAGAAAAGACAAGTAGCGCTACAGATTCTAAGGCGAAAACGGAAAAAAAATCTAAAAAGAAGAAAAAAGAAAAGGTAAGAAAGTGAGACTTCCAGATATAGACTTAAGTCATTGGAAGGTTACCTTACCGGTTCTTAATGAAAAGGGTAAACCTTACGAAATTGACCCACCAGAAATTTTAGATTTTTCATCTAACGAGGTTGCAAAACCTTATATGTATATTGATTCTACCGATGGATCTATCGTTTTTCACGCTATGCCAACGAAATCAACTACAAAGAACACCAAATACACAAGGTCGGAACTTAGAGAACAAATGGTTCCTGGTGAAAACAATGTGAATTGGACCTTTAAAGATGGTGGTTATATGAAGGGTACCATAGCCATGGATGCGGTTTCTAAAGATTCAAATGGGAAGTATCATAAAGTTATCATTATGCAAATTCACGGGCGTTTATCTAATGAGCAACGTGATTTAATAGGTGAAGATGACAATAATGCACCTCCAATTTTAAAAATTTATTGGCAAAATGGTAAAGTGCGTGTTAAAACTAAAGAGTTGAAAAATATCTCGGCTTCGAATGAAGAGATTTTACATGAAGACGCTTGGGTTGATGATGAAGGGTTTAATTTTGAAGACCAAGTTGATTTTAGGAAGTTCACTTTAGAAGTGAAAATATCGGAAGGAAAGATGGTAATTGTTCTCAATGGTAACGAGTATAAAGTATATGAAAATATACACATGCAACGTTGGGGTGTGTTTGAAAATTATTTTAAAGCAGGTAATTATTTTCAATCTAGAGATGATGGTGCATTTGCCAAGGTTAAGTTTTACGATTTAGAGGTAAGTCATTAATAAGTAATTAATTAAAAAGATAATTGGCTATAGTACTTTTATGGGTAATTTGTTAGAGTCAGATATCTCTTAAAATACAACTCTTATAAAATAATAATATTTGTTTCACTTGTTGTTAAGTGTTAGTTTAGCAGGTTTTTTTTGAGTTTGTAAAAAGGTATGAACTTCGTTATATATTTGTATGTTTTTAAAATTTAAAGAAAGAGCTAAATTAATTTGGTTATAAAATCTCGTAAGAAAAATGAAATTAGACGTATTTACAGTAAGTGACAACAACAATAAAGCGCAAAAGGTTATTATAAGTCAGATTAAGGAATTAATTAATTATAAAAATTTAGAACCTGGCGATAAATTACCTTCTGAAAGAATGCTTTCAGAAAAGTTTGGAGTTACTCGTGGATTAATACGTGATACCATTCAAAAATTGGAATTTTACGGTTTGTTAAAGTCCATACCACAAAGTGGAACTTTTGTTGCCAATATTGGTGTTGTAGCAATGAATGGGATGATAGACGATATATTAAGGTTAGAATCACCAGATTTTAAATCTCTAGTCGAAACAAGGATTTTGCTAGAGTTAAAAACAGTGAGCTTAGCAGCACTGAGACGTACAGATGAGGATCTTAAAAATATTGAAGAGGCTTTAGTGGCTTATGAAGTTAAAGCCCTTGCTGGTGAAGATGCCGTTCAAGAAGATTTACTTTTTCACTTGTCCATTGCAAAAGCCAGTGGTAATGCAACCATGAACATGTTCATGTTAACCATAATCCCACAAATTATTATGGATTTTGAAAAGTACCATGTTTGCGATAAAGATAAATCAGTGTTAGGTATTCAAGAGCATCGTTGTATTTATGAGGCTATTAAAACTCAAAATTCAGCGCAAGCAAGAGATAAAATGAAAGAGCATTTTAGTTTCTTATATCAGTACTGTTACAGTACGCAATAACAAAATAATAATAGTGTTAGTTATAATATTTATGGTGTAACTAGTGCTTATAAGTAGTGTTTTTAGTAAAAAACAACTTTGTTGGTAAGCTTTAAATACAATTTATTAAAAAAAATACAAATAACGATTTGTATAATGCTTTTAAGACTTTTGTAAGTTTTGAAGTGTCATTAATGTTTATAAATAAATAGAAATATGAAAGTAAAAGGTTTACGTTGGTTCATAATTGGACTAATCTTTGTGGCAACGGTTATCAATTATATTGATAGAAGTGCGCTGGCAATTATGTGGGGGAGTAGTGATCAGCCTGATTCTATCTCTGGATCATTAGGACTCACAAAAAGTGATTATGGTCTAATTCTAAATATTTTCATGGTGTTTTATGCACTAGGACAATTATTTTCAGGTAAATTATTTGATAAAGTAGGGACTAGAATTGGTTATGTAATTAGTATTGGTGTTTGGGGATTATCTTCATTCTTACACTCTACAGTTCGTGGTTTAGTTGGTCTTACTATTTTTAGAAGTACATTAGGTATATCTGAAGCTGGTAACTGGCCTGGAGGTGTTAAAAGTAACGCCGAGTGGTTCCCAATTAAAGAACGTGCATTTGCGCAAGGTTTATTTAACGCGGGAGCTTCTATTGGTTCGGTAATTGCACCACCTTTTATTGCTACTTTATTCGTTGCTTTCGGATGGAGAACAACATTTATGGTTATTGGTTCTTTTGGTATCCTTTGGATTATTCCATGGTTAATTATTAACAAATCAGGACCTAAAACTCACCCTTGGATTACAGAAGAAGAACAAAAATTTATTATTGAAGGTCAGAGTAAAGCAGATCAAGCAGCTACAGCAGATACTAAAGGTTTAAGCTTAGGACAAATTTTATCTCACAAAGAATCTTGGGCTATTGTATTAGGACGTTTCTTTTTAGAGCCTATCTGGTGGTTATTTGTAGGTTGGATGCCACTTTACTTGGCCGATGTTTACGGTTTTGATGTAAAAGAAGTTGGTATGTTTGCATGGGTGCCTTACGTTGGTGCTGCTCTTGGTAGTATCGCTGGGGGGTATGTTTCAGGACAAATTATCTCTAAAACACATTCTATAGATAAAGGTAGAAAATTAACCATTCTAATTGGTGGTGTTATCATGTTCTTAGGATTAATTGCTACTATTATGTTTGGAGATTCTCCAGAACGTTTTGTGGCTATCGTATTCTTTGTATTATTTGGTTTCCAATTTGCTATCGGAAATGTTCAAACATTACCAAGTGACTTATTTAGTGGTAAATCTGTTGGATCATTAGCAGGACTTGCTGGTATGGTTGGTGTATTCTCTGTAATCTTAATGAACTTCTTAGTTCCTATTATTCAAGAGAAATTTTCGTACACGCCAATTTTTGTAGCCATTGCTATTGCGGTTCCATTAGGATTAGGTTCCATTTACTATTTCGCAAGAGAAATTAAATCAGTAGAAGAATAAATAAAAAATAATCAAATTTAAATTATAATAAAAATGAGTAATTCAGGAAATAAAGTAGCGGTTGTAACCGGAGCCACAGGTGGTATAGGGTTTGAAGTTGCAAAGCGCTTAGGAAAAGACGGTTATACTGTTGTATTAAATGGTATTGAAGACGAAGCTGGAGCTAAAAGAATTGAAGAACTTACAGCTTTAGGTATTAAAGCTGAGTACTACGGTTTTGATGTAACTAAAGATGAAGAGGTTACTGAAAACATTACTAAAATTGGTGAAAAGTATGGTAGAATTGACGTTCTTGTAAACAATGCAGGTGGTATTGGTGTGAGAGCTAGATTTGAAGAAATGACAACGGAACAATACCGTTTTGTTATGGCTTTAAACCTTGATTCGGTATTTTTTGCTTCAAGAGCAGCGATTCCTTTCCTTAAAAAAGGTGAAAATGCATCTATTATTAACTATACATCAAATGCTGCATGGAATGGAGCAGGACCTGGTGCTGGAATCTATTCTGTATCAAAAGGTGGTGTACAATCTATAACAAGAGCATTAGCTAAAGATTTAGCGGAATATGGAATTAGAGTAAACGCAGTATCTCCAGGTACAATTGATACGCCTTTCCATGCGCAAATTAAAGCTACTAAGCCAGAAGTTTTCGCTTCTTGGGCAAATAGTGTTTTACTAGGAAGATTAGGACAACCAGAAGAAGTTGCTGGTGTTGTTTCTTTCTTAGCGAGTGATGATGCATCTTTCATGACTGCTGAAACTGTCCAAATTGGTGGTGGTCAAGCTTTAGGTATCTAATTAGTACACTTTATTCAATATTTGAAGAGGCTGTCTTATACTTTTAAGGCAGCCTCTTTTTTCGATTTAAAAAGTTGCAGGAGGTATTTTATACTAAATTTGTAGTTTTAGGTCCTGTTTATCAAAACAAATCCTGAACTATTAATTGACCCATGAATATGCCCATCCTAAAAAAGAAATTACGCTTACTTTCTTTGCTGTTCCTTTTTTCTAGCTTTCATGGCTTCGCGCAATCTCAAGTGAAATTCGATAAAATTGATATGGGAAACGGCCTTTCAAGCAACCGTGTTTCTAGTATCATTAAAGAGAAGGACGGCTTCGTTTGGGTGGGGTCCGACGATGGTTTGAACCGTTACGATGGCAATCAATTAAAAGTATATAGTAAAAAAAATAGCGGTATCAGTTCCAATAATATTACCGATGTGTTGTTGGACAAACAGGGGCAAATTTGGATTGCAACGCTTGGCGGCGGGTTAAACGTTTACGACCAAAGGTTAGATGAATTTACCGTGTACAAGCATGACGAGGATCGCTTAAATTCCATTGGATCCAATCACCTTAGAACCCTATTTCAAGATTCTAAAGGTCAATTGTGGATAGGGACCGAAAACGGCGTGAGTGTTTTTAATCCGAATTCGCTAAGCTTCACGAATTACACCTATAACCCCAACGATAATCACAGCATTAGCCACAATAGTGTTACCAGTATTTTTGAAGATGAAAACCATACCATTTGGATAGGGACTTTTGGAGGCGGATTAAATAAGTTTAATCCCGAAAGCAGTAATTTTCAAAGGATAAGCTCCAATAATACAAATGCCACGCGTTTAATTCATACGGTTTCAGACCTAGACGACCATACGTTGTTGGTAGGAACTAGTGGTGGCGGACTCCTAAAATTCGATATAGCAAGTTTACAATACCGTCCTTTCTTCAATGAAAATTTAAAGGTTAAGGAACCGCCAGAAATTGTGCGTTCGCTTCTTAAAGATAGCAATCATGATATTTGGGTGGGCACTGATGGAAACGGTGTCATTAAAGTCGAGTTCTCAGCAAATAAAACCAAACCTAATATTGTTAACTACAGTTATAATACGCAATTTGAATCTTCCTTATCTGGAAATGCCATTTATGAAATTATTGAAGATGATGCGTCCAATATCTGGATTGGAACGGCTTGGAATGGGATTAATATTTTAAATCCGAATAACAATTTCGAATTTCTATTTAGTGATATGGAAGGTCAAAATTTAGCCCCTGTGTTATCGGTTTTTAAAACCGACAAGCAGCTTTTTCTTGGTCTTGATGGCGATGGATTAACGGTGTACAACCAACAAACAGGGCAGGTAGAGCAATATACCGATAGGCTTAATACCGCTATTGGAGGCGATTATATTCAAAATATTTACCAAAGTAGCGAAGGTATGATTTGGATGGGAACTTTTGCCAATGGCCTCATAAAATACGATGCTAAAACCCATAAGTTTAAACAATACAAGCACGACCCAGCGCGCAGCCATTCCATTAGTTTTAATGATGTACGAAGTATTGTAGAAGATGAAAAGTCAAATCTGTGGATTGCTTCTTGGGGAGGGGGACTCAATTATTTTAATCCGAAAACCGAAGTGTTTCAGAGTTTTAGAGAAAACAAATCGGAAGCAAACGCCATCAGCAGCGATAATATCGTGTCTGTTGTCAAGCAAGGAAATCAGCTTTGGTTAGGGACTTTTGGAGGGGGCTTAAGCCTGTTCGATATCAAAAGTAAAACCACAACAGCTTTTAGGTTTTCCGATGCCGATTCTAAGTCCATAAGTAGTGATAATATTTTCAGCTTACTTTTAGATAGCAAAAATCGACTTTGGATTGGCACCGCTGGTGGTGGCGTCAATCTTTTTGACACAGAAAATCATACGGTCAACAGGTTTGAAGATGATGAAGAAATGCGCTACCAAACCATTACAGGTATTGTTGAAGATGATCATGGTGCCATTTGGTTAAGCACCAAATTAGGGGTTTATAAATATGATGATACGACTAAACATTTTTCCAATTACCCCAATTTAGCTGGGGAGTATAATATTAATGCTGTTTTTAAGGATGATATGGGCCTGATTTATTTCGGGACTAAAAATGGAGTTGTTCGATTTAACCCGAACATGCTATTGCACCAAAATACCACTCCAAATGTGAAAATTATCAACTTTAAGTTGTTTAATAAGGAGCTTCTTATTGGTGAAAATGAGATTATTTCCCAAAACATATCATTTGCTCAAAACATTACCTTAAAACATAATTTGAATGTTATTACCTTCGATTTTGCAGCTATTAAATTGCCGTTTTCTACAAAGTGCGAATACGCGATTCAAATGGAAAATTTCGACAAAAATTGGCGTTACATTGGCAAAGATAGAACCGTAACTTATACCAACTTAGCTCCAGGTAAGTATACCTTTAAGGTAAAAAGTAAAACAATAGGTAGCGATTGGGGCAATACTTATTCTTCTTTAAATATTAAAGTTTTAAAGCCATTTTGGCTGCAATGGTGGGCTTTTGCTATTTATTTTGCCTTGGTTGTTTTAATTTTTTACCTGTTTAGAAAATACATTATTGCTTGGGAACAAATGAAAACTACTCTAGAATTGGAGCGGGTAACTCATGAAAAGGATATTGAACTTTATAATTTAAAACATCAATTTTTTACAAACATTTCACATGAAATTAGAACGCCAGTTACGCTTATCATTGGAGCGGTAAACAAACTTTTAAAATCCAATACCCACGATGGCGAAGTCGATTTTAATTCCGTGAAAACGGTAAAGAAAAACGGAAATCTATTACTCAATTTAGTTAACGAGCTTTTGGATTATAGAAAGCTGGAACAAAACGAAATAAAATTGAATGTCACCAAGCAAAACATCGTTAGTTTTTGTGAAGAAATTTATTTGTCGTTTAAGGAATTGGCCCATCAAAAAGGGGTGCAGGTGGGGTTTCATGCCACTTCGGATGCCATCGATTTATGGTTCGATAAAAACCAAATGGATAAAGTACTGTACAATTTATTGTCCAATGCCATTAAATTTACGGAAGAAAACGGATTGGTAGAATTGTCGATTCTAGAAAGGGAGGAGCAGGTGGTTATCGAAATTCGCGATGAAGGTATCGGGATTCCTAGCGGTCAATTGTCAAAAATATTCAATCGATTTTATCAAACTAAAGATTCAGAATCCTTGGCGAAACCTGGTTTCGGACTCGGTTTAACCATTGCCAAGGAGATTGTAAAAATCCATAAAGGTGATATTTATGCTTTAAGTCAGAAGGGAGAAGGTAGCGTTTTTAAGATTGAATTGTTAAAAGGCAACAACCATTTCACTAAGGCCGAAATTGGTCGGCATGAAGATGTGAGTGAAAGGATTGAAAATTATGTAGAAAAAAGTCCGACTGAAGTTTCAACCATAAAATTATTCGATCAAGACACCCAAAATAAAGAAGGCATTCAAACCCTGTTAGTGGTTGAAGATAATAAGGACATTCGCCAGTACATTGTTGAATTATTGCAAAATGAATTTAACATTATGGAAGCTTCCGAAGGCGAAGAGGCTTTAAGAAAAGTAAATAGCACACCACCAGACTTAATTATTAGCGATGTGATGATGCCGGTTATGGATGGGGTTTCGCTTACGCGGAAATTAAAAACCAATGCGAGAACCAGTCATATACCCATTCTTTTGCTAACCGCACGAGCGTCTTTAGCACATCAAATTGAAGGGTTTCATATTGGTGCCGATGATTATATAACCAAACCTTTTAATGAAGAGATACTACGAAGTAGAATTAAAAATGTTTTAGCTAATAGAAAATTATTACATGAAAAATTCTGGAAAAAGGACTTGGTACCCATTAGCGAAATGGAACTGAATCATAGCGATGAAAAATTTATGAGTAAGCTTATTAATATTATAGAAAAGCATATCAGTTCACCAGATTTAAGCGCACAATTTGTGAGTCAAGAATTAGGGATGAGCCACTCTGTGGTGTACAAAAAAATAAAAGGTCTTACCAATATGACCTATGTGGAGTTTGTTCGAGACTTCAAATTAAAAACGGCTAAAAAACTTATTTCAGAGCAGCATTTTTCGGTTTTAGATGCCAGTATTCATGTGGGATACGCCGATAGAAAGTACTTTAGCAAGCTTTTTAAACAGCATTTTGGTCATGCGCCTTCCTATTATATCAAAAAAGATTAATATATAAAACCCTTGTAAGTACTTGTTTTTATTAGTGTTGTCTTCTTTGAGATGAAAACTTCCCCCTATATTAAACGGATTTTTCACCTGTAAAAACGCTTTATATCTGCTTATTTTGAAAAACCAAATATGACTATTAAACCTTTAATAGTAAAAACTAAACTAAATGATAAACCGAAAACGACTAAGGGTGAACTCCACCCTTAAAGGCAGGCTTTATTGTGCATTGCTTTTATTTTTAACCCCAGTGGTGCTTTTTGCCCAAAATATTTCAGGGGAAGTTACAGACGAGTTTGGCGCACCTTTGCCAGGAGCCAATGTTATTGTTAAAGATAGCAACACAGGAACTACAACAGATTTTGACGGAAAGTTCAATTTGGATTTGCCTTCGGGAGCCAAAGTGCTGGTGGTGTCTTTTGTTGGGTATTTTCAACAAGACATACCTATTAACGGTAAGCAATCCTATATTATTAACCTTATTGAAGACGTAGATAAACTGGATGAGGTTATCGTCATTGGATATGGTACTTCCAAAAAGGAAGATTTAACAGGTTCTGTGGCATCTATCGATTCTAAAGAATTTCATAATGTACCTATTACCAGTGCCGAAGGTTTAATTGCTAATAAAATGCCTGGGGTACAAATTACCCCGTCTAGTGGTCGTCCAGGGGCTGGAAGTAATATTTTAATTAGAGGAGGCTCTTCTTTAAATGCTAGTAACGACCCTTTAATTGTTATTGATGGTGTACCTCTTGAGGGGTCTGGGGCGAGCAATGGCCCTAGTGTTTTAAGTCAACTAAACCCCAACGATATTGAAAATTTTACCGTGTTAAAAGATGCCTCTGCTGCAGCAATTTATGGTTCTAGAGCTTCAAATGGCGTGATCATTATTACCACTAAAAAAGGAGATATTGGTGATCTTAAAATAAATGTTACCTCGAACACCAGAGTTTCTCAGGTTGTAAATTTTATAGATATGCTAACTGCCGATCAATACCGAGAAGTGGTAAACAATCTTGGCGGAAGTGCCACTCCAGTAGGCGATGCAAATACCGACTGGCAGCGTGAAATTTTTAGATTAGGAATTGCTGCCGATAACAATATCAGTGCTAGTGGGGCTATAAAAAATATTCCTTATCGCGCTTCTGTAAGTTATTTGAAGCAAGACGGTGTGGTGCTATCAGATGCTTATGAAAGAACCACGGCTTTATTAAATATTAGTCCGAAGTTTTTCGACAACCATTTAAAAGTCAACTTAAACTTAAAAGGCTCCATCGAAAATCAAAATGTTGCCGACACCGAAGTTGATGCTGGTAATGCCCTTTATTTGGGCACAAATTTTGATCCAACCCAACCTGTGTATGACTACAAGCATCCAGAATATGGGAACTACTTTCAATACACGCAATTTGCCACCAATCCGGCCTTAGCGAATATCAATCCTGTGAGTATTTTGGAACAAAAAATTAGAAGAAATAAAACACGTCGTGCGATTGCAAATTTACAGCTCGATTATAAATTTCACTTTCTACCAGAATTGCATTTTAATGTCAATGCAGGTATTGATATGTTTCGAGGAACTTGGCGAGAAGAAGTGCCTATTACGCATTTTGCCGAAGCTAATGCTGGCGGGTATATTGTAGATAATAACCCTTCAAGAGATACCGAAAATAAATTACTTGAGGCGTATTTCTTTTATTCAAAAGATTTAGAAGCTATAAAAAGTAAGTTGGAATTAACGGCTGGTTATTCGTATAACGACTTTTTAACGACCAATTATTTTTATCCGTCATATTTTGCAAACGGTACTCCAAATCCGATTTCAACACCAACTTTTCTTTTTGATGAACCTAGTCATGCGCTGATTTCTTTTTACGGAAGATTAAATTATCAGTTTAATGATAAGTACTTGTTAACGGCTTCATTGCGTAACGATGGTTCCTCTAGATTTCCAGAAGATAACCGTTGGGGGCTTTTCCCTGCGGTAGCCTTTGCTTGGAAGATCAATCAGGAAAATTTTTTAAAAGATAGTCATGTGGTAACCGATTTAAAATTAAGATTGAGTTACGGTGTTACGGGGCAGCAAGACGGTATCGCCAACTACGCCTATATTCCAGGTTATAGCACGGGCGGTTTAAACACACAATACACCTTTGGAAACAACCGCTATTTTACCGTTACACCAAATGCTTTTAATCCGAACTTAAAATGGGAACAAACAGAATCCTCAAACCTTGGATTGGACTTTGGTTTCCTAAATAATAGAATTGCTGGTAGTGTCGATTTGTATTATAAACGTACAAACGATTTATTGAACACCACAGTTATTCCGCTAGGAACTAATTTTGCAGAAGAATTGTTGCTTAATATAGGTAGCATGGAAAACAAAGGTGTGGAGTTTAATGTAAATGGTTACCCCGTTAGAACCGAAAATTTCTCTTGGCGCATTGGGGTCAACGTAACCTTTAATGAAGGTAAAATTACCAAACTTGCCAATGTGGACGATGGTACGGTAGGCTTGTTTAGTGATGCCACTTTAGTAAATACTATAGGCTACCAACGTAATACCTTTTATTTATACAAGCAGGTTTACGATCAAGATGGCAAGCCGTTAGAAGGGCAAATGGTTGATGTAAATGGCGACGGACAAATTAATGCCGATGATCGCTACATCACAGATAAGTCGGCCACGCCCAAATACCTGTTCGGATTTAATACCAATTTAAATTATAAGAATTGGAGTTTAGGAGCAGCAGGTCATGCTAATGTTGGACATTATTTGTTCTTTAAACCTGCCGATGATGCTTCTGCGATTACAAGCTGGAACACCTCTCAAAATTTACACAGCTCCTACTTGTTTACCCGTTTTCAAAATAATGATGGCTTACAGCCTTTTAGTGATTACTATTTGCAGAATGCTTCATTTTTTAAACTGGATAATATTAATTTGAGTTACAATTTTAACGAAGTGTTTGGTCATGCTGAGGTTGGTATGAACGTGAATTTATCGGTTCAAAATGTGTTTACCATTACCGATTATACCGGTCGTGATCCTGAGGCAAGTGGTGGGTATGAAAATGCCTATCCGATTCCAAGAATTTATGCTTTGGGGATAAACATCAATTTCTAACTTACAAACGCTAAACTCATGAAAAATTTAAAAAATAGATATTTTAACAAGTTTGCAGCCACACTTTTGCTTTTGGTTATAAGTTTGAATTCTTGTACTGGAGATTTAGAAAAGTTGCCAACCAATATAGAAACAAACAACGATCAATTTGCAACGGTCGATGGGTATAAGCAAGCCTTAGCTTCTGCTTTCGGAAATCTGGTTTACTCACCATTTTTAAGAAATTTTTGGAAAATGCAAGAGCATACCACCGATATGGCTGTAAGCACCTGGAACGTAGACAGCGATCGAACTTTTCATAATTTTGAATATAGTGCCGATACGCCTGCAATAACTTATGTGTACGAAAGTGCCTTGCAAACCATTACTTTAGCCAATAATTTTATTATTGAATCGGATCCTGGAACCGTTTCAGAGCGTGGTTTTTCTGGTGCTGATGCCGATGACATTGCACAGTTTCAAGCTGAGGTTAAATTTTTAAGAGCCTATTGCTACTGGGTGCTTATGGATCTTTATGGAAATCCGCCACATCCAACCGAAACCGATTTAGGTGGTGGTTTCCCTGAGCAAATTCAACGTGCCGATTTATTCAATTGGATTGAAGCGGAACTTACGGGAATTGAAGGGGCTTTGGCCGACCCAAGAACTAATGAAAGAGGTCGCGCCGATAAGGCTGCGGCTTGGGCTTTACTGTCAAGGTTGTATTTAAATGCCGAAGTTTATATAGGCACCGCACGTTATGATGATGCAGCCAATTATGCAAGTAAAGTGATCAATGCAGGCTATGCTTTAGAGCAAAATTACCAATGGCTCATGCTAGGAGATAATGAGCTTAATACGAACGAGTTCATTTGGACCATTAACTACGAAAGTATGTTTGAAACTTGGGACGGTACTAACTTCTTAACGGTAGGGCCTTGTGGGGTAACTGCCGAAGTTACCGGTTCGGTGTCTTCTTGGAGTATGTACCGTTTTACGCAACAAATTGCCGATTTATTCCCAACCACAACAGCAACAAACTGGGATGATGATAAACGCGCCATGTTCTGGACCGACGGACAGCAGTTAGAGGTTGAGGTACTAAACGATGCCACTCATGGTTATGGAGGATACAAGTATAGAAACGTTAAAAGAGATGGCTCTAGAATGCCGCAAAATAATACCTATGGGAACCTATCGGATATCGATTTTCCTGTGTTTCGTTTGGCTGAAGTGTATTTAACTTATGCTGAAGCCGTGTTAAGAGGAGGAAACGGAAATAGAGCTGATGCTTTAATGTATGTGAACTTTATTAGAGGACGTGCTTACGATAATAACCCTTCGAGTACCCTTGGAAATATTACCGATGCCGAATTGACCTTAGATTTTATTTTAGATGAACGAGCCAGAGAATTGTACTGGGAAGCGCAAAGAAGAACAGATTTAATTCGTTTCGATAAATTAACTACGGGCGATTATTTATGGGCTTGGAAAGGCGGCGTGAAAGAAGGACGCCCTGTGGATGCTAAATACAAATTATTTCCTATTCCAACCTCAGATTATTTAGCTAATCCGAATCTGGAACAGATTGATGGATTCTAATCAAAAACAAAACATTAATTATGAAAACAATATTAAATATCATAACTATCATGCTTGTGGGGATATCCTGTTTAACCTTTCAAGCATGTACCGATGACGATCCTGTAGCGGTTGCACAAGCGCCATCAGACGAAAAACAGGTGGTGCCTAGTACCGATGCTGTGGTTCTAGAACAACGTGATGCCGATAACCAAACCGCCATTTCATTTACTTGGGATGAAGCTTGGTACGGTGTGAGTACACCAACCACATTCACCTTACAAATCGATGCCGAGAATGGCGATTTTTCAAATGGCGTGAATAATGTAGTTACTGGCGGTACTGTGTCGTATACACACAGTCAGTTAAACGCTTATGCTATAAAATTAGGTTTAGAGCCAGAAGCCGTTGGAAAACTAAAAGTGCGCCTAAAAGGAAACTTGAAATACGACGAATTGGTAGCCTATACCGCCGAAGAGATGATATCGGTTACGCCGTATAAAACCTTGTCTTTAGAGTTTCCTATGCCAACGAATTTGTATTTGCAAGGGGGTGCTGTGGCGTCAAATTGGGGATACCCGATTCCAGATGAGCAAATGATGGTACAGGTAGACGATCATAGGTTTGCTTTAATTTTGGAGTTATACGAATGGGGTAATTTTGCTTTTATCACCAATTCGGCAGCATGGACCGATCCTGCTTATAAAGCAGAAACCGATATGGAGCCTTACGAAGGTGGGAATTTCATTCCTTCAGGTGCCGAAAACAACTGGGGTGGTAGCGATATTCAAACGCCTGGTGCCACAGGAACGTATAAAGTGATTATGGATTTTACTCAAGGTACTTTTATAGTAAGTCCAGAGGCGTCTTTAATGGATGCGCCAGCCGAATTGTTCATTACTGGTGAAGCCACGCCTTTAGGTTGGGACGCCCCAGATACTTCGCAGCAATTTACCCAAGTGGACGACCATACCTTTACATTAACCGTTGCCCTTGAAGGAGGAAAAACCTATGCTTTGCTTACTGAATTAGGTTGGGACCTCGCTTACAAAGGCAAAACGGCTAACGAAAATCCTATGGCGGGCGATTTAAAAGCTTCAGGGCCAAATACGAATCCGGCCTGGGGTGGTTTTGATATTGTAGCGCCAGATACAGGGACCTACACCATTACCGTTAATTTTAAAGCAGGAACCTTTGTATTGTCCTTGTAATTAAAAAACTAATTGAATGTCCGCAATCCATCATAAACTATAACGACAACTTGTTTCAGCTTCTCACAATAAGTGATCCTATTTACAGTATTATGAGATACTGAAACGAGTTCAGCATGACGCCAAAAGTAAAGTTATAACACAAAACGGGCAATCAGAAAAAACTATAAAAGTAAAACACAATGAAATATCTATATAAAATATTAGGACTCTTTGTTATTTTAACGCAGATTAGTTGTTCGGAGGATAAGCCTGTAGAAGCACCGGTTTACCCAGATCCGCCAAAGTTAGATAACTTTGTTATTGGTACCACCATGGGGTTTGCTAGTCATCAAGAAAAGTATGGCGGCGTTGTTTTTAAAGAAAATGAAGTGCCTAAAGACCCATATTTAAGTATGAAAGATCACGGTGCTAATATGGTGCGTTTACGTATCGATTTACCACCTTACACCAATAGGTTTACCGTTGATGGTATTCCTGTGGATTTTCGCTCGGTTGCTAATGTGAAAAAGGATTTTAAACGCGCTCAGGATGCCGAGTTGGGTGTGCTTTTAACTTTTGGTTATACGTCTATGGCCTTGGAAGATGATCAGAAATTAAACGACTATGTGGCACCATTAGAATGGCAACCTATTGCCGACGATTTAGGGAAGCTGCAAGACAAGGTTTACGAACATACCTATTCGGTTTTAGAAGATTATATTTCAGATGGTTTTGTACCAAAAATTGTATCGATTGGAAATGAAACCAGTGGTCGTTTTTTAGAACCGAATTTACCAGAATCGGAATTGGATCCCTATACCTTATCGCGTGTGGTTCCTTTGCTAAACTCAGGGACTAGAGCTGTTAGAGACATCAATGAAAAACATGGATTAAATATTCCTGTTTCTGTACATATTCCAGATACTTCCGATATGACTCGCTTTGTTAATGCAGCCATGTTACAAAATTTAGATTTCGATATTCTATCGGTGTCACATTATCATGAATGGCATAGCTTGGGTGCATTTGCTAATTGGAAGGAGGCTGTTTCTTGGTTGAAAAACACCTATAACAAAGATTTTTTAATCATTGAAACTGCTCAATTGTTTACTGATGTTAACTACGATAATAAACCAAACCGATTAGGCGTTTATAACATCCCTGATGGTTATCCTAATAATCCGCCTACCACCCAAACGCAAAGGGATTATTTAGCCGATTTTGGTAAAGAACTTAAAGTGGCCGGCGCTGTAGGTATTGTTGCTTGGGGTGGCGAATGGGTTGGTTCGGAAACCATTATTTATGCCGATGAATGGGGGCCTCATGGTTCGGCATGGGATGATAAAACGTTTTGGGAAACCAATAAACCAGATGGAACACTTGGTTATTATAACTTGCACGATGGCGTAAACTGGATGCAAGATGTTAGAGATTACAATCCTTAATTTTTAAAAAGTGAACTGTTGAGAAAGATTTGTTATTTGTTTGTTTTGTTTTTTGTTTCTGCCTGGGCAGTATTTTCCCAGCAGTCCACTTTTGTTGATGATGCTGGGGTTTTTCGTTGGACGGATTCTAAAAAAGAAGTTAGACTATTTGGTGCGAATTACACTTTACCTTTTGCGCATGGCTTTCGTGCGATTAATTACTTAGGAAAGGATCATAAAAAAGCCATCGATGAAGACGTGTATCACATGACACGCTTGGGACTCGATGCTTTTAGAATTCATGTTTGGGACACCGAAATTAGCGATAGTTTAGGGAATGTTATTCCCACCAAACAATTGGATTTATTGGATTATACCTTAGCGCAATTTAAAGCACGTGGTTTTAAAACCATTGTGACACCTTTTAAAGTTGGCGATAACGGTTACCCAGAAAAAAGCTTTCCAGCTCCTGGTTTTAGTGCCAATTTAGAGAAATATGAAACCTATGATGATGAAGCGATTCTGCAAAAGCAAGAACGTTATTTCGAGCAGTTTTTAAATCACGTGAATCCTTACACAGGGCTTGCCTATAAAGATGATCCCGATATCATTGCTCTAGAAATTAACAACGAGCCTAGACATGATAATGCCGAGGTCGCCACGAAATACATCAATAGAATGGTTGATGTCATTCGAAAATCAGGTTTTAAAAATCCAATTTTTTATAACGTAGCCGAGCGTCATGAGTTTGTAGAGGCTTATTGTGAGGCAGATATTCAGGGTTGTACGTTTCAATGGTATCCTACCGGATTGGTTTACAACAAAACCTTAAATGCCAATTTTTTGCCAAATGTAGATGTGTATAACATTCCGTTTGAAAATTTGGAAGGGTTTAAAAATAAGGCCCGAATCATTTACGAATTTGATCCTGCTGATATGGCTGTGTCTTATCTGTATCCCGCGATGGCTCGAAGTTTTCGTGAAGCTAAATTTCAGTTTGCCACACAGTTTGCTTATGAGCCTTTGGAATTAGCCTTTGCCAATACCGAATATCAAACGCATTATTTGAACCTGTTGTACACGCCTTCAAAAGCTATTTCCTTGCTTATTGCTTCTCATGTGTTTCATGATATGAAAAACGGAGAATCCTATGGGCGTTATCCCAAGAATTTGAATTTCGGTCATACAAAATTGGATACAGAACAGGATCGTGCAGAATACCTTTCCGATGAAAACTATTTTTATACCAATGGTTCTACCAGCGCTGTCGTTTCAGAAAAAAAACTGAAGCACATTGCCGGAGTAGGATCCTCTTCCGCAGTAAAATATTCTGGAACAGGCGCCTATTTTTTAGATAAAATTGAAAAAGGCGTTTGGCGCTTAGAGGTGATGCCCGATTATTTATGGGTGAAGGATCCTTTTGAAAAGGCGAGTCTGGATAAAACTGTGGCCGTTATTCGGCATAATGAACAGACTATGACGGTTCTCTTGGAGGATTTGGGCAATCATTTCAGCATAAAGCCTTTAAATGCTGGAAACGATTTTCAAACGGTAGTTAAGGATAAACAGTTTAACATCGTTCCTGGTACTTATTTAATTCAAAAGCATGGGGCGACATTTCAAGAGAATGCCGCTCAGAACATAAATCATTTGGGGCTTACCGAGTTTGTTGATTTTACGCAAGAAATTGATGAAGTTTATGTGGTACATCAGCCTCAAGAATATGTTTGGGAAGACCAGAATATAGAAATTGAAGCCCAAGTTGTAGCACCAGATGCCATTGAAAATGTTGCCGTGGTTTTGCCTTCAGGCTATCAAAAAACCGATAACTATAACATGACTAAAACGGGAGCTTTTACTTATAAGGTAAGCATTCCTAAAGCGAAGATTCATGGTGATGCTTTTCGATATTATATCGTGGTTGAAACCAAATCTGGAAAAACAACCTATCCAAATCAAATAGAAGGGAGTCCAGAAGACTGGGATTTTATAGCTCAAGAACGTTTTGAAACTTTTATCACCAAAAAACCACAAAATATCGTGCTTTTTGATGCGAATAAAGGTATGGAAAATACCCTTTGGCCAGATTATTACAATAATATTAAGTACCGTTCAAATTTTGTTTGGGATGCGTTTCACAGCACAAAACAACTGGAGGTTTCTGTAGAAAATTTAGAAGGACGAATTCCTGATTTCACTTTTAAAATTTTAGTGGATAAAGATTTGAGTGTCGTAAGTCAGGCTTCAGAATTGGTGGTTAGGGCTTCATCTGGCGCGCTGTCTCGTCAGAAAGTGCAGGTGGCTTTGCAAATGCAAAACGGTGCTGTTTTTGGAACGGTTATCGATTTGCCTTCCGAAGAAAAAACTATTAGAATACCGCTTAAAGATTTAAAAATCGTGAAACAAGTGGTGCTGCCAAGAGCTTATCCTGTTTTTCAGCCGTATAGGTTTCAATCGGAAGCTAAAACCGATTTTGATGCTACTAAAATTGAAGCAATTCAATGGTCTTTTGGTCCTGGACTCCATAAAAATGACCATCAGAAAGAACAAAAAATGATTATAGACAAAATATTTTTAAACTAAATGAAGTATTTCAAATATAGCTGGTACGCCTGTGTTTTATTACTCGTTTTTTCTTGTAATGAAACAGAAAGCAACTTTGTGGAGGAACAAAATTTTAATGAAGATTGGTTTTTTAATCGTCTAGAAGCCTCTGAAATCTTAACAGATTTTGCGCAACCTGATACCGATTTTCAGCATTGGGAATCTGTACAGTTGCCTCATACCCCTAAAATTGAACCCGAAGTGGTGAATAACCAATGGCAAGGGATTTGTTGGTACCGAAAGTCATTTGTTTTGGATGATAACATGCAGAGTAAAAAGCTATATCTCAAGTTTGAAGGCGCCATGAATATCGCCAAGGTTTGGGTGAATGGCGAAAAACTTTTAACGCATCAAGGCGGCTATTTGCCTTTTGTGGTCGATTTTACTACCGTAGCTAAATTTAAAGCAAATAATACGGTTGCCGTGAAATTGGATAACAGAGATAACCCTGTTACAGGGCCAAAACCACTCAAAATATTAGATTTTAATACCTATGGTGGTTTGTATAGAAATGTATGGCTCATCGCTAAAAACCCTTTACATATTACCGATCCTATTTTAGAAAATAAAAAAGCTAGCGGTGGAGTTTTTGTGACTTTTCCTCAGGTTTCAAAAGAAAAGGCTACCGTACAGGTGCAAACACATGTTAAAAATGAGGGGCTTTCGGTGAAAACATTTCAAGTAAGAAATACACTTTTGAGGGATGGGGATGAGGTAGTTTCTGTTGAAAGTAATACCCAAACTTTAGAGCTTGGGAACGATTTGGAAGTCCAAGCGAATTTAATTGTAAAAAACCCAAAATTATGGTCGCCTAGTGCTCCAAATTTATACCATTTAAAAACGGAAGTTTTTGTAAACGGCCAAGTTGTCGACCAAGAAGTGCATCGTATAGGTATTAAAACGATGAAGTTTATTGGGCAAGATTTCTATTTGAATGGTGAAAAAACCTTTTTACGCGGTGTTAATCGTCACCAAGAATATCCTTACATCGGGTATGCGCTTTCTGAAAATGCCAATTACCGCGATGCTAAAAAAATTAAAGAGGCTGGGTTTGATTATGTGCGTTTGTCTCATTATCCTCAAAACAAAGCGTTTATGGATGCTTGTGATGAACTTGGATTAGCCACTATTGATGCTATTTTAGGATGGCAATATTTTAGTGAAGATGCCGCTTTTCAAAATCATGTGTTTCAAACAGCCCGCGATTTAATTCGTCGTGATAGAAATAGAGCCTCAGTTATCGCTTGGGAAGTGTCGTTAAACGAATCGTGGATGCCAGAACCTTTTATTGACGAGTTACACAAAATTGCCCATGAAGAATATCCAGGTGATCAATGTTTTTCAGCAGGATGGCAATCGTATGGTTGCGATATCTATTTGCAAGCCCGCCAACACCGTTTGGAACATTATGACGAAACGGTGAAAAAACCATACAACGTATCTGAGTACGGCGATTGGGAATATTACGCTATGAATGCCGGTTTGGATCAAAGCAGTTGGAGCGATTTGTTGCAAGAAGAACGCTCTAGCAGACAATTACGTGATGCTGGAGAGGCTGCTTTGTTACAACAGGCTACCAACATTCAAGAAGCGCATAACGATAATTTAAACACGCCTGCATTTGCCGATGGTTACTGGGTGATGTTTGATTATAATCGAGGCTATGCCGATGATGTAGAAGCTTCAGGAATTATGGACATCTTCCGTATTCCAAAGCCTTCGTATTATTTTTATCAAAGTCAGCGTAGCGCTAACGAGCCCTTTGGAAAACCTGTTATTCATATCGCGAATCAATGGACACCTGAAAGTTCGTTAGACGTACGTATTTTTAGTAATTGTGATACCGTTGAATTGTTTTTAAACGGAAAAAGTTTAGGACGACAAACTCCAGATCAAAACAGAACAACCACCAACCTAAAGCATCCGCCGTTTACCTTTAGGTTAAAAGCATTTGAAACTGGGAAGTTGGAAGCTAAAGGTTATATGGATGATAAGGTTTTAGTTACGCATACAAGGCGAACCCCACAGGAAGCAGCTAAAATTGAAGTGGTTATTGATGATGGCGATTTGGATGTTGAAGCCAATGATATCTTTCTTGTACACGCTCAAGTTACCGATATTCACGGTACGGTAATTCCTGATTTTTCTGAAGCTGTCACTTTTCAAGTAGCAGGTGATGCCGAACTTATTGGTGAAAACCCTGTGAAATGCGTAGCAGGTATCGCATCTATTTTACTTAAAACAAGCGTGAGTTTGGATGATATTAAAGTCAGTGCAAAAACGAGTAGCCCTTTATTGTCTATGACTAATAAGGGTGTTAATACGAAAAAAAATGATGAGATGAATAACGTTGGAATTTCAGACTTTTTTTGGCAAGGCATAAATATTGAAAGTCAGTTAGATGTTGTAAAACTTGTTAAAGAGCAGGGGCATCAAATTGAAAACCATAGCTGGAATCATGAAAACGGATCGGCTTTTTCAAATGTAGATTTATGGGTTAATCAGGTTCAAAAAACTTTCGATGAATTTGAAACAAAAGCCAGTTGCACTGCTACTTATTACAGACCACCTTTTGGAGCTATTACTCAAGATCAAATTAATTTTTTAGCTGAAAAAGGGATTAAAACCGTGCTTTGGTCGTTTAGTACAGACGATTGGGATGTAACAAAAAACAGCAAAGACAACTTGTTGGAAATGTTTAAAAATCAATTGCATAACGGAGCCATTGTGCTTTTGCACGATGCTGATTATGGCCGTTTGGAAGACAAGCTAGTAGCTATCGAGCAAATGATTATATACGGAAAATCAAAAGGTTTTGAGTTTGTTTCGCTTAAGGATGTTATTTAACACCTAGGGTTAACCCTTAATTTGCGAAGAATCACGAACAATTAGCTCGGCATCCAAAATCTTTTTATTTAAACTTTGTTTTATTACAGGCGCTTTCATGTACTCTAAAAAGGTTTCCGCTGCCAGTTTTCCAATAGCCTCACTGTGTTGGTTGATACTGGTAATAGATGGGTTAACCATAGACGTAAAAGGTTCGTTTCCAAAACCAACTAATGCGATGTCGTTCGGTACACTAATTTGGTTTTCTTGAAGAATTTGTAAGGCTCCTAATGCCGCATAATCACTAGCTGCATAAACGGCATCTGGGCGGTTTTTTAATTGTAATAGCTGCTCCATTTTTGCTCTACCATCTTCAATAGTTAAACTGCCTTCCAATAATAATTCTGGTTCTACAGGCAAATGGTAGGTTTTTAATGCATCCATGTAACCTCTAATGCGGTTATTAAAAATGCGGGTATGCTTGTAGCCCCCAATATGGGCTATACGTTTACAGCCCTGTTCTACCAAATGCTGAACAATAATGCGACTACTTTTATAATCGTCTATCCCGATGTAATCAACGTTTAAATCATTTTCACCACGATCAAAAAGAATGAGCGGAATGCCCTTGGTTTTAATTTTATTGTAATAATTCAAATCGATCGTTTCATTGGCCATCGAGGCTATAATACCATCAACTTGGGTATATAATAGGGTGTCTATATTATCACATTCTTTTTTATACGATTCGTTGGAATGCGTCATGATGATATTATACCCCTTTTTGTTTAAAACCTCTTCCATGCTTTGTACAACAGACGAAAAAAAATGGCTGTTTGTACGTGGCGCAATAATACCAACCAAGTTACTTTTTCCCTTGCGTAGGGCACTGGCTAAGTGGTTTGGGTGATAATTCAAGTTTTTAGCAACTTGTTTAACTGCCTTTTTTGTTTTTTCACTAATGCGCGAATCGTCGTGCAGCGCTTTAGAAACCGCAGCAGGAGAGATGTTTAGCACGTTGGCTATATCTTTTATGGTCGTTTTTCTTTTGATATTTATTTTTTTTATATCTTTGCTTAAACGTTTAAGCAAATGTAGTTCTTAAATTTGTATAATCAAAACAGATTAAGAAAACTGTTTTGAAGACAAAGGCTTTTTACATCGTAATGCTTAAACGTTTAAACAAAACATAATTTTTTGAATTTTAAATAATAAAAAGAAATGAGTAAAGTAGTAACGTTTGGAGAAATCATGTTAAGATTAGCTCCTCAAGGATTTTTAAGATTTTCTCAAGCTAACAATTTTGATGTTGTTTATGGTGGGGGTGAATCTAACGTGGCAGTATCATTAGCTAACTATGGTATTTCTTGTGATTTTGTAACACGTTTACCTAAAAATGATATTGGTGAGTGTGCCATGATGGAAATGCGCAAAAGAGGCGTTGGTGTTGATAAAATTGTTTGGGGTGGTGATCGTTTAGGTATCTATTTTTTAGAAACTGGTGCTGTTTCAAGAGGTTCTAAAGTCGTTTACGATAGAGCGTATTCTTCTATGTCTACTATTGAGTCTGGAATGATCGATTGGGATGCTGTTTTTGAAGGTGTTGAGTGGTTCCACTGGACAGGTATTACACCAGCAATTTCTCAAAGTTCTGCTGAAGTATGTTTAGAAGCTGTTAAAGCAGCTAGCGCAAAAGGTATTACTATTTCTACAGATTTAAACTACCGTGCTAAATTATGGAAGTACTGTGATGATGCTCATAGAGAATCTATCATGACTGAATTAACATCGTACTGTGATGTTGTTTTAGGAAACGAAGAAGATGCTGAAATGCACTTTGGTATCAAACCAGAAGGAATTACGGTTCAAACTGCTGGACATGATGTAAAAGCTGAGGCTTTCTTATCTGTTTGTAAGCAAATGATGGAGAAATTCCCAAGAGCTAAAAAGGTAATTACTACTTTAAGAGGTTCTATCTCTGCATCTCATAACACATGGGCTGGAGTTTTATATGATGGAAAACAAATGTTAGAAACGCGTCAGTACCAAATTACAGATATCGTTGATAGAGTAGGTGGTGGTGATTCATTCATGGGAGGTTTAATCTACGGATTATTAACTTACCCAGATGATGACCAAAACGCACTTGACTTTGCTGTTGCAGCATCTTGTTTAAAACACACTATTAAAGGTGATGCCAACTTAGTAACAGTTGATGAAGTTAAAAAATTAATGGGTGGCGACGCTTCTGGTCGTGTAGCTCGATAATAAATATGTAAAAAGGTAATGAGGCAACTCATTACCTTTTTTTTATATATGGAAAAATCTATTGCAATTATATGTGGTGGTGGACCCGCTCCAGGCATTAATACTGTGATTAGTACCCTTGCAAAAACCTTTATTAAAGATGGTTATAATGTGTTAGGCGTACATCATGGGTATAAAGGCTTGTTTTCAGATGATCCTCAAGTTGAAATTTTCGATTTTAATAAAGCAGATCGCATATTTAGTCGAGGTGGTTCAACTTTAGTAATGAGCCGTTTTAAGCCTAAAGATTCCGATTTTAAAGCCGATTTCTTTCAAAAAAATAATGTCAAATTATTGGTTACTATTGGTGGCGATGATACGGCCTCAACAGCAAGTCGATTAACAAGATTTCTTGTTAGTAAACAGCTGGATGTTGCCCATATTCACGTTCCTAAAACCATTGATAACGATTTGCCTTTGCCGGATAGAAACCCCACTTTTGGATTTCATACAGCAAAAGATGAAGGTGTTCGTATAGGAAACACCGTTTATGAAGATGCTAGAACAAGTCAGAACTGGTTTGTTGTTTCGGCCATGGGGCGATCAGCAGGGCATTTGGCTTTTGGTATTGCTTCAGCTTGTCATTTTCCTATGATGATTATCCCAGAAATGTTCCATAAAACGAACATTACTTTCGATAAGCTTATCAAAATGATTATTTCATCAATCATTAAAAGTAAAATTAAAGGGATTGAATATGGCGTGGCTTTAGTAAGTGAAGGTGTTTTTCATTTTATGGATGAAGATGAAATTACAAATTCAGGTATTAATTTCACCTATGACGATCATGGACACCCTGAATTAGGAAACGTTAGTAAATCACATATCTTCAATTACCTTTTACAAGTCAAACTGAAAGAATTAGGATTAGAAATTAAGTCGAGACCCGTAGAAATTGGTTACGAACTAAGATGTTGTAACCCTATAGCTTTTGATTTAACTTTGTGTACCTTATTAGGAATTGGTGTTAAAAAATTATTTGATGAAGGCGTTACAGGTTGTATTGTAAGTGCTAATTCAAGAGGTGATATAACCCCTTTATATTTAAGTGATTTTGAAGATGAGAACGGCAAAGTTCCTCCAAGATTGGTTGATATAAATTCAGATATGGCTCAGTTATTCATTAATCACCTTATCTATATTAGAGAGCGTGATTATGAAGAAGCAAAAAAATATGTAGTTAATCCAGAAGACTACGATGTTAAGAAAATTTTAAACTGGAATTAAACAAAATAAATAATTATGGCACAATTTTCAAGATTAGAAGTGGCGCAAGCCATGAAAGATACAGGAATGATTCCTTTATTTTTTCACAGTGATATAGAACTAAGTAAAAAAGTATTAAAAGCTTGCTACGATGGTGGTGCGCGTTTAATGGAGTTTACAGCTCGTGGTGATTTCGCTCACGAAGTTTTTGGAGAATTAACGAAGTATGCTATTGCTGAATTACCAGGAATGATTATGGGTGTTGGTTCTGTAACCGATGGTGCTGCGGCTTCATTATACATGGCTTTAGGTGCAAACTTTATCGTAACGCCTGTATTAAGAGAAGATATAGCAATCGCTTGTAACCGTAAAAAAGTACTTTGGTCTCCAGGATGTGGTTCATTAACTGAAATCGCTAGAGCGGAAGAATTAGGATGTGAAATCGTAAAATTATTCCCTGGCGATTTATACGGTCCAAAATTTATTAAAGGTATTAAAGGTCCTCAACCTTGGACTAGCATTATGCCAACTGGTGGTGTTTCTCCAACAGAAGAAAACCTTAAAGGATGGTTCGATGCAGGCGCAACTTGTGTTGGAATGGGATCTCAATTAATCTCAAAAGATATTATTGCAAATAAAGATTACGCGAAGTTAGAGCAAGACGTAAAAGATGCTTTAGCTATCGTGAAAAAAGTTAGAAAATAAGGTCCTTTATTTTAAATTAAAAAAGGTGGTAGCTTTATGGTTGCCGCCTTTTTTTTGTTAAAAATTTAGCAACCAGAAGTTGCTCTAGTTATCTGTTTTTATGCACTGTAGTAAAGCTAGAGAGTGGTAAGTTTGCTTTGTTAAAGATGTTGGATTGAGCGTTGTTTTTCCAAGCAAATCTTACGTATTTTGGTACTCTAACTTGTTTTGATATGACCCTAATACCTTGTTTCTCTATTTTGAATTTAGCAGGATGAAAAATAAGGTCTTCACCTGCTATTTCGAATAAGGATTTTGAGGTTTTTTGATAGAGCCCCTCCGCATAATTAAATGATAAAATGGCTTTATTTTTTCTGAAAGTAACAGATGAAAAATTTGGGCTTTCAACCAAATCATTAATGACTTTATAATGTTTTTTTAAGGCCAAATTCGCTAAGCGAACACCTACCGATTTTTTGTCTTTTGGATGAATTTCATCAACAGAGGATATATCGCTAATGACTACCATTTCGGTATGTACAATGGTATTTGAAACTCGGCGTTGCGCATCCCGAATTTGTACGCTGCCAAAATGATTATCACCATAATTATAAGGCGCAATTTGTACCAAATAAAAAGGAAAGTTTTTTTGCTATACTGTACGCCAGGATGTTATTAAGGCTTCTAATGTTTTATCGTAAACTGTTGAGCCGCCATTCGATTCGCCTTGGTACCAAAGTACGCCAGAAATAGTGTAGCCAATAAGGGGGTAAATCATGCTGTTAAAGGCTCGGCCAGGTTCAATTGGACCGTATTTTGAAGGGTTAAGTTTTTCAGCTGCTTTTTTTAGGGTGTCATTATTAGTAATTGTGTTTTCGAGCATCCATATTTCTGCTGGCGTGCCTCCCCAGGCAGATACCATAAGCCCGACAGGTACATTTTTTAAGGTTTCCTGAAGTTTGGTTGCGAAAAAATAGGATAAAGCGCTAGATTTTTTCATGGTTTCTGGTGTGCAAATTTCCCATTGTGTTAAGCTATTATTTTGCGAATTTTTTGCTGCAATTTTTGGAGCCGTAAAAAAACGAATGTTTGTATGGTTGGCAGCCGCAATTTCTTGTTCGCCATTTTTTATGCCCCAACTGGCAGGCATTTCCATGTTAGATTGTCCCGAACAAAGCCAAACTTCACCAATTAGAACATCTTTTAAAACAAGCTCGTTATAGCCGTTAATTTTAATTTGAAAGGGGCCGCCGTATTTTGGAGTTTCTATTTTTAATTCCCAAAAGGCTTGGTTTGATGTTTTGGTTTTGTATGTTTTGTTATTCCATGATGGTGAAATTACAATGTCTTCATTTGGGGCTGCCCATCCCCAGATACGTACGTGATCTTTTTGTTGTAAATGGCTAACACGGTTCGATTTGTGCCAGTGATTTCGGAGTTACTGTGCCGTTGATTTCGGTTTAAATTGTGCCACACGGAAATTGAGTTAGCTAAAAACGGTTTGATTTGTGCCAATGTTTCCGTTTCGATTTGTGCCACTTTAAGAGATCAAGTAATTACCTTATTGCTCTAAAAAGCGATATGGCCAACACACTTGATCCAAAGGACCTAAAACAAATTATCAACTTAAAACAAGATGGTTATAGTAACCGTCAAATTGGAGCCACACTTGGCATTTGCCGCAACACTATAAATAGCTATATACACCTATTTAAAGGTAGTGGTTATAGTTTTAAGGAGTTATTAAAGCTAGACAACCACACCCTAGAAAAGCTCTTTACATCTCATACAACCATAAATAACAAACGCTATGATGAATTGATGCTTTATTTTGAAAGTATTAATAAGGCTCGGAACCACCCAGGATTTACTTTTTTGTACCACTACACAGAATATAGTCAAAAGGTTAAAGACCCTTATAGTTACACTCAATTCATGGAGCATTACCATCGTAAATATGCCAAGATCAAGGGATCTATGAAACTTGAACACGAGGCAGGGAAAGAGATGTTCGTGGACTTTGCTGGAAAAAAACTTCAGATAGTAGACAAAATCACAGGCGAGATACTTCCAGTAGAGGTCTTTGTTGCCATGCTCCCTAACAGTCAGTATACCTATGTTGAGGCTTGTATGAGCCAAAAGCGTGAAGATTTTATAAGTTGTTGCGAAAACGCCCTTCATTTCTACGGGGGGAGTACCCAAGGCCATCGTATCAGACAATCTAAAATCAGTCGTTACCAGATCTAGTAGATACGAAGCTCAGGTTAACCGTAGTTTTAAAGACTTTGCCCGCCATTACAACTGCGTGGTCAATCCAACGCGTAGTTACTCCCCTCAAGATAAAGCGCTGGTGGAAAACGCGGTGCATCTAGCTTATCAACGGATTTATTATCCCCTTCGGGAAATGACCTTTTTTTCTTTAGCAGATCTAAACAAAGAGATAAAACTTCTACTAGAGCGCTACAACAACCTATTATTCCAACGCAAAGAAGCTAGTCGTCTGGAGCTCTTCCAAAGCGTCGAACGAGAGTATCTAAAACCCTTAAGCAGTACACGCTACGAGATAAAAGAATATAGAAGAGCTAAGGTTCAGAAAATAGGCTATATCTATTTTTCACCAGATAAGACTTACTACAGCGTTCCATATCGTTACATTGGCAAGGAAACCACGCTACACTATACCAAAGGCATGGTAGAGGTGTATTATAATCAACAGCGCATAGCTATACACCAACGTAGCGGTTCCAAAGGCGCATACATAACCAACAAGGATCACCTTAGTAGTTCTCATAAACAATACAGCCAGTGGAGTCCGCAATACTTTAAGAACAAGGCAGTTGTCCATGGTAGTTATGTTGCAGCATGTGTCGAGCGGATTATTGCTGCGTTGGATTATCCTGAAACAGGGTATAAAAGAGCTATGGGCGTTATACAACTCCATAAGTCTTATGGCTCCCAAAGGTTAGATAATGCTTGCAAAAGAGCCATACAGGCTGATGCTGTAAGCTACAACAGGATAACCAACATACTGAAGAATAATCTAGATCAAAGCTCCTTATTCCTACAAGAAGAAACAGACCGAGGTTCTCATATCCCCAAGCATGCGAACATCCGTGGGGCATCCAATTATAAGTAAAAACAACACGAAAAAATCACTTAAATTTTATACATATATGAATACAAATCACACCATCGAAAAACTCAGAAAAATGAGATTAACAGCTATGGCTGAACTCCATCACAACCACCTTAGTGATAACCGAATAGAGGGTCTTACGCCAGATCAATATCTAGCATTGCTTACCGATCACCAATGGGAAGACCTTCAGAATAGAAAGATAAAAAGGCTTACAACGCAAGCAGCCTTTAAGCAGGGAGCTACACTTACAGATATTAATTACCTGCACAACAGAAGCTTGGACAGAAATATGTTCGAGCGTTTGGCTACTCTAGATTTTGTACAAAAAAAGGAAAACTTGATTATCACAGGATCCTCTGGAGTGGGTAAAAGTTATATAGCTCAGGCATTGGGACATCAAGCTTGTATGATGAATAAAAGAACCCTATACACAAATACTGCTAGACTGATGAAACGATTAAAACTAAGTAAAGTAGATGGCACTTACCTTAAAGAACTTGCAAAACTATTAAAAGTAGATCTGCTTATCCTTGATGATTTTGGTTTACAGAGCTTCGACAATCAGGACAGAGAGGCGCTTATGGACATAATCGATGAAAGATATGATAAAAAAGCAACGATTGTAGCTTCACAAATACCTGTATCCGCTTGGTACGATATTATCGGCGAAAGCACTATCGCTGATGCGATACTAGATCGTATTGTAAATTCATCGCATAGGATAAACCTTACTGGAGAATCCTTGAGAAAAGGTAAGTTGAAAGAACAGTATTAATTAAATTTAACTATTATTGTATGATCTCTTAAAGTGGCACGGTTTGACCGAAATACGTGCCATGGTCACTCCGAAATAGCCAGCCGATTCATTCTTACCCAGCCAAAGTCCTAAGACTTCCTTTTTACCATCTCTACGGAGTCCTACGGCGATGTACATGGTTTTGTTAATGACTTTAGAGTTCTCCCGAACCTTAAATACAATACCATCCATCCAAGTAATTAAATATACGGGCTCCAGGGGTCTGTTTTGCCAAGCAATAATATCATTGGTAACTTTATCTGTGATACGTGATATGGTAGATGTAGATACATCAAAATCGTAAACTTCTCGGATTTGCTCTTCAATATCAGAATTACTCATACCCTTGGCATAAAGGCTGATAATGACGTTTTCTATGCCGTCAACCATGTTTGTGCGTTTAGGAACCAGCATAGGGTTAAAAGAAGCTTCTCGGTCTCTGGGAACTTTAATATTAGTCTCTCCTAAAGCTGTTTTTATCCTTTTAGATCCATAGCCGTTACGGGTATTGCTATTATTGGATTGCTGATGTTTGTCATAGTCTAAATGAGCGTCAAGTTCTCCTTCTAGCATCTTTTCAATACCTCGCTTTTGGATGGATTTTAGAAAGGAGGTTAGTTCGTCTCCTGTTTTGAACTGTTTTAAAAAATCGTCGTTTAGAAAATCTTCTTTCTTCATAAGTGTGTAAACAAAAAATATCGAGGGTTGCAACCCTCGATATTTTTTGTTTACACACTTTGTGAGATACTGCCAAGCATTAGAATATCAATACGTTAATTTTGTTTAGGAACCCCTTTAAAGTTTTCTCGAGAGGCTATAGGGATGTATTTTATACGTTGTTGTGTGCAGTGTTTTATTTCAGTCGTTTTTTAAGATCCATTCTTTCATGTAAAATTCTAACGATTTCGACAATGTCATGCTCAACCTTTCTGTAAAAAATCAGATGCGATTTGATTTTTGTTACGCGATAGTTTTTTCGAGTTTGTTCAGCCGATTTTCCAATTAAATAGTGGTCCGCTATAAATTCAATCTCTCCGATTATCAAGTCGTAATATCTGTCGGCTTGTTCTTTAGACCATTTGTGAAAAGTATATACCCAAATATCATTTAAATCATCAATCGCTTGTTTACTTATTCGATATTTGTTTTTACTCATAAGTGTTTGCGATGTAAATCAGTCAGGTTTTGTTTTGGATCAAAATTTTCAATAAAACCACTATTTTCACCTACTTCGAGTGCTTTAATTAATTCTCTTTCCTTTTTTTCTTCACGTTCCAGCAAACGTAATGCAGAACGGATAACTTCGCTTACCGAACCATATCTGCCTGATTTTACTTCTTCTCTGATAAAATCCTCAAAATGATTTCCGAGTGAAATTGATGTGTTTTTTCCCATTTTGACAATATTTTTACTCAAAAATACCAAATCTTGGTAACGCAGCCAAATGGCACAGAACAAAAGAATATCAATACGTTATATTTCGTTTCGGATACCCCTTAAAGTCTCCTCGGGGGACAATGCTTCACGTTTTTAATTAAGAAGTCACTCTGTTTTTTTAACCGACAGAAAGCTTTGCGGCATCTTTCCACAAATAATGTGGCATCGGCTCATGGAGTTCCCAGTTGATGCTCATAGGTTTTGAGCCGTAATAATCTTTCAATTCACCTTCACCTATAAAAACGTAGCCTAGACTATTTCCAAATTCGTTTTTAGCTTTTTCTCTGACAAAAAGTAGGATTCTTTTATCTGTTTTTTTATGATTGATATATGACAGTCCTTTACCTGAATCTGGTCTAGCTGAGTTTTGAGTTTGCCAATGAAATAATAATTCATTTACAGCATAATCATCATACATTGTGGTTGGAGAGAAGTTTTCTTCTGATTTTATGAGATTGATAAATAATATTTCGGTTTTTAAATCTTTGTTTTCCGCCGTTCCCTCCCTATTTGATGATTTTTTTTCAAAACTACTCATTCTAAATGCTGCTAAAACCTGATCTCTCGTGTAACGACTATGAAGTTTTAACGGTTGTTCATAAGGAAGCTGAATAGGTAGTTCTTTAAAGTCTATTTTTTCTATTAATACTTCAAGTACCTCTTTTATTTCATCAATTAATACGGGGTTTATGCCAATGGCTTTTATGCTTTTCTCTAAGGAATCAAACCCTCCTTCTTTTTGCCAAACATCATAATGCAACATTAAAAGCATTGTTCGCTCATTTGGTTGAAAATCAGAAATATTTATGTTGAAATTTAGCTTTGCAATTTTTAGAACGAAAGTAAAATAACTTAAAGAATTTGTTGAAAGCCATTTTTTCGAAATAGCAGATACAATAACTTTTTCGTTTACAGAATCAAAATCCTCTATTTTTCCTGCCAATTGGCATAAGCGTTTCCAACTTCCTCTTTTGTAAATTGATTGTAATGGAATATTATAAAAGGCACTAAAATTGCCAATGGTTAATGGTAAATTGGTGTCATGTTGAAATTGTTGAATTTTTTGAATTAATTTGTTTTTATTTAATGAAGTTGCTGCAGAGATATTTTTAAGAATTGTTTCTTTAGTCTTCTTTTCTAACACAATGGAGCAGCCTAAAGGAAGGTGAGGGAAATCATCTTCAATTTCTTTTAAAACAGTCGTGTTTGTTTTACCTATTAAGGCTCTAAATTTGCTTTCAAAATTGTATTCAGGTTTAGAATTACCAACAAAGTCCAAAACAGTTAGACAGTCTTTATCTTCATGAAGCCTTAAGCCTCTGCCTAGTTGCTGTAAAAATACAGTTAAACTTTCTGTAGGTCTTAGAAATAGGACTGTGTCAATTTCAGGGATGTCAATACCTTCGTTAAACATGTCTACTACAAATAAGTAATTGATTTCTTTTTTTTCTAATTTTTGACGAATAGAAACTCTGTCATTACTGTTTTTACTTGTTAAATAATCGGCTTTAAATCCTGCTAGAGTAAATTTTTCGGCCATGTATTTCGCGTGCTCCATAGAAACACAATACCCCAAAGCTCTAACGTTACTTATGTCTTTTGTATATTTTTCTAGGGCATCAATTACCTCTCTAACTCTTCTGTCGCTTCCTGTATATAAACCGGTTAACTCGCTAGCTACGTATTTTCCTCTTACCCATTTAACATTGGTTAAATCGATACTGTCTGTAATTCCAAAGTATTGAAAAGGACACAGTAGTTTTCGGTTCATGGCTTCGGGTAACCTAATTTCTGCTGCAATTTTATTTTCAAAATCCTCTAAAATATCTCCACCATCCATTCGTTCAGGGGTTGCTGTAAGACCTAGTAGAATTTTTGGTTTAAAATAATTAATGATTTCTCGGTAACTATTTGCTATTTGGTGATGACACTCGTCAATAATGATGTAGTCATAATATTCTGGTGTCAAATTATAATTCTTGTACTGATTGTTTATCGTTTGAACTGAAGCAAATACGTATTCAAAATTATCAGGGACGAGACCGTCGACCCATAATTCTCCAATATTATTATTTCTTAAAACACCTTGAAAGGTTGAAAGCGATTTTTGAAGTATCTCTTTTCTATGAGCAAGAAAAAGTAGTTTTGCTGATTTATTTTCTTGTTTAAATCGTTTATAATCGAAAGCAGAAATAACTGTTTTTCCTGTTCCGGTAGCTGCAACTACCAAATTTCGATATCGATTGTGAATGCTTCTTTCTACTTCTAATTTTTCTAAAACTTCATATTGATATGGAAATGGTTTAATGTCAAAAAAAGTAGTTGAGTTTTCATAAGGCTTACTAAATTTACTTTGTTTTAGTGCATTTTGAAGCTTTTCCTTATGAATAGAGTCATCAAATAATTCGAAGTCATCACTTTGCCAATATGCATCAAAAGTTTTTTGAAACTTGTCTATAATATGGCTTACTTCTTTAGTTGTAATTTTTAAGTTCCATTCTAACCCATCGGTGAGCGCAGACCTTGAAAAATTCGAGGAACCTATATAAGCGGTATGAAATGCTGTATCTCTATAAAATAAATAAGCTTTAGCGTGTAATCTTTCGTTAGACGTATTATACGATATTTTTACTTCTGTATTTGGTAGCTTTGCTAGTAATTGAATCGCTTTATAGTCTGTTGCTCCAATATAAGTTGTAGTAATTACTTTTAATTTTCCGCCACGTTCAGTAAATTCTCTTAATTCTTTTTCAAGAATAATGATGCCTTTAAATTTTATAAAAGAGACTAATAAGTTTATTTGGTTAGATGATAGAATTTCTTTTTTGAGTTCGCTTTCTAATGATAGTCCACCATTCCCACCTGTAAATAGTTCACTTTGGGTTAATGTTGTGTATGGTGTTATTTCCTTGAGACGTAAATCTAAATTTGTAAAATGAGCATCAGTTTTAGAAAACACGGCTTTTAAAATCTCACCTTCAATATCTACTAAATCATCTTTAAATTCTTGCTTGTTTAGTTCTTCTTTAAGTAGATTTATAATTTTATTCGCAATTTTTATCTGTTCCTCTACTTTCGTTTTTCCAATAAAATCAAAAGCTTGTTTTATTGTTTTTCCTAAATGTTTAGAAAGAATTGTTGAAGCTTCCTCCTTATCAATTAAGCTTTTCTTTAAAAAGAACTCATCTTTATCAAGTTCACTCAATTTTGTATTAATAAGCTGAGTGATTAATTCTTCGTAAATACCTTGATTCATAATGATAAATATTCTTTTAAAATTGGTAAATCTGCTTCTGCCCAATCTAAATTAGGTAACTCTTCTTTATCGGCTAAGATAAAATCAGTATGTTCCTTAAGTTGCAATTCTCCTGAAACAAATTTAGCAATGAAGGGGATGAGTTTAATTTTGAAACCTGGGTATTCATGAATTACAGGAGTCAATCTTTGTAGGAGCTCAATTTGGATGTTTAATTCTTCAAAAATCTCCCTGTGAATACAGTCTGTTTCTGTTTCTCCAGCTTCAATTTTACCGCCTGCGAATTCCCATTTCAAAGGAAGTTTCATTGCTTTACTTCTTTGAACGGCTAAGGTTTTATCATCAAATTTAATGATAGCACATGTAACGGAAATGGTTTTCATGTTCTAGGCAGCTAATTTGACTTCAGATAAAAAATCATCAAGTTCATTTTTTGAGCTAAAATGAAAATCGCTATCTAATTTATCTAAGAAAAAATTTATTAAGCCTAGATGCGTTTTAAATACTCTAAAAGAAATTCCTTCATAATTGTAAACAAAGAAAACTTCACTTGAGTATTCATTTTTAACTAGTACCGTTTCTATTGTTCTTGAAGGTCTTAAATATTCTGTGTGAAATACTTCAAATTGGTTCATTTTTGAATATTTTTCCAATTAATGCGCCTCCAACCAATCACGACCAGTACCTAATTCTACATCAAGAGGAACCTCTAAAGTATAAGCGTTCTCCATCTCCGTTTTTACTAAAGTACTTATGGTTTCTAGTTCTGGTTTATACACATCAAATACCAATTCATCATGCACTTGTAAGAGCATTTTAGTTTTATAATTTCCAGCTTCCAGCTTATTATAGATGTTAATCATGGCAATTTTTATAATATCGGCGGCACTACCTTGTATGGGAGCGTTTACGGCGTTACGTTCTGCTGCACCACGAACTACGGCATTTCTGGAGTTGATGTCTTTTAAATAACGGCGACGCCCTAAAAGGGTTTGCACATAACCGTTATCGCGAGCAAAATCTACCTGTTCGCTAATGTAAGCGCGAAGCTTCGGGTAGGTTTCGTAATAGGTGTCGATAAGCTCTTTGGCTTCCCCTCGAGATAAATCGGTTTGATTGCTTAGTCCGAATGCCGAAACGCCATAAATAATACCAAAATTAACCGTTTTAGCATGGCTACGCTGTTCGCGAGTTACTTCTTCTAAAGGCACATTAAAGACTTTAGAAGCGGTTGAAGCATGAATATCTTCGCCATTTTTAAACGCCGAAATCATGGTTTCTTCCTTGCTTAAAGCCGCAATAATACGCAGTTCTATTTGCGAGTAATCGGCAGCTAGTAAAATATAATCTTCGTTTCGCGGGATAAAAGCTTTTCTAACTTGTCGGCCACGTTCGGTACGAATCGGGATGTTTTGTAAATTCGGGTTGTTACTACTCAAACGCCCTGTCGCGGCTACTGTTTGCATATAATCGGTGTGCACGCGTGCGGTAACTTCATCAATTTGATTTGGTAAAGCGTCTACATAAGTGCTTTTTAATTTCGATAAACCTCTAAAGTCTAATATGTCCTGAACAATAGGGTGCTCCTTGGCTAAATAACTCAGGATATCTTCACCCGTTTTATACTGTCCCGTTTTGGTTTTTTTAGGCTTGTCTACCAGTTTCAGTTTCTCAAAAAGCACTACACCCAATTGTTTTGGCGATGCAATATTAAAGGTCTCGCCAGCCGTTTCGTAAATACGGGTTTCTAGGGTAGCGATGTCACTATTAAGTTGCTCCGAAAGGCTGTTTAAAAAGGCCTTATCTAAATTAATGCCTTCCAATTCCATAGCCGCTAATACACGAAGTAGCGGAATTTCAATATCATCAAATAAGGTTTGGGTATTAGCCTCGCCCAATTCATTTTTAAAATGTTCTTTAAGCTGTAAGGTAATATCGGCATCTTCAACGGCGTATTCGGTTTGTTTTTCTAAATCGACGTCACGCATTGATAACTGATTTTTACCTTTTTTACCAATTAAAGTTTCAATAGAAACTGGCGTGTAATTCAAATAGGTTTCGGCTAAAACATCCATGTTATGACGCATATCGGCGTTAATTAAATAATGCGCGAGCATGGTATCGAACAATTTGCCTTTTACCGAAATGTTGTATTTGGCTAAAACTTTAATGTCGTATTTTAAATTCTGCCCCACTTTTTCGATGGCTTCATTTTCAAAAAACGGACGTAATTGTTCTATCAGTTCTTGAGCTTCGTCTCTGTTTTCTGGAAACGGTAAGTAAAAGCCTTTGCCTACTTCCCATGAAAATGCAATGCCTACCAATTCGGCCGATAACGGATTTAAACCTGTGGTTTCGGTATCAAAACACACGCTGGTTTGGCTCAATAAATTTTTAATAAACAATTTGGTGGCCATGCCCGAAGGGACACTTTGGTAAAAATGTGGGGTGTTGGCTATGTTTTTGCGCTCGAAAGTGTTTGTTGTTGGCGCTTCCGCGGAAGCGGGATCTGCTCCAAACAAAGAGAATTGCCCTGCTCCAGCAGCCTTTACTTCTTTAGGCGTTTCTTTGGTTTCTGCTACTTCTGAAGCTTTAGTAGTTTCGGTTGATGTTCCCGGAACCCCTTCAACAGCAAATGTCTTGGTGAAATTATCAATTAATCGTCTAAACTCTAATTCTTGGAAAATCTTGGTTACCGCCTCAATATCCGGTTGATCTAATTCAAAATCTTTGGCATTAAATTCCACCGGCACATCCAGCATAATAGTGGCAAGTTTTTTAGAAAGTAAGCCCAATTCACCGTTAGCCTCCACTTTCTCTTTCATCTTCCCTTTAAGCTGATCGGTATTAGCAAGCAAACCTTCCATGCTTCCAAACTGAGCAATAAATTTTTTGGCTGTTTTTTCGCCAACGCCTGGAAGTCCAGGGATGTTATCACTGGCATCACCCATCATACCAAGGAAATCGATCACCTGCAAGGGATCTTCCACTTCAAACTTGGCTTTCACCTCAGGAATGCCCCAAGTTTCGTAACCGCCTCCAAAAACAGGGCGGTACATAAAAATATTTTCGGTTACTAACTGGGCAAAATCTTTATCGGGAGTTACCATGTAGGTTTTATAACCTTCTTTTTCCGCTTGACGGGAAAGGGTACCAATTACATCATCGGCTTCATAACCGTCCTTAACCATAATAGGAATGTGCATGGCTTTTAATATCTCGTAAATGTATGGTACAGCTGTTTTTATGCCTTCGGGTGTTTCATCTCTGTTGGCTTTGTAAGCCTCGAACATTTCAACACGATCGGCGCTGCCGCCTTTATCAAAACAAACTGCTAAATGATCTGGGCGTTCACGCTTTATTACATCTAATAAAGAGTTCATGAACCCCATAATGGCCGAGGTGTCTTCACCCTTGGAATTGATTCTTGGATTCTTTATAAAAGCGTAATAACCACGGAAAATTAATGCATAAGCATCGACTAAAAAAAGACGTTTTTGATCGGACATTGTATTTGTTTTGATAGAAAGTCAAAACTACGAAAACTTAGGCTTAATTTAAGAAATATAATACCTTGCTTTGCTGAGGGTGGGGTTTTATGGTTTAAAATAGTTAACATCAAAAAGATTTATTTAAAAGGTCTGCAGTTGCCTTTTTTTTGAAACGTGGTACATGGCCTATCGAAGATTTATCGTGAAATTTGAAGTGAAAACACGGTAAAATTTCAGGCTGTTTGAGCTGAACGGAGTTTTCTTTGAACTTTAAATTCTCATAGCGAGTTCCTAAAATTTAGGTGACGAACGAAAAATTTAGATAAAGGTTCGTAAGCCTAGATTTGCTTGTCCAGAGCGAAGTCGAAGGATTGGTTCGTTTTTTTATCAATGAAATCGACGAAGGACATTCATGAACTCATTAATTTAAAATAATAAGGTGTGAACTAAAAAAATGAACATTATTATCATTCAAATAAAGCATGTCAATTCTTAACGATTCGTTAAATAAAAAAGCCTACGTTAACTATTCCCTGATTATACGACTATCTTTAGAAAAAAATTTTAATGATACGTTGGATTATTTTTATTGTTATTTTTTTAGTGGCCGATTTTTATGCTTTCCAAGCGTTTAGAACCGTTACAAAAAATAATATACTTCTTGCTTTATATTGGGTGATTACCCTTTTTGTACTTGGTAATTTCGTTTTTCAGTTTTATGGTTTTAACCGTAGCGATGGATTTTCACATACTCATGGTTATGCGGTTGGTTTTTTAATAGCCGTGGTTGTACCCTTTATTTTTTTAATAGGAGCCATGTTTTTGGAAGATGTTTTTAGAGTGCCGCAAGCCTTATACAGGTATTTTACCGAAGGACAGAATGAACAAGGAAAATATATGGCTTCGCGTCGCCAATTTATAAGCAAAATAGCCTTGGGCCTTGCTGCCATTCCTTTTGCGTCTATTATTTATGGGATTTATAAAGGACGATACAATTACAAAGTTTTAAAATATACCATGTATTTTGAAGATCTTCCAGAGGCTTTCGATGGTTATAAACTCACCCAATTAAGTGATATTCATTCGGGAAGTTTTGATGATATGGAAAAGGTGGAATATGCGGTCGATTTAATTAATGAACAAGATAGCGATGTGATTCTCTTCACTGGTGATATGGTGAATAATAAAGCCGAAGAACTGATACCCTATAAGTCTGTTTTCGGACGATTAAAAGCGAAAGATGGCTTGTATTCCGTTTTAGGAAATCATGATTATGGCGATTATGTGAAGTGGGAGTCTGCTGCCGCAAAAAAGAAAAACCTTGACGACTTAAAGGCGATTCAAAAAGAGATGGGCTTTAATTTGTTACTGAATGAAACTAACTTTTTAGAAAAAAATGGCGAACGTATTGCCTTGGTAGGCGTAGAAAACTGGGGCGTAGGTGGTTTTAAGCAGGTTGGCGATTTAAAAAAAGCATCTCAGAATGTTAAGGCATCAGATTTCAAAATATTAATGAGTCATGACCCTACACATTGGGAAAAACAAGTGATTGATGACGATTACCACTACCATTTAACGTTAAGCGGACATACCCATGGGATGCAGTTTGGGATTGAAATTCCAGGCTGGTTTAAATGGAGTCCTGTAAAATGGCGTTACAAATATTGGGCAGGTATCTATAAAGAGAAAGACCAATTTATTAATGTGAATCGCGGATTTGGATATCTGGCTTTCCCCGGGCGTGTGGGTATTTGGCCGGAAATAACCGTTATTGAACTAAAAAAGGGGTCCGGAGTGGCTTAAAAGCTATAATTTCCTTAAAAAATTGCAATTGACTAGAAATTGCGTATTTTTATGCTAATACACTGGTAATTAATAGCTCGTAATCAATAGATGTCTAAACAAATCTAAGCGAAATTTTTTAATAGTGTAATTGAAAAATAAACTACAGAATATGTCAAAATTTGGGGAACTTATAGATGTGAATATTCCGGTATTATTAGATTTTTATACCGAATGGCATTCGCAATCAGAATCCATGAATCTCACACTTAGAGATGTGGCTGCCGCTTTAGGGGATAAAGCGAAAGTTATTAAAATTGATATTGAAAAAAACAAAGCGCTTGCCGATGCTTTGCGTGTAAAGGCTTTGCCTACGCTTATGATTTACAAAGATGGCGAAATGAAATGGCGTTATAGTGGTGAGCAGGATGCTAATACGCTTATTGGTATTATTCAAGATTATATTTAGAAGCTCAAAGCTTTAAATGAAAAGCCTTGCTTTGTGTAATATTCTAAAACTTTAGGTAGCGCATATTGCATATTTTTTGCGGCTTTTACACTATCGTGAAATACAATAATACTTCCAGGTACGGCATTTGAAAGTACGTGGTCGAGACACTTTTCTTGGCTTATTTCCCGATCCCAATCAAACGAGATAACATCCCACATGATGATTTTATAACCTAAGGCGATTAGTTTTTTGCCTTGTGAATTTTTAATTCTGCCGTATGGTGGACGAAATAGTTTTTGGGATTGAGGTTTTAGATCCTGATCTTGATCTAGTATGTCGTTGATGAGGTTTTGGGCTCTCGCAACATCTTTAAGATAGGGTTCTGTTTTGGTTTTCCAGCCCTTAAGGTGATGATAAGTATGGTTTCCTATGGCATGGCCGTCTTTTACAATGGCTTTAAAAATACCGGGGTGTTTTTCTATATTATTTCCAATACAGAAAAATGTAGCTTGAGCTTGATATTCGGCCAGTTTCTTTAAAGTCCATTGGGTAACCTCTGGTGTGGGGCCATCGTCGAAAGTGAGGTAGATGGTTTTATCGTTGGTAGGGATGTCCCAAATATACTTTGGGAACATCTTTTTTACTACCAACGGAACTTTTACAGGAATTAAGGGCATACCACCTTAATTTAAAATTATTTCAGACTGTCTATAATCTGTAAACCTTCAACCGCTTCAGGCGGTGTTACGGGTTCTACAGCATCTTCAGGTTCATCTTCACCATAAAAATGCTTAAAGGCTCGTAAGTGGTTGTTAAAAATATCACCTTCACTTTCAGCGAATTTAATATCATACTGAATTAAAACATCAATTAAGCCTTTGTAGCGCTGGATATCGGTATAAATATCTTCAAATAAACGCTCTTGGTTTTCAATTTTTAAGCCGCTATAATAACTTAAGTTTTCTTGGTATTTTTTAGCGACATCTTTAAATAATTTACGAGCTTTTTCTTGATTACCAACTTCGTAGTACAAGCTAATGTAAGGTTCTAAAAGTGTGTAGTAACCAAAGTATTCTACAGGCATATTTTTCATGGCGATGTCTGCAATTTCTTCAGCTTTATCTAATTTGCCTTCATTAATTAATTGTTCACCCAAACGAGCGAGGTTACCACGATATGTAATAGAGTTTTTTCTGGTTTCTACATCATGGTAAATGTCAGGGCTTCCACTGTTACCCCAATACCATTTTTTTACTTTTTCATACATTAAATCGCTATCTACACGTCCCATGTCGAATGGGTTATTTTTATCAATAGGCGTTCTAATAGGGACTAATTTATAGCATAAACCATCCAATTGTAAATAGTCTTTCATCCATAAATAGTCGTCGTCACCAAAACTTCCGCCTGTAAAGTAAATAGGGCGTTTCCATTCGTTATTTGCCACAATATCTAGCATAAGAAGCCTGTTTTTGTAAAGTGCGCCACCAGATACTGTGATGTCTATATGAGGCACAATTTTATCGGCATCCTTTTCTTTTACAATGCCATATTTTAAAACATTCTCTTTGTTAACTGGAATACGTAAATGAGGCGTTGGTAAGTAAGTCGCATTGGCATCCTGACTTCTTACTTTCGATAAGTCCACGCCTTGTTGTTGTAATACGTATTTGTATTTCGTTTTAGGGTTGTTGCTTCCAACAAAATCTAAGAACTGTTTAACCTGTAAGGTGTCTTTAATGACGGGTTGAATGATAATATAATCATTTGTGCCAAAACGGTATAAATCGTGTGTGAGCTGAGAAGGAATCGGGTCGCTCTCGTAAGCCTTACGCTTCATTTGATCGATATACCAATCGGTTTGGAATAAACTGGTGTTTACAACACGCACATCGGTTCTATAACCTTCAATTTCTTGAGCGTACCAAAGGGCAAAGGTATCGTTATCGCCAATGGTAAATAAAATAGCATTTTCGGCACAGGAGTCTAAATACATTTTAGCCATAGAATTGGCCGTGTATTTACCCGAACGGTCATGGTCATCCCAGTTGCTAGCTGCTAAATTAATAGGCACCAATATGAAACAAAGTGCCGAAACCAAAGGCGCTGCTATTTTTTTAGGAATATAGGTTTTAATAAAATCATAAGCGGCATATACCCCAAACCCTATCCAGAGTGCAAATACATAAAATGATCCTACCACCGAATAGTCACGTTCTCTTGGTTCAAACGGACGCACATTCGTGTATACCTGAATAGCTAAACCTGTAAAAAGGAAGAATACTAGGGTTACCCAAAATATTTTCTTGTCTTTATTAAAAAGGAAGAAAAAACCTAAAAGCCCTAATAAAAGCGGTAAGAAGTAATAGGTGTTTCTAGCTTTGTTGTTTTTTACATCACTAGGTAAATTCTCTTGAGGAAGCCCTAAGTGCCACTCGTCTATAAAGTTTATGCCCGAAATCCAATTACCGTGGTTATCATAGCGACCTTGAATATCATCTTGTCTTCCTGTGAAATTCCACATGAAATAACGCCAGTACATATAGCCTAATTGGTATTCAAATAAATAGGAGATATTACTGAAAAGCGATGGTTTTTCGATGTCGATATAGTCTTTAAATCGTTTTAGGAAATTATTATAATCTTCGTAATCGACATTGCCCATGGCCACATCTTTTTGGAAATTAGCTACCGAGGCACGAAGCTCGTTTTCCATTTGATATTCTGGTTTTAATTTGAATTTTAAAAATCCAGTAAACATCATATAGTTCTCGGCATGCTCGGCACTCCACATACGCGGTAAAATAGAGGCGTGTTTAGAGTTGTAGTTTTGTTTGGCGTTTTTGTAGTCGTTTACGATAACATATTTACCAGCTTCTTCGTCCTTTTCGTAATTCGGTTTGTCGTCTACATAAGGATTGTTTTCATCCAAATAAGCGTATTGATCGGTGAATTGCGGACCATAGAACAAATGGGTTTCTGGGTATTGCTCTAGGTTATAGTATGCTAAAAGTTCTCTAGCACTATTAGGGTTGTTTTCGTTGACAACTACATTCGCATTGGCACGAATAGGAAGCATAATCCAAGTAGCAAAACCTATAATAACAAAAGTGACACATAGAATGGCCGTATTTAAATGCACATAACTTTTGTTTCTCGTGTATCTTAATGCATAGTAAATAAGAGCAACTAAGGAAATACCCGCAATAATGGATCCCGAATTGAAGGGTAATCCTACTGTATTCACAAAGAAAATTTCAAAAACACTAAATATTTTTAGAATGTTAGGTGCAAGTAATTTAAATACAAAAAGTAGGATACCAACCGCAACAGCATTGGCAATAATGAAGTTTTTAACGGTTATGGTTTTGTAATTTTTAAAGTAATAGATTAAACCAATGGCAGGAATGGTTAAAAGACCCATAAAGTGAACCCCAAATGAAAGTCCGATGATAAAAGCAATTAAAATGAGCCAACGGTTACCTCTAGGTTTGTCCATGTCCTGTTCCCAACGTAAGCCAAGCCAGAAAAGAACAGACATAATTAAGGTGGCCATGGCGTACACTTCGGTTTCAACGGCATTAAACCAAAACGAATCTGTAAAAGAAAAGGCTAAACTACCAACAAAACCACTTCCTAAAATAGCGATAGCTTTGCTTTGCGTCATGTTATCATCCTGCACTACCATTTTTTTTAAGAGTAGGGTAATGGTCCAAAACATGAATAAAATAGTGAAGGCACTGGCCACAGCACTCATCATATTCATCATAAAACCAACTTGAGAAGGTTCTAGTGCGAACATGGAGAAAAAGGCACCAAGCATTTGAAATAAAGGGGCTCCGGGTGGGTGTCCTACTTCTAGTTTTGCAGAGGTTAGTATATACTCTCCTGCATCCCAAAAGCTTACTGTAGGTTCAACGGTTAAACTGTATGTTGTAAGTGCTATTAAAAAAGAAAACCAACCTAAAATGGTATTCCATTTTTTATAGTCAAAATTTGCCATGTATATCGTTATTTTTTTGCAATGCGAATTTAAGAATAAATATGGTATAGCAGGTGATTTTATATTAAGCTTAAGTTTTTTGAAATATTTTTTTGTAAAAATGTTTGCAGAACTAAAACTTTGTTTTAAATTTGCAGCCTCATTACACGAATGGCCTATGGTGTAACTGGCAACACGTTGGTTTTTGGTACCAAAGAGTCTAGGTTCGAGCCCTAGTGGGCCAACAGAGAATCCTAATTTCGAAAGAAGTTAGGATTTTTCTTTTTTGAGGATATATGTGCGAGAAGTTTATATCGAGCGCAGTCGAAATAAGCCCTAGTGGGCCAACAAAAAAAGTCTTCCTTGATTTGAGAAAGACTTTTTTTATTTGAAATATACTGTAATTAAACTTTAAAGGTAATCACGGGGCGCATCGCATGATTTACTAAATCTTCACTAATGCTACCGTTAAAAAAGTGCGAGATGCCTTTTCGACCTCTCGTACTCATGCTTATTAAATCGGCGTCTATGCTATAACTGTAATTCGTAATACCTTTTTCAATCGTGATATCGTTGTAAATGGTTGTGGTAAAATCTTCAGAATTTAGGTTTTTTACAAACTTTTTAATGCGTTCGGTGGCTGTTTTTGTGGTAATAAATTGATTTGGGGTATTTACTAAGAGTAAATGGATTTTAGCTTGCCAAAGTTTAGCAAAATCTGCGGTTTTTTGTAGCGCTGGTATGCTTTCTTCAGCAAAATCTGATGCAAATACAATCTTGTTGATGTCAAATTCGGTGTGTGGTCTTTTAATTACCAAAACTGGAGTTTCAGAGTTTCTAACCACTTTTTCGGTGTTACTTCCTATTAAGATTTCTTCAATACCACTAGAGCCATTCGAACCCATTATAATGAGGTCGATGTTGTTTTTTTCGCATTGTTTAGAAATGCCGTTGTAAATTTCTGTAAATTCGATACTGTCAATCACACGAATGTCTTTTAGGTAATCGCGTTTCAGTAAATCGTCAAATTTTTGTTTTGCCAGTTTCATAAAGAATAACGCCTCGGGTCCTGAAGAGAAATTCATAGTGTTTACAGGGTCTATTTGCTGTAATGGTAAGTCTAAAATATGCAGTAGGTGGATTTTACAATCATGCTTCTTAGCGAGTTGTGCAGCGACTTTTAAAGCGTTTTCTGCCTGTGGTGAAAAGTCGGTAGGGACAAGTATTTTGTTCATAATTTTAGTTTTTGTTTTGAAATAAAATTCAAATTTTAAGACTACCTCTAAAATAAGAAATATTCTATTAATAGTAAGTGAATTTACCCGCTTTTAACGTTTGGTTTTGGGTTGCTTTTTGTTAATAAATGGAAGTTGTGGTTATGGTTGGTAAGGGTAGTGGTGTATTTTTAGCGGATAAATCGTGTAATGAATCGAAAAAAATGATTTTATATGAGGTGCATGTCTCTGTGGTAATGGGTGTTATGAAAACTGAAATTTCTGGTGTTAAGCGTTTTGTAAAGCTTTAAGTTTATACATATTTTGCTTAGGGGCTTTAAGAATCAATAAAATATTGTATATTTGCACCGTTGAAAGGCAAATTTAAAGATATGAGGGGACGAAAAGTCCCCTCTTTTTATACTAAAAATGTTTAAAAATAAAGTTACAGAATTATTAGATGCAGCACTGGTTGAAAGACCAGATTTGTTTCTTATTGATTTTTCTATAAATAATGAAAATCACATTAAAGTAATTATTGATGGCGATTCAGGTGTGTTAGTCGAAGACTGCATGTTTATCAGTCGCGCTATCGAGCACAATTTAGATCGTGAGGAGGAAGATTTTTCTTTAGAAGTGATGTCGGCAGGAGCAGCATCACCGTTAGTTCACAATCGTCAGTATAAGAAAAATTTAAACAGAACCCTTAAGGTAAAAACAAAAACCGAAGAGATGGAAGGGACACTTGTGGAAGCTACCGAAATTGAGGTGGTTTTAGAGTGGAAAGTTCGTGAGCCAAAACCAGTTGGTAAAGGCAAGGTTACTGTTAAAAAGGAAGGGCGTATTCCTTATGAAGATATTGTAGAAGCAAAAGTTATGATTAAATTTTAATTTAAAAGAGTTATGGAAAATATCGCGTTAATTGAATCTTTTTCGGAATTCAAAGACGATAAGCTAATTGATAGGGTAACCTTAATGGCAATCTTAGAAGATGTATTTAGAAGCGCCTTGAAAAAGAAATTTGGTGATGATGATAATTTTGATATTATTGTAAACCCAGATAAAGGTGATTTAGAGATATGGAGAAATAGAGTTGTTGTTGCCGATGGTGAAGTAGAAGAGCCTAATCAAGAAATCTCTTTAACTGAAGCGCGTAAAATTGAGCCAGATTTTGAAGTTGGTGAAGATGTGTCTGAAGAAGTGAAACTTATCGATTTAGGTAGACGTGCTATTTTAGCTTTGCGTCAGAATCTAATTTCTAAAATTCATGAGCACGATAATACTATAATTTATAAGCAATTTAAAGATTTAGTAGGAGAAATTTATACTGCAGAAGTACATCACATTCGTCATAGAGCCGTTATTTTATTAGACGACGAGGGGAATGAAATTGTATTACCAAAAGATAAACAAATACCTTCAGATTTCTTCAGAAAAGGAGATAATGTAAGAGGTGTTATTGATGGTGTAGAGCTTAAAGGCGCAAAACCTACCATCATCATGTCAAGAAGTTCACCTGTATTCTTAGAGAAATTATTCGAACAAGAAATTCCTGAGGTTTTCGACGGTTTAATTACTATTAAAAATGTGGTTAGAATTCCTGGAGAAAAAGCAAAAGTTGCTGTAGATTCTTATGATGATAGAATCGATCCTGTTGGTGCTTGTGTGGGTATGAAAGGATCTAGAATTCACGGTATTGTTCGTGAATTAGGAAATGAAAATATCGATGTGATTAATTACACAAGTAATTTACCACTATTTATAACTAGAGCATTAAGCCCAGCACGTGTAACATCAATTAAAATTGATGAAGAAACGAAACGCGCTGAGGTTATTTTAAAACCTGAAGAGGTAAGTAAAGCGATTGGTCGTGGTGGTCACAACATTCGTTTAGCTGGTCAATTAACAGGTTTTGAAATTGATGTATTTAGAGAAGGAGCGGAAGAAGATGTTGAATTAAGCGAATTCTCAGATGAAATCGAAGGATGGATTATTGAGGAGTTTAGTAAAGCAGGTTTAGATACCGCTAAAAGTATTCTTGAGCAAGACGTTAACGACTTGGTAAAAAGAACAGACTTAGAAGAAGAAACAATAAGTGAAGTGATCCGTATTCTAAGAGAAGAATTTGAAGATTAAAAAAATTAAGTGCAGATTTGCACGTTTGTTATGCCTTAACCGGTATAATGCATATATTTGAGTATTTTAAAGGCGATTTATGGCTGAAACAATTAGATTAAATAAAGTATTACGCGAACTTAACATCTCTCTAGATCGCGCCGTAGAATTTTTAGATTCTAAAGGTGTGGATATAGAGAAGCGACCAACTACAAAAATTTCTGAAGAAACTTATAAGATTCTTTCAGATGAATTTGAGACGGATGCTAATAAAAAGGTGAGATCGCAAGAAGTTAGTGAAGCGAAGCAAAAGGAAAAGGAAGATTTACGTGTTAAGCGTGAAAAAGAATTGGAAGCTAAGCAGAAAGCACAAGAAGCCATAGAAAAAGCCAAGCAAGAAGAGGTTGTAAAAGCTTCAAAAGCACTTTCAGGTCCTAAACAAGTTGGTAAAATCGACTTAGAGCCTAAAAAGAAAGTTGAAGAAGCACCTGTTGTTGAGAAAAAAGAAACCCCTGTTAAGGAGGAGCCTGTTGCTGAAAAGAAAACAGAGCCTGCTAAAGAACCAGAGGTTATTAAAGCTCAAGCACCTAAAATTGGATTAAAACCTGTTGGCGTTAAAAAGGTAGAGATTGACCCTAAAAAGGTTGAGCCTGCTAAAACTGAAGCGCCTAAAAAGGAAACACCTGTTAAAGAGGAACCTAAAAAAGAAGCTACGCCAGCTAAGGCTGAAGCTACTGGTAAGGTTGATGAAGATGGTAATCCAATCGTTGAGGAACGCGTTAAAACACAATACCAAAAGCTTTCTGGGCCAAAAATTGCTGGCGATAAAATTGATTTATCACAGTTTAATAAGCCTAAAAAGAAGGTAGAGAAAAAAACAGATCCTAAGCAAGGTGGTGATCCTAAGAAAAAACGTCGTCGTATTAGTAAAGCTGGGGCGCCTAACACCGGTGGTCAAAACAGACCAGGTGGAGGAAGACCAGGAGGTAACGATCGTTTTAAAGGAAAACCAGGAGGTCCAGGTGCAGGACGTCGTAACATTGTTAAAGAAGAGCCTTCAGAAGAAGATGTTAAAAAGCAAGTTAGAGAAACGCTTGAAAAACTTCAAGGGAAATCTAACAAGGGTAAAGGTGCTAAGTATAGAAGAGATAAAAGAGATCAACACAGAGAACAATCTGAGATAGATCAACAACTCGAAGCTGCAGAAAGTAAAATCATTAAAGTTACCGAGTTCGTAACCGCTAGTGAAATGGCAACCATGATGGATGTGAGTGTGACTCAAATTATATCAGCTTGTATGTCACTTGGTATGATGGTAACGATGAACCAACGTCTGGATGCAGAAACTTTATCTATCGTTGCAGATGAATTTGGCTACCAAGTTGAATTCGTAACAGCAGATATTGAAGAATCTATTGAAGAGGTTGAAGATAAACCTGAAGATTTATTACCTCGTGCTCCAATTGTTACCGTTATGGGACACGTTGATCACGGTAAAACATCGCTTCTAGATTATATCCGTAAGGAAAATGTAATCGCAGGAGAGTCTGGTGGTATTACACAACATATCGGTGCTTACGGTGTGGCGTTAGAAAACGGACAAAAAATTGCTTTCTTAGATACACCAGGTCACGAAGCCTTTACAGCGATGCGTGCTCGTGGTGCTCAAATCACAGATATTGCCATTATCGTAGCGGCAGCCGATGATGAAATCATGCCACAAACTAAAGAGGCCATTTCTCACGCGCAAGCTGCAGGTGTACCTATCGTATTTGCTATCAATAAAATTGATAAACCCGATGCGAATCCTGAGAAGATTAAAGAAGGATTAGCACAAATGAACTTGTTAGTAGAAGACTGGGGTGGTAAAATTCAATCTCATGATATCTCTGCTAAAGTAGGTACAGGTGTTAAAGAATTATTAGAAAAAGTATTACTTGAAGCCGAATTATTAGAGCTTCAAGCGAATCCAAATAAAATCGCTCATGGTACGGTTGTAGAAGCGTACTTAGATAAAGGTCGTGGATATGTATCTACTATATTAGTTCAGGCGGGAACACTTAAGGTTGGTGACTATGTATTAGCTGGTCAACACAGTGGTAAGGTTAAAGCGATGCACGATGAAAGAGGACATGATGTTGCTGCAGCTGGACCTTCAACGCCAGTATCTATATTAGGATTGGATGGTGCACCACAAGCGGGTGACAAGTTCAATGTCTTCCAAGATGAGCGTGAAGCGAAACAAATTGCTTCTAAACGTGCTCAATTACAACGTGAGCAGTCTGTTAGAACGCAACGTCATATTACATTAGATGAAATTGGTCGTCGTATCGCTCTTGGTGATTTCCAAGAATTGAATATCATTCTTAAGGGTGATGTTGATGGTTCTGTGGAAGCGTTAACCGATTCGTTCCAGAAACTATCTACTGAAGAAATTCAAGTGAACATCTTACATAAAGGTGTAGGTGCGATTACCGAAAGTGATGTATTATTAGCTTCGGCTTCTGATGCGATTATCGTCGGATTTAACGTGCGTCCTGTTGGAAATGCGCGCATGATTGCTGATAAGGAAGAAATCGATATCAGAACATACTCAATTATCTACGATGCTATTAATGATCTTAAAGATGCGATGGAAGGGATGTTATCTCCAGAGCTTAAAGAAGAAATTACAGGTACCGCTGAAATTAGAGAAATCTTTAAGGTGTCTAAAGTTGGAAGCATCGCAGGATGTATGGTTACCAATGGTAAAATTCTTAGAAGCTCTAGCATTCGTTTAATACGTGATGGTGTAGTTGTTTATACTGGTGAATTAGCGTCATTAAAACGATTTAAAGATGATGCTAAGGAAGTAACTAAAGGTTACGATTGTGGTATGCAAATTAAAAACTATAACGACATTAAGGAAGGCGATGTTATTGAAGCATTCCATGAAGTTGAGGTTAAAAAGAAGTTGAAATAAAGCTTAATTTCTATAATTTTTAAAAAAAGCATCTATTTTTAAATAGGTGCTTTTTTTGTGTTTAATTACTTATATTTAACGGCTATTAATTTTAATTCATTATCATGAAAAAAACAATTACAATTTTATCCTTATTACTATGTTTGAGTTTTAACAAGACCATAAATGCTCAAACAGAATCTTTTATTGGTGAAATTACAATGTTTGCAGGAAATTTTGCGCCAAGAGGATGGGCGTTTTGTGATGGACAACTTTTGGCAATTTCCCAAAACCAAGCCTTGTTTTCCTTATTAGGTACCACGTATGGTGGAGACGGAAGAACTACTTTTGCTTTACCAGATTTACGAGGTAGAGTACCTATGCATGCTGGAAATGGGCCTGGGTTAACACCGCGTACACAAGGAGCAAAGTCTGGCTCAGAAACAAATACGCTTAGCGTTAGCCAAATGCCATCCCACTCCCATCCAGTGAACGCTGTTGCCGAAGACGGAGATCAATCTGTACCTACAGGAAATGTGCCAGCTGGAACAAAAGTGTTGGATAAAGAATATGCTAACGCTACACCAAATACGGTAATGGGTAGTGCAATGATAGGAAATCAAGGTGGTGGACAACCGGTTAATAATATGCAACCTTATACTGCAATTAGGTTTATTATAGCACTTTCAGGAATTTATCCGTCTAGATAGTTAAACCAATTATGAAAACATATATACAAATAGTTTTTATAGTAGGGTTTGTCTTCCCTAGTTTTGCCCAAATTACCTTTAATGGGTGTCATACTTTATTTGAAGATCAAGATTATATTTTTGATTTTATTAGTGCTGATGCTACGGGTAGAAATGTTTATTCTACTATTCCTATAGATGGAAGTCAAACTTGTGGAGGTATTGGGACCTGCGAATTTAAATTGGCATGGAATGATGCTAGTGCTGTATGGGAGTTTGTGGCAGACGATGGAAATGGCGATTTTTCTAACTCATATGTTATCTATTCAAATACTACACCATCATCGCCAAATCCACCAAGTTTATCATTAGGGAGTTGGGTTGAAAACACTTCTGTAACTGAAAGTCATTGTGGAGGAGCATTGTCAACTTCAAATGCAGTTTTAACTGGCGATGTTGAGGATTCACTATTAAGTACGGATGATTTTTATTTAGAAAATCAAATTAGTGTTTATCCTAACCCAGTAAGGGATTTACTAAATATTACACACCCTCATTTGACAATTGACAAGGTAACATTGTTCAGTGTTTTGGGTAAATTGGTTTTAGAAACTAATATTTCTAAAAAAATAGATGTCTCTGGATTAGATTCAGGGATTTACTTTTTGAAAATTGAATCTAACAAAAAGGAGATTGTTAAGAAAATAGTTGTCAATTAATTTGTGTTAGTTTTCAAATACAAAAAAAACGGTGACTTCAAATGAAATTCAAAGTCACCGTTTTTATTCAGTATTTAAAGTTACTTTTTAGGCTTAAAAATAAAAGCACTAGAAAACTTTTGTTTTATTCTTTTTAAAGCACGATCGGCTTCTAAACGCGTTCTAAAATTACCCACCCAAATCTTAAAATTAGGTTGTTCAAAATGTATGGAGGGATTCCAGTCAGAAAAGGATGATTTAAATTCGTTTTGAGCCGCATATGCATCTTGTCGATTGCCATTATAAATTTGAATTTTATAACGATCGGCGTCCTCATTATTCATGTTTTTCTTCAGCTCTATGAGCTTTGAAATGTTTTCATCTTGATTAATTGTTACTGTTCCTTCTTGAGCCGAAACGTAAGTCGTTGTTAATGTAAAACATACAAAAGCGCAGATTGTAATTTTAACTTTGTCGAAAATCATATTTATAATTGTGTTTATGCAAATGTAAAAGTATTAAACTTAAAACTGAGTAAAAATATTATTTAGAATCTCTCTAAATTAACTGTTAACACTTCCTTCTTATTTTGCTAATCGAGTTTAAATATTACTTTTGCGAGAGATTTTAAAGCTATGCTTTTTCATTTATTAAATGACAAAAGTCATACCAAAAGTTAAGAAGTTAATTTAACCAACAATATGAGAAAGGTGATTCACCGTAAATTAAGTAGAAACTTACTTCGTTTAAGCTTAATTGTATTATTAGCGTTTACAAGCTCGCTTTCAGCTCAAGAAGGCGATCCAGCAAAAGGAAAATCTTTATTTAATGCCAATTGTGCCGCATGTCATCAATTAGATAAAAAAATGACAGGGCCTGCATTGCGTCATGTTGAAGCACGTCTATCTGATGAAGAAGGTTTAGATCGTGACTGGATTCATGCATGGATACGTAACAGTTCTGGCTTAATCAAGTCTGGTGATGCGTATGCAAATAAAGTGTACAATGAGTATGGAGGAGCTGCGATGACAGCTTTCCCTCAGTTATCTGATGAAGATTTAAATAACATCTTGGCCTATACCGATGAAGAAAAGAAAGCGGCCCCAGCTCCGGCTGCAGGTACTGCGGCTCCAGCTGCTGCATCTGGTGCTTCAGATGGTATTTCAAATGAACTTATTTTAGGAGCTTTAGCGATCCTGTTTGTTTTACTAGCTATTGGATTATATCTAGTTAATAAAACCTTACGTCGCTTTGCTGCTGTTCAAAATATCGAATTAGAAACAGAAACGGATAGAACACCACTTTGGAAAGCTTTTGTTCAGAATCAGTTTTTAATGATTGTAGTGGCCATTTTCTTCTTGCTGACTAGTGCTTACTTTGCTTTTGGATATTTAATGCAGGTAGGTATTGATCAAGGTTACCAACCGGTACAACCAATTCACTTCTCGCATAAAATTCATGCAGGTGATAACGGAATCGATTGTAAATACTGTCACTCTTCTGCACGAGTAAGTAAAACATCAGGAATTCCTTCGTTGAATGTTTGTATGAACTGTCATAAGTCAATTTACGAATACAACGGTGAAACTTCAGCAGAATATACTAAAGAATTTTACGATGGTGAAATTCAAAAGTTATACAAAGCTGCAGGATGGAGTGATGCCGATCAAAAATATACTGGGGAATCTCAGCCAGTAAAATGGGTGCGTATTCATAACTTGCCAGATTTCGCATACTTTAACCACTCACAACACGTCACTGTTGCTGGTGTAGAATGTCAAACGTGTCATGGTCCTGTTGAGGAAATGGAAGTTGTTTATCAACATGCGCCGTTAACCATGGGATGGTGTATTAACTGTCATAGAGAAACAGATGTGACGGTAAAAGATAACGCTTACTATGAGAAAATTCATGCTGAGCTTTCTAAAAAGTATGGTGTAGAATCATTAACAGCAGCCCAAATGGGTGGTCTGGAATGTGGTAAATGTCACTACTAAAAAGCTGTTAACTTTTCGTAAATACGGAAAACCAAAAATTAATTTAAGAAGTAATTCAATTATATAATATGTCATCAAACAAGAAATACTGGAAAAGTGTTGAAGAGCTAAACGAAAATAGCTCTATTGTTGAGACGCTTAAACAAAACGAGTTTGTAGCAGAAATACCTACTGATGAGTTTTTAGGAAATAAAGAGACGTTAGAGGCTAGTTCTACAACGCGTCGTGATTTCTTAAAATATGTAGGTTTTAGTACAGCCGCTGCTTCTTTAGCAGCTTGTGAGGGTCCTGTTAAAAAATCGATTCCTTACGTAGTACAGCCAACCGAGATTATTCCTGGAGTGGCCAACTATTACGCTACAACAATCGCAGATGGTTTTGATTTTGCAAGTGTTTTGGTTAAAACGCGTGAAGGTCGTCCAATAAAAATTGAAAACAATACCTTAGCTTCTACTCATGGCAGTGCTAATGCTAGAGTGAATGCATCTGTTTTAGGTTTGTATGACAGTTTAAGAATTCAAGGTCCGAAAAAAGATGGTGCTTCAATTTCTTGGAGTGATTTTAATGCGGAAACTACTAAAAGTTTAAATAGTATTAAGGATTCTGGAAAGTCGATCGTGTTATTAACACAAACTTTCGCTAGTCCATCTACCACCAAACTTATTGCAGAGTTTAAAGAAACTTATGGTAATGTTAAGCATGTGGTTTATGATGCCGTTTCAGAATTTGCTGCCGTTCAAGCTTTTCAAAAGAAATACAATAAAAAAGGTTTAGCCGATTACGATTTTTCTCAGGCGATGACTATTGTTTCTGTTGGAGCAGATTTCTTAGGCGATTGGCAAGGTGGAGGTTTTGATGCAGGATATGCTAAAAACAGAGTGCCTCAAAACGGAAAAATGTCACGTCATATTCAGTTTGAATCGAATATGTCGCTTTCTGGTGCTAACGCCGATAAGCGTGTACCGGTGACACCTACTCAACAAAAATTAGCCTTAGCGAAATTATACAGTCTAGTTACAGGAAATAATGTTTCTGTAAAAGGTTTACCAGAGCACGTTGAAATAGCTGTTAAAAATGCAGCTATTCAACTTAAAAAAGCAGGTAGTAAAGCTGTTGTGGTTACTGGAATTCAGGATGTCAACGCACAAACTGTTGTTTTAGAACTTAACGAATACCTAGCAAGTAAAGCTTTTAATAGTAAAGTAGCTATTAAAACTAAGCAAGGTAATGATAATGATGTTGCTCAACTTGTTGCCGATATGAAGGCAGGGAAAGTAGGAGCGATTATCATGAGCGGTGTTAATCCGTTATATACTTTAGCTAATGCAGCTGATTTTGCTGAAGGTTTAAAGAAAACAAAATTATCTATTGCGTTTTCAATGAAAGAAGATGAAACGTCTTCTCATACGCAATATATCGCAGCAGCTCCACACTTTTTAGAAGCTTGGGGTGATGTTGAAATAAAAACGGGTCATTACAGTTTAACGCAACCAGCGATTCGTCCTTTGTTTGATACGAAACAATTTCAGGATGTTTTATTAAAGTGGACTGGTAACAGTGCTTCTTATAGTGATTATATTAAAACCACTTGGAATAGTGATATCCTAAATGGAGGTTCTTACAATCAAGCTTTACATGATGGTTTCTTTGTAAACTCATCTGTGGCTACAGAATTGGTTGAAGAAGACCTTACAGAAACTGAAGAATCTGTTAATGCGTTTTCTGGAGCTGCTCAAGCTTTAGCATCATCTGCCAAATCTAAAGGTATCGAGTTAAGTCTTTATATCAAAACTGGTATGGGTGATGGTCAACAAGCTAATAACCCTTGGTTACAAGAGTTTCCAGATCCGATTTCAAGAGTGTCTTGGGATAACTATTTAACCATATCTAAAGCTGATGCTGAAGAGCTAGGATTAATTAACAGACACGTTGCAACGGGCGCTTTAAATGGTAGTTACGCTAACATTACTGCTAACGGTGTAACAGTAAAGGCTCCTGTGTTAATTCAACCAGGACAGGCTAAAGGTTCTGTAGGTTTATCTTTCGGTTACGGAAGAACAGCAGGATTAAAAGAAGAAATGCAAACAGGTGTAAATGCTTATGCCTTATATCATAACTTATCAAACGTTCAAGATGTAACTATCGAAGCGGCTTCAGGTGAACATGAATTTGCTTGTGTACAACTTCATAATACCTTAATGGGTCGTGGTGATATCATTAAAGAAACGACTTTAGAGATTTTCAACACCAAGGACAAAGCGCATTGGAATGGGATGCCTGTAGTGTCTTTAGATCATGAAGAAACGCCTGTAACATCTCCAGATGTTGATTTATGGGATGAGTTTGATCGTAGTATAGGTCATCACTTTAACTTATCAATCGATTTAAACGCGTGTACAGGATGTGGGGCTTGTGTTATTGCTTGTCATGCGGAGAATAACGTGCCTGTAGTAGGTAAAGAAGAAGTGAGAAGAAGTAGAGATATGCACTGGTTGCGTATTGATAGATATTACTCTTCTGATGATACTTTTGAAGAAGATAATGCCAAAAAAGAAGGCTTCTCAGGTCTGTTTGGTGATAATGGTTCCTTAGGTGGATTTGGTGAAATGGAACATGCAGCCGATAACCCACAAGTAGCTTTCCAAGCGGTAATGTGTCAACACTGTAACCACGCACCTTGTGAAACAGTTTGTCCTGTAGCAGCAACTTCTCATGGTCGTCAAGGTCAAAACCATATGGCTTACAACCGTTGTGTAGGTACAAGATATTGTGCAAACAACTGTCCGTATAAAGTACGTCGTTTCAACTGGTTCTTATACAATGGAAATGATGAGTTCGATTATCATATGAATGATGATTTAGGACGTATGGTACTTAATCCTGATGTTGTTGTACGTTCTCGTGGGGTGATGGAAAAATGTTCTATGTGTATTCAAATGACACAAAAAACAGTTCTTGACGCTAAACGTGATGGACGTGTGATTAAAGATGGTGAATTCCAAACAGCTTGTTCTGCAGCTTGTAGTAGCGGTGCGATGGTATTTGGAGACATCAACGATAAAGACAGTAAAGTTGCAAAACTTAAAGAAGATAACCGTATGTATCACTTGTTAGAGCATGTAGGAACAAAGCCTAATGTGCAATATCAAACAAAAGTGAGAAATACAACTGAAGCATAAAATAGTTAAAAGGTTTTAAGTTTAAAAGTTGAAAAAATACGAAATCAACATTTAAGCAAATAACAAGTAACAAATAATAAATAACAATAAATATGGCGTCTCATTACGAAGCACCTATTAGAAGACCTTTAGTTACAGGAAATAAGTCCTATCACGACGTTACTGTGGATGTGGCAAAACCTGTAGAAGGAAAAGCAAATAAACAATGGTGGATAGTTTTTGGTATTTCACTAGTCGCTTTCCTATGGGGAATTGGATGTATTTTATATACCATTACAACAGGTATTGGTGTCTGGGGTCTTAACAAGACTGTAGGTTGGGCCTGGGATATTACCAACTTCGTTTGGTGGGTAGGTATTGGTCACGCAGGAACACTTATTTCTGCAGTACTTTTATTATTCCGTCAAAAATGGAGAATGGCCATTAACCGTTCTGCAGAGGCGATGACTATCTTCTCGGTAGTTCAGGCAGGTTTATTCCCAATCATTCACATGGGGCGTCCATGGTTAGGATACTGGGTATTACCAATCCCGAATCAATTCGGATCACTATGGGTAAACTTTAACTCACCATTACTTTGGGACGTATTCGCGATCTCAACATATTTATCGGTATCACTAGTATTCTGGTGGACTGGTTTATTACCAGATTTCGCGATGCTAAGAGATCGTGCTATCAAGCCTTTTCAAAAGAGAATTTACTCGATATTGAGTTTTGGATGGTCTGGTCGTGCTAAAGATTGGCAACGTTTTGAAGAGGTATCATTGGTACTTGCAGGTTTAGCAACGCCATTAGTACTTTCTGTACACACGATTGTATCGTTTGACTTCGCTACTTCGGTTATTCCTGGTTGGCATACAACAATTTTTCCACCATACTTCGTTGCTGGTGCGGTATTCTCTGGATTCGCGATGGTAAACACATTACTTATCATTATGAGAAAAGTGTGTAACCTTGAAGACTATATTACAGTGCAACACATCGAGCTTATGAATATTGTAATCATGATTACAGGTTCTATCGTAGGTGTGGCTTATATTACTGAGTTATTTATTGCATGGTATTCCGGTGTAGAATATGAACAATACGCGTTCTTAAACAGAGCAACTGGTCCTTATGCATGGGCATACTGGATGATGATGTCTTGTAACGTATTCTCTCCACAATTTATGTGGTTTAAGAAATTAAGAACAAGTATCATGTTCTCATTCTTTATCTCGATTGTAGTAAACGTAGGAATGTGGTTTGAGCGTTTCGTAATTATTGTAACCTCGTTACACCGTGATTACTTACCATCATCATGGACGATGTTCTCACCAACATTTGTTGATATCGGAATCTTTATCGGAACTATAGGATTCTTCTTTGTACTGTTCTTATTATACTCTAGAACGTTCCCTGTAATCGCTCAAGCAGAGGTTAAAACCATCTTGAAATCTTCAGGTGATAAGTACAAAAGAATAAGAGAAAGCGGTGAAAGTTTAACTGGAACTGGTGCAGATCCTAGAACTTCGAACGTTAATAATGAACCAAAAAACTAAAAGTAGCATATGGAAGCTTCAAAAGTAATTCACGCTATTTATAACGACGACGATATTTTAATGTCTGCCGTAAAAAGGGTTAAGGCTGAAAGATATCATATAGAAGAAATATATACACCATTTCCAGTTCACGGATTAGACCGCGCTATGGGGCTTGCTCCTACACGTATCGCTATTACAGCTTTTATTTACGGTCTTATTGGTTTAACAGTGGCTACGGTGATGATGAATTTCATCATGATTGAAGACTGGCCTCAAAACATTGGTGGTAAACCAAGTTTTAGCTATTTAGAAAACATGCCAGCTTTCGTACCAATTATGTTCGAGCTTACGGTATTTTTCTCGGCACACCTTATGGTAATTACCTTTTACTTACGTAGTAGAATGTGGCCGTTTAAAAGTGCCGAAAACCCAGATCCTAGAACTACCGATGATCATTTCTTAATGGAAATAGCCGTAAACGGTAATGAAGAGGCGCTTTCTAGTATGCTTAAAGATACTGGAGCCGTAGAGATTAATTTAGTTGATAAAGCCCATTAATAAAAGATATGAAAAGCTTAATTAAAATATTAGCAGTAGCAGTTGTTTTTGTAGCCGTTTCTTGTAATAAGAGTACGGCACCAAATTACCAATTCATGCCTAACATGTATGAATCTGCAGGGTATGAAACTTATGGAGAAGCAGCATTTTCTAATGGCTTAGAAGCGCAGTTACCTGCCGAAGGTTCTGTAGCTAGAGGGTATATCCCATTTGATGTTGAAAATTCTACCGAAGGTTATGAGTTTGCAAAAGCTAATCTGGTTAGTCCGTTAGATTCTACACAAGTAGATTTAAATAGAGGTAAAGAGTTATATGATATTTACTGTGGAATTTGCCATGGTAATAAAGGTGATGGTCAAGGTAATTTGGTGAAGCGTGAAAAAATCCTTGGTATTCCTAGTTATGATGATGCCGGTCGTGCTATTAATGCAGGAAGTATTTACCACACTATTTATTACGGTAAAAACGCTATGGGTTCTTATGCTAACCAATTACAAGAGGAAGAGCGTTGGCAAGTGGTTTCATATGTGTTACAATTAAAAGCAGATTTAGAAAAGTAAGATTGATAAGATTATTATAGATATGTATACATTTTCAAATAAATTAAAGACATTTTCTTTCATTCTAATGATTTTAGGAGCATTGGGTGTAGGCTATGGTTTTATGACGTCTCATAAATCTTTTGAGGAGGTTGAACACTTACTTGCTGAAGAATCACATCATGGTGGTGGTCACGCTGAAGCTAATGGGCATCAAGCAACACCAAGTCACGATACTCATGCTGAGGCTGAAGGAAGTCATGGTGAAGAAGCACATGCTCATGTTGATGAACATACGAAGCATGTTGAACACGTACAACACCAAATTGCAAACAGACCTTGGTCTGCATTATATGTAGCAGCTTTTTTCTTTATGATGATCGCTTTAGGTGTTTTAGCTTTTTATGCAATTCAAATTGCATCTCAAGCAGGATGGTCACCGGTTTTATTTAGAGTGATGGAAGGCATTACTGCTTACCTGTTACCAGGGGCTATTATTGTGCTTCTTATTGCTATTGCATCAGGTACTATTGGTCACTATAACATATTTATTTGGATGGATCCAGATGTTGTAGCTCACGATAAACTTATTCAAGGTAAATCTGGATGGTTAAACCTAGGTGGTTTTGCTATTAGAGGAATCATTTTTATTGCTGGTTGGGCTTTATACCGTCACTTTGCTCGTAAATTTTCTATTGCTCAAGATAACGCTGAACCTGGTGACCAAAGTAACTTTAAGAAAGCTTTCCGTATTACAGCTGGATTCTTAGTATTCTTTATCTATACAGAATCTATGATGTCTTGGGATTGGATTATGAGTGTCGACCCACACTGGTTTTCAACTTTATTTGGTTGGTACGTTTTCGCATCAATGTTTGTTAGCGGTATTACAGTCATCGCACTATTATCAATATACCTAAAATCTAGAGGGTACTTAGCCTATGTAAATGAAAACCATTTACATGATGTAGCTAAATTTATGTTCGGTATTAGTATTTTCTGGACTTACCTTTGGTTTTCACAATTCATGTTAATCTGGTATTCTAATATTCCTGAAGAGGTTACCTATTTTATAACACGAATCAATGATTATAAATTACCTTTCTTCGGTATGGTAGTTATGAACTTTGTATTCCCACTATTATTGTTAATGAACGCAGACTATAAGCGTATGCCTTGGTTTGTTGTTATGGCGGGAATCGTGATACTTGCTGGTCACTATATTGATATCTTCAATATGATTATGCCTGCAACTGTTGGAGATAGATGGTTTATAGGAATTCCTGAAATAGGCTCTGTTTTATTATTTGGAGGATTATTCATATTTGTAGTATTCACGTCTTTATCTAAGGCTTCACTACTGGCAAAAGGATACCCTCTTATGAAGGAGAGTGAAGATTTCCATTATTAATTAAGATTTAAGTAAAGAAGAAAGAAGAACCACCATGACTACTTTATTAACGATTATAGTTTTAGTATTTATTTTAATTGCCATTTGGCAAATGGTTAAGATTTTCGATTTGGCACAAGCTAAAACTGAAAATTCTCAAGTAGCTAACGATAAAGATAATGCCTTAAATGGTTATTTAATGATGGGCTTTTTAGCGTTCATCTATATCATAACTATTGTATGTGTTGTTAAATGGGGCGATTTACCGCTTTTATCAAATTCGGCATCAGCACACGGGCCTACTATTGATAACCTTATGGTTATTTCATTAGTGATTATATTTTTTGTACAAACTATTACCCAATTTTTGTTACACTACTTCGCTTTTAAATATAAAGGCGAGAAAGGAAAACAAGCGTTTTTCTTTGCAGATAACAATAAATTAGAAATGATTTGGACAATTATTCCTGTTATCGTTTTAGCTGGTTTAATTATATACGGATTGAATACTTGGATTAACATTACAAGTGTTGATGAAAGTGACGATCCTTTAATTGTTGAATTATATGCTCAGCAATTTAACTGGAAAGCGAGATATGCTGGAGCCGATAATACTTTAGGGAAAGCTAATGTACGTTTAATTGATATTGATCGTGCTAATATTTTAGGATTAGATGAAGCCGATCCTAATGCTCAAGATGATATTATTACTACCGAATTACACTTGCCTGTAGGAAAGCCTGTGTTGTTTAAAATGCGTTCTCAAGATGTATTACACTCTGCTTACATGCCGCACTTTAGAGCTCAAATGAACTGTGTTCCAGGGATGATTACACAATTCGGATTTACACCTACTGTAACGACTGCTGAAATGCGTCAAAATCCGGATATGGTTGAAAAAGTAGCTCATATTAATGACATCAGAGTTGAAAACAGCAAACCGTTAGTTGCTAATGGTGAAGAAGCTTTAGAGCGTTACGAATTTGATTACCTGTTATTGTGTAATAAAATTTGTGGGAAATCACATTACAACATGCAAATGAAGATTATTGTTGAAACGCAAGAAGAATATGACGTTTGGATTGCTCAACAAAAGGAATTTAAAAATTCTTTAATTAATTAATTTAAACAAGAAACCAAACCGATTATAAGATTATGTCAGCACACGCAGATACTCACGCTCACGAAGACGACCACGGACATCATCATAAAGAAACTTTCGTAACGAAGTACATCTTCAGTCAGGATCATAAAATGATTGCTAAGCAGTACCTTGTAACGGGTACGATTATGGGAATTATTGGTATCCTGATGTCTTTAATGTTCCGTATGCAAATTGCATGGCCAGAAGAGCCAAATGTATTATTTGAAGCGTTATTAGGTAAATGGGCTCCCGACGGTGTTATGGATGCCGATATTTATTTGGCATTAGTTACCATCCACGGTACCATCATGGTATTCTTTGTACTTACAGCAGGTTTAAGTGGTACTTTTAGTAACCTCCTTATTCCTTTGCAAATTGGTGCTCGTGATATGGCTTCAGGTTTCTTAAACATGGTTTCTTACTGGTTATTCTTTTTATCAAGTGTAATCATGGTTATTTCATTGTTTGTTGAAGCTGGACCAGCTGCTGCAGGATGGACAATTTATCCACCATTAAGTGCCTTACCAATGGCTCAAGGTGGTTCTGGTATGGGTATGACTTTATGGTTAGTGTCTATGGCTATCTTTATTGCTTCATCATTATTAGGTTCGCTTAACTATGTGGTTACTGTTATAAACTTACGTACAAAAGGGATGTCGATGACTAGATTACCTTTAACCATATGGGCATTCTTTGTTACAGCTATTATTGGTATTATTTCGTTCCCAGTTCTACTATCTGCTGCATTGTTATTAATTATGGATAGAAGTTTCGGAACCTCGTTCTTCTTATCAGATATATTTATTCAAGGTGAAGTATTACATTACCAAGGAGGTTCTCCAGTTTTATTTGAGCACTTATTTTGGTTCTTAGGTCACCCAGAGGTATACATTGTAATTTTACCTGCAATGGGACTCGTTTCTGAAATTATGGCTTCAAATTCACGTAAACCTATTTTTGGTTACCGTGCCATGATTGTATCTATTTTAGCCATTGCTTTCTTATCTACAATCGTATGGGGTCACCATATGTTTATCTCAGGAATGAATCCATTTTTAGGTTCTGTGTTTACGTTTACAACCCTATTAATTGCGATTCCATCGGCGGTAAAAGCCTTCAACTGGATTACAACCTTATGGAAAGGTAACCTTCAAATGAACCCAGCGATGCTATTTTCAATCGGATTCGTATCTACTTTCATCACTGGAGGTTTAACAGGTATCATCCTTGGGGATTCAGCTTTAGATATTAATGTTCACGATACTTACTTCGTAGTAGCTCACTTTCACTTAGTAATGGGTATATCGGCTTTATATGGTATGTTCGCAGGAATTTACCACTGGTTTCCTAAAATGTACGGTCGTATGTTAAATAAAAATCTTGGTTATATTCACTTTTGGTTAACTGCGGTTTGTGCTTATGGTGTATTCTTCCCAATGCACTTTATTGGAATGGCAGGTTTACCGCGTCGTTATTATACAAATAGTAACTTCCCTTTATTTGACGATTTAGCCAATGTTAACGTGATTATCACAGTGTTTGCTTTAGTTGGTGGTGTAGTGCAACTTGTTTATTTATATAACTTCTTTAGTAGTATTTTCTTCGGAAAGAAAGCAACGCAAAACCCTTGGAAAGCTACAACTTTAGAGTGGACAACGCCTGTAGAGCATATTCATGGAAACTGGCCAGGCGAGATACCTCACGTACACCGTTGGGCTTACGATTATAGCAAGCCAGGTTATGATGTTGATTTTGTTCCGCAAAACGTACCTTTCAAAGAAGGTGAAGTGGAATTACATCATTAATTTATTCCTGCGAAGGCAGTAATCTCTTAATAGAGTATCCAAAAGATTATTTAAAGCCTTTCCTTTATGGAGAGGCTTTTTGTTTATATTTGAAATTGTATTTTTGTGTTTTAATTATAAGTATTTATAAACCTCATTAAAGTTTGATTTATAGTAATTTATAATATAAGTTAACCTAAATAGATTCCTGCCTTCGCAGGAAGTTAGCATGAACGAAAACCTAGATCCTACCAACGATAATTTTTCTCCAGAAGAGTTTGATGTAGAAAAGAAATTAAGACCGCTGTCTTTTGATGACTTCACGGGGCAAGACCAAGTATTGGAAAATCTTCAAATATTCGTTCAGGCCGCCAATTTGCGTGCAGAAGCTTTGGATCATACGCTTTTTCATGGGCCTCCAGGCCTAGGGAAAACCACCTTAGCTAATATTCTTGCTAATGAATTGAATGTTGGTATCAAAGTCACCTCTGGGCCTGTGCTAGATAAGCCAGGTGATTTAGCGGGTTTGTTAACCAATCTCGAAGAGCGTGATGTCTTGTTTATTGATGAAATCCATCGTTTAAGTCCGATTGTAGAGGAATATTTGTATTCCGCCATGGAAGACTTTAAAATTGATATCATGATTGAATCGGGACCCAATGCCAGAACGGTTCAAATTAACTTAAATCCATTTACCCTTGTGGGTGCTACTACCCGATCAGGTTTGCTAACCTCACCAATGCGTGCTCGGTTTGGTATTCAGAGTCGATTACAATATTATAAAACCGATTTATTAACGACCATCATTCAACGTAGTGCCAGTATTCTTAATGTACCTATTTCTATGGAAGCGGCTATTGAGATTGCTGGACGAAGCCGAGGAACACCTAGAATAGCAAATGCTTTGTTACGTCGTGTTCGGGATTTTGCTCAAATTAAAGGTAATGGTAGCATTGATATTAAAATTGCAAAATATAGTTTAGAGGCTCTTAATGTGGATGCTCATGGTTTAGATGAAATGGATAATAAAATTTTAGCTACTATTATCGATAAATTTAAAGGGGGACCTGTGGGTATTTCGACTATTGCTACCGCAGTAAGTGAAAGTCCCGAAACGATTGAAGAGGTATATGAGCCTTTTTTAATTCAGCAAGGATTTATTATGAGAACCCCTCGCGGTCGTGAAGTCACTGCTGAAGCCTACAAACATTTAGGGCGTGTGAAGGGACCTACGCAAGGAGGCTTATTTTAATACCCTTTTAAAATCCCATTAATAGTTAACCCCAAATATCCTATGAAAACATTTAAACTAATTACTGCGATGTTATTATTGTGCCTTGTTTTTTCTTGTGATAAGGTTGATAAACTCACCCAGTTTGATATTGGGTATAATGAAAAGGTTGTTATAGAATCTTCAGCGGTAGTCGATTTACCATTTAATGTCTTTACGCCAGAAATCAGTTCTAATTCAGAATCGACTTTCGAAAATAATAACACCAGAAAAAATCTTATTGAATATTTTGAATTGAAAACCATGACTTTGGAAATTGAAGGTCCGGATCATGGTAATTTCGATTTTCTAAACAGCATCGAAATCTGCATTTCTGCAGAAAATGAGCCTGAAGTTAAAATCTCATGGAAAGACCAAATTGAGGCTAATAGTAGTGGTATTTTGAAATTGGATACCTCTAATGACGATCTTCAACAGTATCTTATAAAGGATCAATTTAATTTAAGATTAGCCACCATTACCGATGAAATTATTACATCAGATCACCATATTAATGTAAAGTCTGTGTTTTTTGGTGATGCTAAAATATTCGGACTTTAAGTTATAGATCTTTTAAATGGCTTCATTATATTTTTTAATTTAGAGCTGAGGCAGATATAGACGCTTATTCACATGTTAAACAATAAAACAAAATACAGTCAATTTATTAAAACCGAAGCCAAGCGCCTCGGTTTTTTGTCTTGCGGTATTAGTAAAGCCGAATTTCTGGAAGAGGAAGCGCCTCGTTTGGAAAAATGGCTAAAAAATAACATGAATGGTGAGATGCGTTATATGGAGAACCATTTTGATAAACGCCTAGACCCTACAAAACTCGTTGAGGGTTCTAAAAGTGTCGTCTCCTTATTGTTGAATTATTACCCTAAAGACATTCAAACAGAAAACAGTTATAAGCTTTCTAAATACGCTTTTGGGACCGACTATCATTTTGTAATTAAAGATAAGCTTAAAGACCTCTTGCATTTTATCCAAGATGAAATAGGTGAAGTGGATGGTCGCGCCTTTGTCGATTCGGCACCGGTTTTAGATAAAGCTTGGGCTGCAAAATCGGGATTGGGTTGGGTTGGTAAACACAGTAATCTATTAACTCAAAAAGTAGGTTCCTTTTATTTTATTGCCGAACTAATAATCGATTTAGATTTAGAATATGATGCTCGAGTTACCGACCACTGCGGTACGTGTACAGCTTGTATTGATGCATGCCCGACGGAAGCCATTACAGCACCCTATGTGGTCGATGGTAGTAAGTGTATTTCGTATTTTACCATTGAATTAAAAGAAAATATCCCTTCAGAATTCCAAGGTAAATTTGACGATTGGATGTTTGGCTGCGATGTTTGCCAGGATGTTTGTCCGTGGAATCGCTTCTCAAAACCGCATAACGAACCACTTTTTAATCCGCATCCCGAATTACTATCCATGACTAAAAAGGATTGGGAAGACATAACGGCAGAGACTTTTCAAAAAGTATTTAAAAAATCGGCTGTCAAACGCACCAAGTTTGCTGGGCTAAATCGAAACATCAATTTTTTGAAGGATACTAATTTGTAACTGGAGAATAAAAGTTTTCACTTAATAAAATGGCACGCTCAAAAGGTTTCCTTTTAAATGAATTTTACGACTTAAATAGATCAAATGTCATGTTTTCCTAATATAGGATTCTTATATTTGTTAGTTATAAAAACAATTACTACATGAGCGAAGAAAGCAAACGCAGAGAAGCCCTTATATATCATGCCAAACCTACCCCCGGAAAAATAAAAGTAGTTCCAACTAAGAAATATGCAACACAGCGCGATTTATCTTTAGCCTATTCCCCTGGTGTCGCAGAGCCTTGCTTGGAAATAGAAAAAGACAAGGAAAACGCTTATAAATACACGGCTAAAGGCAATTTGGTAGCCGTAATATCAAACGGAACTGCTGTTTTAGGCTTGGGAAATATAGGTCCCGAAGCATCAAAACCAGTAATGGAAGGTAAAGGTTTACTTTTCAAGATTTTTGCCGATATAGATGTTTTTGATATCGAAGTTGATACCGAAAATGTTGAAGAGTTTATCGCAACCGTAAAAAATATTGCCCCAACATTTGGAGGTATAAACTTAGAGGATATTAAAGCTCCGGGGGCTTTCGAAATTGAAAGACGCTTAAAGGAGGAGTTAGATATTCCTGTAATGCACGACGACCAACATGGTACCGCAATCATTTCCGCGGCAGCGCTTATCAATGCCTTGGAAATTGCAAATAAGAAAATCGAAGATGTAAAGATTGTTATTAGTGGTGCTGGAGCTGCAGCCATTTCATGTTCACGTTTATATCAAGCTTTTGGAGCCAAGCGTGAAAATATGGTAATGCTGGATAGTAAAGGGGTTATTCGTGATGATCGCGACAACCTTACTGCCGAGAAAGCCGAATTTGCAACCCACCGTAAAATAGATACTCTAGATGAAGCTATGATTGATGCCGATGTGTTTATTGGTTTATCTATGGCTAATATTGTATCGCCAGAAATGCTATTGGCTATGGCCGAAAATCCTATTGTTTTTGCCATGGCAAACCCAGATCCAGAGGTTAAATACGACGTAGCTATTGCAACTCGTAAAGATATTATCATGGCAACGGGTAGGAGTGACCATCCTAATCAAGTTAATAATGTTCTTGGCTTCCCTTTCATATTTAGAGGGGCGTTAGATGTTAGAGCAACTAAAATCAATGAAGCCATGAAAATGGCTGCTGTAGAGGCTTTGGCACGATTAGCAAAAGAGCCTGTTCCAGAACAAGTAAACATTGCCTATGGAGAAACCCGTTTAACTTTTGGGAAAGATTATATCATTCCTAAACCATTCGATCCACGTTTAATTGCCGAAGTACCTCCTGCCGTTGCAAAAGCTGCCATGGAAAGTGGTGTGGCCAAAGAACCTATTACCGATTGGGAAGATTACCAAGATGTTTTAAGAGAGCGCTTGGGGTCTGATAATAAATTTGTGCGATTGCTTTTAAACCGTGCTAAATTAAATCCTAAACGTGTGGTTTTTGCTGAAGCAGATCAATTAGCCGTTGTTAAGGCCGCTCAAATTGTGCGTGAAGAAGGCGTTGCCATTCCAATTTTATTAGGAAGAAAAGATACCATAAAAAGCTTAATGAACGACATTGAGTTTGATGACGATAATGTGATTATCATCGACCCAAAAACCGATGAAGAAGACGAACGTAAAAATAAATACGCCAAAGTGTATTGGGAACAACGTAAGCGTAAAGGTGTAACGCTTTATGCCGCGCAACGTTTAATGCGAGAGCGTAATTATTTTGCTGCCATGATGGTTAATGAAGGTGATGCCGATGCATTAATTTCAGGATACTCAAGAAGCTATCCTACCGTTGTAAAACCCATGTTAGAGGTTATTGGTATGGCTAAAGGGGTTAATCGGGTGGCAACAACAAACGTCATGATGACCAAGCGAGGCCCCTTATTTTTAAGTGATACTTCTATTAATATCGAGCCCAATGCCAAGGAACTTACTAAAATAGCTCAAATGACCGCTCAAATAGTAAAAATGTTTGGAATGAAACCTGTTATGGCCATGACATCTTATTCTAACTTCGGGTCTTCATCAAATCCTATGGCTACGAAAGTGAGAGAAGCAGTGGCGTATTTACATCGTCATGCACCCGATTTAATTGTAGATGGTGAGTTACAAACCGATTTTGCACTTAATAACGAGATGCTAAAAGAGCGATTCCCGTTTTCGAAATTAGTAGGGCAAAAAGTAAACACTCTTATTTTTCCAAATTTAGATTCTGCTAATATTACCTACAAATTAATCAAGGAACTGAATGAAGCAGATTCTATAGGCCCCATTATGATGGGTATGCGTAAGCCTGTCCATATTTTACAATTAGGGGCTAGTGTAGACGAAATTGTGAATATGACTGCCATTGCTGTAATAGATGCCCAAAAGAAAGAACAATTAGATATATAAAAGGGGCTTTCATTGTATTTCCAATGAAAATAATTTTATTACATTTGGTCAGATAACCAACTGACATAGATGATAACCCATATTCAAGGTAAACTCACCGATAAAAATCCAACCCACGTTGTTATAGATTGTAACGGCGTGGGCTATTTACTTAATATATCTTTACATACCTACTCTCAAATTCCCGAAGGTGAGCATTTAAAATTATATACTCACCTTCAGGTTAAAGAGGATTCTCATACGTTATACGGCTTTTCAAGTCTAGCCGAGCGTGAAATTTTTAGATTGTTAATTTCTGTAAGTGGTATAGGATCTAGCATTGCACGTACCATGTTGTCGTCATTAACACCCAAACAAGTTCGTGAAGGGATTGCTACAGGTGATGTAGCCTTAATTCAATCCATTAAAGGCATTGGAGCAAAAACAGCACAACGTGTTATTATTGAATTGAAAGATAAAATCATTAAGATTTATGATATTGATGAAGTTTCTGTTTCGCAAGGCAATACCAATAAGGATGAAGCGTTATCTGCTTTAGAAGTTCTTGGTTTTGTTAAAAAACAGGCCGAACGTGTAGTAGATAAGATTATGATAGCCCAACCAGATGCTAATGTCGAAACCATCATTAAGCAGGCTTTAAAAAATTTATAATTCATTTTGAAAATAACTAACCTTCAATTTTATAAATCAATTAAACCGTGTTTGTTATTATTTTTTGCCCTATGCTGTTTTACAGATGGCTGGGGACAAGAAACACCACAGGATTCCATTCCGCCTCAGGCAGGGTATCATGTTGGAAATATAAAAGCGCCAACACCTTCAAGTGTAGAGTCTAAATACACTTACGACCCCGTTTCTAATCGATATATTTACACCGAAAAAATTGGGGAGTATGACATTCGCTTTCCTATTATATTATCACCTAAGGAATATTACGATTTAGTAGCTAGAGAAAACCTAAGAGCTTATTATAAAGAAAAAATTGATGCTTTTGATGGTAAAAAGGAAGGTGCCGAAGAAGGGCGTAGAAACTTATTGCCGGAGTTTTATATCAAATCTGGGCTTTTTGAAAGCATTTTTGGAGGAAATACAATAGAAATTATACCACAAGGTTCTGTAGAGATGGACTTGGGAATATTGTATTCTAAACAAGATAATCCGTCATTTTCACCCAGAAACAGAAGTAATTTAACCTTTGATTTCGATCAGCGAATAAGCTTAAGTTTATTAGGTAAAGTTGGAGAGCGTCTTCAAATTAACGCCAATTACGACACGCAATCTACTTTCGATTTTCAGAATTTAATAAAATTAGAATACACACCAACTGAAGATGATATTATTCAGAAAATAGAAGTTGGTAATGTGAGTATGCCATTAAATAGCTCCCTAATTACTGGCGCTCAAAGTTTATTTGGTGTAAAGGCGCAACTGCAATTTGGTAAAACTACGGTGACAGGCGTTTTTTCTGAACAAAAATCGCAATCTAATACCGTTGTTGCTCAAGGAGGTGGAACCCTTGAAGAGTTCGATGTTTTTATTAGAGACTATGACGAAAACAGACACTTTTTCTTAGCGCAATATTTTAGAGAGACTTACGATGCTGCGCTATCTAACTATCCGTTTATAAACAACAAAGGTTTACAAATTAAACGTTTAGAAGTTTGGGTAACCAACCGAAGCAATCGCACCGAAAATGTACGAAACGTTGTAGCCTTACAAGATTTAGGGGAATCGGATAGAATTGGTTTGCAAACACCTCCTAATGGTTTTGTAAATGTGGGGCCAGGAGCCTTTCCAGACAATGGTAATAACGATTTCGATCCAACCAATATTGGTGGGCCTGGATCACAGCTTACCACAGCTGTTAGAGATATTGCTACCGTGCAATCTGGTATTCTAGTACCAAACGTTAATGAAGGCCCTGATTATGCTAAACTTGAAAATGCTAGAAAATTAATTGAAGGTCAAGAATATACTCTAAATTCAGAATTAGGTTATATTTCATTAAATCAGCGTTTAAGTAACGATGAAGTTTTAGCTGTGGCTTTTCAATATACCATAGCAGGTCAGGTGTATCAGGTTGGAGAATTTGCTAACGATGGGGTCGATGCTACCGATGTAGATACCGATAACAATGGAAATGTTACCAATGTGGTTAATTCTGCGCTACTACTTAAAATGCTAAAAAGTAGTGTGACCAATGTGAATCAGCCGGTTTGGGATTTAATGATGAAAAATATTTACGACACCGGGGCTTATAATCTTAGTGTGGAAGATTTTAAATTGAATATCTTTTATAACGAAGCAACACCTTTAAACTTTATAAAACCTGTAGGTAGTGATTTTGCTAACGATATCAATGGAAACCCTATAGGTAATAATACCGATGAAAAGGACTTGATTGAAAATGTACCTTTATTAAGGGTTTTCAATTTGGATAAATTAAATTTTAATAACGATCCACAAAACCGTGGTGATGGTTTTTTCGATTTTGTTCCAGGTGTAACCGTTATCCCTACAAATGGTAAAATTGTGTTTACAAGCGCCGAGCCTTTTGGAGAGTATCTCTTTAATGTGCTTGGGGGTGGTAATTATGAAGATGATACGTCTTATAACGACGACCAAAAGAAATATGTATTTGATAAACTTTATTCTGAAACCAAAACCAAAGCTTTAGATTACGTAGAAAAAAACAAGTTTAAATTAAATGGCCGCTATAAATCTACTGGCGGCGATGGTATTCCAATTGGTTCGTTTAATGTGCCCCGAGGTTCTGTGCGTGTAACAGCAGGGGGACGTGTATTAGTGGAAGGCATAGACTATACCGTTAATTACCAATTGGGAAGGGTGCAAATTTTAGATGAAGCTCTAAAAGCGTCTAATACACCTATTGAGGTTTCGACAGAAAATAATGCAGTTTTCGGACAACAAACAAGGCGTTTTACAGGGCTTAACGTCGAACATAAGTTTAATGATAATTTTGTTTTAGGCGGTACCTTTTTAAATCTTAATGAGCGCCCTGTAACACAAAAAGCAAACTACGGAACAGAATCAATAAACAACTCTATTTTCGGTGTTAATGGTAATTACGCGACTAAAGTGCCTTTTTTAACGCGATTAGTTAATAAACTACCAAATATTGATACCGACGTAGAATCGAATATTTCCTTAAGAGGGGAATTCGCTTACCTGTCTCCTGGAGCTCCTAAAGGCACCGATTTAAATGGAGAAGCCACGTCGTATATAGACGACTTCGAAGGTTCTCAAAACAGCATCGATTTAAAGTCGCAATTATCATGGTTTTTGTCTAGTAGACCTTTAGATTTAAATATTCCGAGCAATCCAAATGAAGATGATAATGGTATTCAAAATGGATACCAACGTGCCATGTTAAACTGGTATTCTATCGATCCTGTTTTTTACAGTAGTCAACGTCCCGATGGTATGACCGATGATGATATTTCTGGATTGTATACCAGTCGCGTATTTATAAATGAATTATTTCCAGATAGAGATTTGGTACAAGGGCAAAATTCTGTACTGTTTACTTTAGATCTAGCCTATTATCCTAACGAACGAGGACCTTACAACTTTGATCCTAATGCAGCTAGTGAGGTGCTAAATAATCCGCAAGAAAGCTGGGCTGGAATTACAAGACAAATTACTTCAACAGATTTTGAACAACAAAATGTAGAGTATATCGATTTTTGGGTGCAAGATCCCTTTCAAGAAAATCCGAATAATCCTGGAGGTAAGCTGGTTTTTAACTTAGGAAATATATCAGAAGATATTATAAAAGATGGGAAAAAGTTATATGAAAATGGCTTGCCCAAAGATGGCGATGTTAGTTTTTTACAACCTACAGCTTGGGGAACGGTAACACCACAAAACCAGTCTTTAGTGTATGCCTTCGATAGTACAGGGCAGGAGCGAATTAATCAAGATGTAGGTTACGATGGTTATAATGATGCCGAAGAAGCTATGGCATTTGGAGCGCAGTTTGGAGCAGATCCTTCTAACGATAATTATGTGTATTTTTTAAATGCCGATGGAAATATTTTCGATCGTTATAAAAAATATAATGGGGTAGAAGGTAATACCCCGGACAGTTTTTCTAACACAGACCGCGGTGCCAACACACAACCCGATGTTGAAGATATTAACCGTGATAACACCATGAATACCATAGATAGTTATTACGAGTATGAGTTAGATCTAAACCGTCAAAATTTACCAATTACCGAGGTCGAATTTAACAATCTACCTGATAGTAACCCTTTAAAACAGTTTTTAAGAGATTATAAAGAGCGCCCCCGACAATTACCAAATGGGCAATCTGTAAATGTAAGGTGGTATCAGTTTAGAGTCCCTGTTGAAGGAGCACATGCTAAATCTGTTGGGAATATTTCAGATTTAAGATCGGTTCGTTTTTCAAGAATTTATTTAAAAGAATTTACCGAACCCACCGTTTTCCGTTTTGGTACCCTCGATTTAGTACGAAGCGACTGGAGACGTTATACCTTACCTTTAGATGAAAATGATCCAGATCCTAGCGACCCTAATACCGAGTTTTCAGTTGGTGTTATAGGTACTTTAGAAAACGAAGGCCGTTACGAGAGTCCGCCAGGCATTGTTCCAGAACAATTGTTTAATAACAACACCGTTGTTCGCCAAAATGAACAATCTTTAGTGATTGAAGTGTGTGGCTTAGAGGCCAAAGACTCAAGAGGTGTCTACAAAAATATCAATTTAGACATGCGTCAATACAAACGGATGCGTATGTTTATGCATGCCGAAGATCAAGATGCTGCTGTAGGAACCATAGGTGATAAAGACTTAGTAGGATTCATACGTATGGGAAACGACCTTACTGAAAATTACTATCAAATTGAAATCCCGTTACAAGTCTCAGGATCTGAGTTGTGGCCAACAGCTAATGAAATAAACTTACCTATTGAAGTTTTAGGTAAAATTAAAGCTAAAAGCATTTCTAATGGTAATGGCGATTTAACATTCTATGATGTCATAGGCGATGATATTCAACTGGTAAACGATCCGTTTCTAGGCTATAAATTAGGGCAGCATCGTGTGGCCATAAAGGGAAATCCCAACTTTGGTGATATTCGAACGCTCATGGTAGGTGTTAAGAATGCTACTAACAATGATGTTTGCGGTGAAATCTGGTTTAACGAGTTACGCATGTCAGATCTGGACAATCAAGGCGGTTGGGCGACTGTGGTAAGCATGGATTCCAATATTGCAGATTTTGCAAACATAAGCGCGACAGGGCGTCAAAGCACTTCTGGTTTTGGGTCGTTAGAACAAGGGCCAAGCCAACGTAGTCTTGAAGATGTTCAGCAATATGATGTGGTTACCAATGTGAATGTGGGGCAGCTATTACCTAAAAAATGGGGCGTACAATTGCCTTTTAATTATGGTCGAGGTGAAGCTCTTATTACACCTAAATATGATCAGTTATATAAAGATTTAACGTTAGAATCACGTTTGGATGCTGCTAATGATGCTGCCGAAAGAGAACGTATTAAAGAACAGTCGGAAGATTACACCATGCGTCACAGTATTAACTTTATAGGCGTCAGAAAGGTGCGTACTACCGATGCGAAACCTCGTTTTTATGATGTGGAAAATTTTACGCTTAATTATTCTTATAATAAAATTGAACATCGGGATTTTGAAATTGAGAACTCTGTTAATAAAACTTTACGTTTAGGGGCTAATTATGCCCATAATTTTGAGCCTCTGGTTATCGAGCCTTTTCAAAAGAACGATTCGTTGTTTACAGGTAAGTATTGGAAAATATTAAAGGATTTCAACTTAAATCTATTACCAGCTAGTTTTACAGTGAACTCCGATTTAAACCGCCAGTTTAACCGACAAAAATTTAGAGAGGTAGATCTTACGGGTGATAATATCGCCATAGAAGAATTGTATCGAAGAAATTATATGTTCGATTTTCAGTACACAATAAATTATAATTTAACCAAATCCTTACAGTTAAATTATACGGCTACTAATAATAATATTGTACGAAACTATTTTAAAAATGATGATTTAATTGCCGGGGAACAGGATAATACTTTAGATGTTTGGGATGGCATGCTAGATTTTGGAGATCCTAACCGCCAGATGCAAAATTTAGGGCTTACCTATAAAGTGCCCATTAATAAAATACCAACCTTTAGCTTTTTAGATCTTACCTACCAATATACGGGAAGTTTCCAGTGGCAAAAAGGGTCCGATCTATTTGGTAATGTAGAGTTAAACGGGCAATTATATGACTTGGGGAATACGGTACAGAATTCCAATGTCCATAACATTAATTCGTCTATGGATATGAATCGATTATATAAATACATTGGTTTAACAAAAAAACCTATTAGCCGGGCTAGGCAACGTAGGGCGCCAGGACGACCAGCTACTAATCCTGAAGGTAAAGAAGGAAGTGCGCAGCCAAAAACCAAAGGGCAAGCCGGAACAAAAGCATTAAATGCCGCTATCGATATTTTAACAAGCGTTAAAAGAATTCAAATTAATTATTCTGAAAATAACGGAACCTTTCTACCGGGTTATGTTCAAACACCTGGTTTCCTCGGTACCACAAAACCAACACTAGGGTTTATTTTTGGAGGACAAAGCGATGTGCGCTACAAGGCGGCTAGACGCGGGTGGTTAACGGTGTTTCCAGAATTTAATCAGCAGTATACAACCACTGAAACCAAGCAGTTAGATGTTTCGGCGTCTTTACAGCCTGTAAGAGATTTAAAAATTGATATTCTAGGAAACCGTTCATATTATGAGAATTACTCCGAAAATTATAGGGTAGAAAATGATGAGTATTATTCATTAACACCTAATACCTTTGGTAACTTTAATATTTCAACGCTATTAATAAAAACAGCCTTTCAAGTTAGTGATGAAATAACTTCAGAATCCTTTAGCGAATTTAGGACGAATAGAATAAAAATAGCCGATCGCTTGGCGGAAGCGTTTTACGGTACAACCAATTACGCTAGAGATGCAGAAGGCTATCCTTTAGGGTTTGGAAAGAATAATCAAAAGGTGTTATTACCATCATTTTTAGCGGCTTACCAAGGGAAAGATGCTGAAAACATTACAACCGAAACATTTAGAAATGTGCCTATCCCGAACTGGGATTTGAAATATACGGGGTTCATGAAATTTGGGTGGTTTAAAAAGAACTTTAAACGATTCTCCCTAACCCATGGTTACCGTTCCACGTATACCATCAATCAGTTTTCAACGAATTTAAATCTGAATTTAGATCCAACGGACAATGAAAAACCTATACCAGGTACCCCTTATGCGAATCAACCAGCCGAGGCTTTAGATCAATCTGGAAATTATAAAAATGAAACGCTTTATAGCAATATCAATTTAACCGAAATGTTTAGTCCGCTTATGCGCATTGACATGGAAATGAAAAACTCGGTTAAAATATTAGCCGAAATTAAAAAAGATCGATTGCTGTCCCTGAGTTTTGATAATAATTTAATGACCGAAGTTCATGGTAATGAATACATATTAGGATTGGGGTACCGTATTAAAGATTTACGCATCCGATCTAAATTGGCAGGTCCACAGAAACGTATAATTAGTGATTTAAATATGAAGGCCGATGTTTCGGTAAGAGATAATAAAACCATTGTGAGGTATTTGGATTTAGATAATAATCAAATTACTTCAGGGCAAACCATTTGGGGTGTAAAATATACTGCCGATTATGCCTTTAGTAAAAACCTAACAGGGATCTTCTATTTTGATTATACATTTTCAGATTATGCCATTTCTACAGCATTCCCGCAAACAACTGTAAGGTCAGGGCTAACAATTCGTTATAATTTTGGGAATTAACAGAAAAGCTGTTTGAATTTAACATTTGAATAAATACATTTGTTGTAAATTATTAACTTAAAATATTAGACATGAATATTCCTTCAGAATTAAAGTACACTAAAGATCACGAATGGGTTAGATTAGAGGGCGATATCGCTACGATAGGCGTTACAGATTTTGCACAAAGTGAATTAGGAGATATCGTTTATGTGGAGGTAGAAACTCTAGATGAAACATTAGATGCCGATGAAGTTTTTGGTACAGTGGAAGCTGTTAAAACCGTGTCTGATTTATTTTTGCCTTTAGCAGGTGAAATTATTGAGTTTAACGAGGCATTAGAAGATGAACCAGAAAAAGTAAATTCAGACCCTTATGGTGATGGATGGATGATTAAAGTGAAATGTTCAGATTTATCCCAAGCTGAAGGTTTGCTTTCTTCTGAAGATTATAAAAGCTTAATAGGTGCTTAAAAAAATTGTACCTATTGCAACAGTAAGCTATACTGTTTTATTAGCAACAGTATGTCTTATCACCATTAAGCAAGTTCCTGATATAGGCGTTTCTTATGGTGATAAGATTTTTCATTTTTTGGCCTATGGTCTCTTAACTATTTTATGGTTTGCAACGTTCTTGCTTACTTTTAAAATCACCAAGAAATCGGCTGTGGGTTACGCGCTTATTTTTGCAGTGGTTTTTGGTATAATTATTGAGGTGTTACAAGGTACATTGACGGTTTCTAGGTCGTTAGATGTTTATGATATGGTAGTAAACACCCTTGGCGCCCTTCTAGCATCTTTCATACTAATAGTTAAAAACAAAGTCCTGCGTTAAAAACTTTTGAAACGCTTGTTATTTTGGTAAATAAATAGTTATTTTAGCAATCTTGATAAATGAATTAAATTATGGAACTTAAAAAAAATCCCAAAGCAAATGTTGGACGTAACAGTTCATTATACTTTGCTGTTGGCCTAGCACTAATGCTATTTCTTACAAATTATGCAATAAACTATAAAACTTACGATAAGGAAGATATAGATATTGGAATGGTGAATATGGATGAGGAATTAGAAGAAGATATTCCATTAACAGAACAAATACAAACACCACCACCGCCACCACCACCACCTGCAGCACCAGAAGTTATTGAGATCGTTGAGGATGAGGTTGAAGTTGAAGAAACTGTAATCGAATCTACAGAGGTTGATCAAGAAACTGAAATCGTAGAGGTTGAAGAGGTTGAAGTTGAAGAGGTAGAAGAAGATGTTGATGTGCCGTTTTCAGTTATTGAAAATGTGCCAATTTTTCCTGGTTGTGAGAAAGGAACCAATAATGAGAAAAGAGACTGTATGTCTAAAAAGATATCTCAGTTTGTAAATAAAAAGTTTAACACCGAGTTAGCTAGTGAGTTAGGTTTATCTGGAAGACAACGTATTAACGTAATCTTTAAAATTGATAAAACTGGATCTATTACAGGTGTTAGAGCAAGAGCGCCACACCCTGGTTTAGAAAGAGAAGCTGCTCGTGTAATTAATTTATTACCAAAAATGCAACCTGGAAAGCAACGTGGTAAGCCGGTAAATGTTCCATATTCTTTACCAATTATCTTCCAAGTTCAAGATTAAGGTTTTCTAATACAAGGTTACCCTCGTGTAATCTAAATAATAAATTAAATCCCGTTACAATAGCATTGTAGCGGGATTTCTTTTTTTTGGTATGCTTCTTGTGTCTTTAGGATATTATTAACATTTAATTTGATAATATTATGAAGATTCAAAGTAAAAATCATGATTTTAGGTATCAGGACAGTAAAACCTTGAAAAAGTCACAAAAGCATGATGTGAATTTAAAAAAAGACACCACCATTTATTTTCAAGTAGGAGTCATCTTATGTTTGTTGGTTGTTTTTGGTTTGTTAGAATTGAATTTTGAAACGACCATTCCAAAAGTTGATAACGATTTTCCTCCTATTGATGAGTTGGCATGGGTGGAGGTGCCACGTATTAAAACAATAGTGCCAGAAATAGTAGAGCCCATTAAAAAGAGAACCCAAAAAGAACCTGTGTCTTTTGAAGTCATCAAAAATGATGAACCTGAGGCTCCTTTCTTTGAGGATATTCAAAAAGAAATACCAACCGAGTCTGTTAGCCCCGAAACACTTCCACCTTTAGTGGAAAAGCCTATCGATGATGAACCTGTTTCTTTTGTAGCCATACAAGAAGCTCCAATTTATCCTGGCTGTGAAAAGGCCGATGGGAATGAAGCTAGGAAAAAATGTATGTCCGATAAAATCACTCAACTTGTTCAAAAGAAGTTTGAGGGTAGCGATATAGCTTCAGATTACGGATTAACAGGGCGTCAACGTATTCAAGTGCAGTTTACCATTGATAAAACAGGCCATGTTACCAATGTTAAAACGCGTGCTCCTAATCCAGAGCTTGAGCAAGAAGCCAAACGGGTTATTAACTTTATTCCAGAAATGACTCCAGGTAGGCAGCATGATAAGCATGTTGAGGTGGTATATACTTTGCCTATAGTTTTTCAAGTACAATAATGAGTTAAAAAGTATGCTATCTTAAAAAGAAATGGTGTGTTAAATGGAGTTTGTCGAAATACCCTAATGGTTATTGTCGAAATGTGTTTTGATAAGTTCTACTTTAAAGCCGGCTCGCTTAATAAATTTTAACCGTCTTCTTTTTATAATCAACCCCATCAATACGGCATACTTTAAATTAGGAATATAAAAAATATAGTATCTTTCCGCTCTGAAACCATTCTATCCAAACAAACATGAAGCAATTCATTGTACTTATCCTACTTATTGTTCAGGTTAAAGGGCATGCACAAAGCACTATTCTAAAAGAAAAACCACCTGTTTTCCCTGAATGTTTATCGGTATCTATTGATTCGCTTCAACAGTGTTTTGATCAAAGTGTGTTTAATCATATCTATAATGAGTTCCAAGTTCCAGAACGGGTTTATAAAGAAAACTATAAAGGTGAAGTAGTCGTACTTTTTGAACTAGATACCACAGGAACCTTTCGTGTGATTTATATTGATGCCATGTATGATGAGTTAAAAAAAGAAACCATTCGTGTTTTTTCTACCTTACCAACTATTATACCAGCGACCTATAATTCTAGAAATACTTTTAAACAGTATTCATTTCCTATAAAAATCCCTTTAGTAAATCAAACCGTATCTTCTCAAGATTTGGCTAAAGTTAATAAGTTGACAGCATTAGAGGAGCAAGCTAAGCGAGAATTTGACAGTGTAACAGCTCAAACACGTGCTTTTAACAAACCAAATTATAAAAGTCAGTTAAACATTCCCTTTGTGCATAGCGAATATGCGAAGTTCGATAAAGAGATGAATCTTGTTGGTACAAACAGTCATACTAGTGCCAAGCCGTTTATTTACTCAGAGGTTTCAAAATATTATGATTTTAAGGCAGAAAATGAAAAGCTGGTTCAGGAAAGAAAAACTTGGGTAGGAAGAAAAATTTGGAATGAGCACTTTGTTCAGTTGCAAACCAACAATTATTGGTTTACTATCGATCCTATTTTTGATCTACAAGTTGGTAAAGATAGCGATGCCGATTTTAGCTATACCTATAATAATACTAGGGGGATTGTTGTACAAGGTGGTTTTGGTGATAAATTTAGTTTTTATACATCCTTTCTAGAAAGTCAAGGCCGGTTTGCCGATTATTTTAATCGCTATGCAGAAACTCTTAAAGCTTTTGGTCCCGATCCTGCTATTATCCCTGGGCGTGGTATTGCTAAGCGTTACAGAACTGATGCCTATGATTATCCTGTTGCCGAAGCTTACTTGTCTTATACACCTTCTAAATATTTTAATTTTCAATTTGGACATGGTAAATCCTTTATTGGAGACGGCTACCGCTCTCTAGTTTTGAGTGATGTTGCGAGTCCGCAAGTCTTTTTCAAAATTAATACCACATTTTGGAAAATGAAATATACCAATACCTGGATGTGGCTTATGGATGTTCGTGACGAAGTTGTTGAAGATAAAGCTTTCAAAAGAAAATATATAGGCAATCATTTTTTAAGCTGGAATGTATCCAAACGTTTAAACCTTGGTTTTTTTGAATCGGTAGTTTGGGATAATTCCAATGATAGAGGTTTTGATGTGAATTATTTAAATCCGATTATATTTTATAGAGCTATAGAATTTGAAACAGGTCAAGGAGCAGGTAATGCACTTATGGGAGCCACGGCTAAATATAAGTGGAATGATAATATTTACTTATACGGACAGTTTATTTTGGATGAATTCTCGCTTGCAGACATCACAGGAGGTGAAAAAAGTTATAAGAACAAATACGGATACCAACTGGGTATAAAATATTTTGATGCCTTTAAAGTTGATAATTTGTTACTGCAATTTGAGTACAATCGCGTGCGCCCTTATACCTATTCTCATAATACTATTGTGCTTAATTATGCGCATAGTAACCAGTCCATGGCACATTTGTGGAACTCTAATTTTAGTGAAGCCATTATTATAGGGCGGTACCATTATAAAAGGTGGTTTGCCAATGCTAAACTTATTTTTGGTGTTCGCGGCTTCGATTTTAACGATGGTGTAGATGATTTTAGTTATGGTGGTGATATCTATAGAGACTATTTTGAACGCCCTTATGATACTGGTGTTGAGGTTGGTCAAGGTATTAGAACCAATATCTTTAACGGGAATTTTCAAGCGGGCTATTTGCTAAATACAGCTTCCAATATGAAAATTTTTGGTGATGTGACATTCAGGGATTTCGATCCTAATGCTACCACATCTACCACCTATAAAAATAATACCGTGTGGTTTACAGTGGGTGTGCGCTCCGATTTGTTTAATTGGTATTTCGATTTTTGATTTTATCCTCCTTTTTTGCAACCTGTTATTTTAACTTTATTCGGCTTGCTAAAATGCTTTTATAGAGTATCTTTGCACTCGCATTAAAAAAACCGTCAAGGAAAATTATATTGAGTCGTTCAAAATCAGCCATACAAGAACCTACTGTTATTTCAGATTTTAAGGAGATTACCAAGATGCGCTTGTCTCTAAGCGTCGTGTTTTCATCGCTTGCAGGCTATTTGTTAGGTGTCGATGTTATTGATCTTAAAGTGCTCGTGTTATTAGCCTTTGGAGGGTATTTCATGGTTGGTGCTTCCAATGCTTTCAATCAAATTATAGAAAAAGATTTAGACGCCCTAATGGACCGTACAAAAAACAGACCAATTCCTTCTGGACGTATGCCTGTTAATACCGCTTTTATTATAGCATCTATTTTTACTTTACTCGGCATCATTATTCTGTATACCATAAACAAGCAAACCGCTATGTTTGGTGCGATTTCTATTTTTCTTTACACCTGTGTTTATACGCCGTTAAAAACCAAAACACCTATTTCGGTATTTGTTGGAGCTATTCCTGGAGCTATTCCTTTTATGTTAGGCTGGGTTGCTGCAACCGATAATTTTGGTATTGAGCCAGGAACTTTATTCGCTTTACAGTTTTTTTGGCAATTCCCACACTTCTGGGCTATAGGTTGGTTTTTATTTGAAGACTATAAAAAAGGGGGCTTCTTTATGTTGCCTACTGGAAAACAAGATCGCGGAACAGCTGTACAAGTTATCATGTATACCATATGGACCATTATTGTGTCTATTATTCCTGTTTTTGGATTTACAGGCGAATTAAAACTTTCGGTTGTAGCAGCAGTTATTGTATTTCTGTGCGGACTATTCATGCTGCATTATGCTGTGCGACTGTTTAGAGAAATGACCGAGAAAGCTGCAAGACAATTAATGCTCGTAAGTGTGTCTTACATTACACTTATTCAAATTGTTTACGTTATAGATAAATTTATACGATAATCATGGATTTAACCCAAGGGACTAAAGAAGAGAAAATTGGCAGAGCAAAAAAAATGATGCTTTGGTTTGGAATCATTTCATTGATAATGTCGTTTGCTGGTTGGACCAGTGCCTTCGTGGTAAGTAGTAGCCGACCAGATTGGTTAAAAGATTTCCAATTGCCCAATGCCTTTTTAATTAGCACCGTATGTATCGTTTTAAGTAGTGTTGCTTTTATACTGGCTAAAAAAGCATTAAGAGCGGGCCAAAATAAAGCGACCATGCTGTGGTTGTTAATGACATTAGCTTTAGGGCTGTTTTTTATATATAATCAATTTGCAGGATTTCAACAAATAATAGACTTAGGATACAACTTCACAGGTCCTACAAGTAATGTTACCATGTCGTATATTTACTTAATTGCCGTGGTACATATTCTACACGTAGTGGTAGGACTTATTTGTTTAACGGTTGTAATTTTTAATCAATTTAAACAACGTTATAGCGCTAGTAATATGCTCGGTTTTGAGTTGGCTTTAACCTTTTGGCACTTCATTGATATTCTGTGGGTTTACCTCTTTTTATTCCTTTACTTTGTAAGATAATTTTTAGTCTTAATTCTTTTTTTTGATAATTTTAACGGCTAACACCCAGTAAAACTGACAATTATCATAGTTTAAAATTTCAAGGCGTATATTTCGTCAGATGAATAAAATGATTATTTTTGTGCAACTTTTAAATAACAACCATTATATATGAGTACTACAGTTGTAAACGCTGGATCGGACCAAACATGGAAGGGTGGTAATGAACCTTTAAAAGCCAGTTATGGTAAGATGATGATGTGGTTTTTCATCGTTTCAGATGCATTAACTTTTTCGGGTTTTTTAGCAGCCTACGGATTTTCAAGATTTAAATTTATTGATTCATGGCCAATTGCCGATGAAGTGTTTACTCACTTTCCTTTTTTACATGGTGTTGACGCTCCAATGTATTATGTGGCTTTCATGACCTTTGTACTTATTATGTCGTCGGTAACTATGGTGTTAGCCGTAGATGCGGGGCATCACTTAAATAAAAGCAAGGTTACCATCTATATGTTTTTAACGATTATTGGTGGTTTAATTTTCGTTGGTTCTCAAGCTTGGGAATGGAATACCTTTATTAAAGGTGAATATGGTGCGGTAAAAACTAAAGGCGGTAATATTTTGCAGTTTGTTGATACCGAAGGTCATCGTGTCGCTATTGGTGATTTTGCTATTGCTGATACTCATGCAGAACGTGTACAACAAGAGAATAAAAACGGACTTTGGTTCGTGTCTGAAGGGAGCTTACCAAGTTTTACGGTTGATGAAGTTTTACATGGTTTAGAAGCAAACGATAATATTTTAGTTAGAACGCAAACTTTAACAGAAGAAGGTCATAAAACTGTACTGTCAAGAGAAGAGTCTATAAAACTGATTAAAACCTACGGTGTAAAAGTTGTTGAAGGCGCTAACCTTCATGAAAATGAATATGGGTCGCCTTTATTCGCAGATTTCTTTTTCTTCATAACAGGATTCCACGGATTCCACGTGTTTTCAGGAGTTATTTTAAACATCATCATATTTTTCAACGTTGTTATTGGAACTTATGAAAGACGTAAAAGCTACGAAATGGTTGAAAAAGTGGGACTATATTGGCACTTTGTAGATTTAGTTTGGGTATTTGTATTTACATTCTTTTACCTGGTTTAATAAAATAGATACTTTTTTTACTTCCGTGAAAACGGGAATCTAAACAAAAATAGACTTAATATGGCAACAGATCATAAATTAGAAATATTTAGAGGCGCATTAAAATTCAAATCGAATACTCAAAAAATTTGGGGAGTATTAATCTTGTTAACTATAGTAACGGTTATTGAAGTTATTTTAGGTATTATTAAACCCGAAATATTAATGGGCCATATATTTGGAATGAAAGCCTTAAACTGGATTTTCATCATCCTAACCATTGTAAAAGCTTATTATATCACTTGGGATTTTATGCACATGCGTGATGAAACTCCTGGATTGAGACGTGCTGTAGTTTGGACGGCTATCTTCTTAATAGCCTATTTGGTGTTTATTTTATTGCAAGAGGGCGGATACGTATTTAGCGTATATGATGAAGGCTATATAAAAAGAGATTTTTAAAATTAATTGGCGCTTGTTAGCGCACAGATTAAGTGTTAAATAGAGATGTAAGGTGGTTTTTTTAACCACCTTTTTCTATTTTTGCAGAGCATTAAAAAAGGCTATAAAAATGATGGTTAATGGATTATAAAAAAGTAAGTCGGTATGTGATTTTAGGAATATTATTTTTCCTTCCCGTCACTTTTTTATTGTTTTTGTACCCCGCTACTCATAACTATCAGCCTCTGGATATTGTAAACGAATCGGTGGTAGAATTGAAGCATTTTACTTCAGATTCCGATACGCTAATCGAGCTAAAAGATCATATTACGGTACTTGGTTTTTTGGGTGCTCAACCTTTAAGTAAAACCATTGCCGCTTCTAATTTAAAAGAACTGGTATACGATAAGTTTAAAGGGTTTAAACGCTTTCAAATTGTTATTTTAATGCCTACAGGCACAGAGGATGCTGTTAAAAAATTACAAGCCGAAATTAATTCCTATGAGGATATGCGGTTCTGGCATTTTGTTTTTGGTGAGCCACAAGATATAAAGCGGGTGTTTTATAGTTTAAAAAGTAGTGAAGACCTCGATGCTGGTTTAGCAACCGATTATATCTTTTTAGTGGATAAAGATTTGAATCAACGAGGACGACTGGACGATAGAACCGATACCGAGATTGAAAAGAATAAACCCGTATACCGATTAAATGCCTATAACTGTATCGAGGTGGCCGAAATTAAAAATAAAATGAGTGACGATTTGCGTATAGTCTTTACCGAATACCGTCAAAAGCGCAAAGGAGAATTTAATTCAGATACCAGACGTGCAAACGATTTAAATAGTCAAAATGAAGAAAAATAACTATTCATACATTGGGATAGCCTTTATCATTCTTGTTTTTGGAATTCTTTTCATTCCTAGAATTGTAGATCGAATTACCAATAAGGATGTCATTAGAAACGAAAGCAGAAGTGATTTTGTAAATGATAGTAAAGCAGAGGTTTCTGATTTGGCATTTATCGAAATTAATGGAGAGGCTAAAAAAGTGCCTCATTTTTCGTTTACCGATCACAATGGTCACACCATTACTAACAAAGATTATGAAGGTAAAGTTTACGTTGTAGAATTCTTTTTCACGACTTGTCCAACCATTTGTCCGCGTATGAATGCTAATCTTATTCAAATTCAAAATACTTTTGAAGGTTTTGAAGACTTTGGTGTGGCTTCCTTTACCATCAATCCAGATTACGATACCCCGGAAGTGCTTAAAGCTTACGCCGATAATTATGGTATTATCAACCCTAATTGGCATTTAATGACTGGTGATAAAGAGGCTATTTATAAGTTGTCCAATGAAGGATTTAATCTTTATAGTGCTCAAGATGATGATGCTGTTGGAGGGTTTGAACACTCTGGAAATTTTGGCTTAATTGATAAAAATGGTTTCATTCGTTCTAGAAAAGATGATTTTGGAAACCCAATTATTTACTATAGAGGTATCGTTTCAGAAAAAGAAGTGGTGGATGAAGATGGTGTTAAAGAGGAAATTAGTGCTCTTAAAGCCGATATCAAAAAATTATTAAACGAGTAATTAATACCTACAATTACAGAATATGAGTAACTCAAGTATGATGCTAAATGAAAAAAAGTATAACAGATTAATCATGGTATTGTCTGTATTAATTCCTGTAGTGGTTGCCATATTATTTGGAGTTAAGATTCCGAACGTCGAGCCCTTATCGTTTTTACCACCAATTTATGCGTCCATTAATGCCCTTACTGCTTTAGTGCTTGTTTTAGCCTTTTTAGCAATTCAGAAAAAAAAGGTGAAGCGTCATAAACAACTGATGGTTTTTGCCTTAATACTTTCAACCTTATTTTTAGTAATGTATGTGGCTTATCATATGACTAGCGATTCTACAAAATTTGGAGGCGAGGGACTTATTAAGTATCTGTATTATTTCATTTTAATTACCCATATAGTTTTATCCATTGTAGTCATTCCTTTTGTGTTGATTACTTTTTTATGCGGACTTTCAAATCAGGTTGAAAAACATAAAAAAATTGCTAAAATCACCTTTCCATTATGGCTTTATGTTGCTGTTACAGGTGTGGTTGTTTATATTATGATTTCTCCCTATTACGTTTAATGCGGTTTACATGAAAACACGTTTTTTTATAGTATTATTATTTTTTTGTGATTGCTTTTTTAAAGCCTCAGCACAGTGTGCCATGTGTCGTGCCGTTTTAGAAACTGCAGATGGACAGTCTGCTGCACAAGGTATTAACGATGGAATTGTATACCTTATGGCCATACCTTATGTGCTAGTCGCTGGATTGGGCTATTTTATATTTAGAAAATACCGTACGTTAAAAAAAGAATAATAAATTTTTTTACCCAGTATTGTAACATTTCTTTGTGTTGTTAGTCTTACTACAAAGTCTTTAGCCAGAAAAATTTATATAGAAATGTTGAAAATCAGCCAGCTTCACAAGTCCTACAAAATAGGCGATTCTAGTTTACATGTCTTAAAGGGTATCGATCTTGCTGTTGAAGCAGGCGAGATGGTGGCTATTATGGGATCCTCAGGTTCTGGAAAATCTACACTTCTTAATATTATTGGCATGCTAGATGAAGCCGACGAAGGCGAGTATATCTTAGATGGCTTACCCATAAAAAACCTCACAGAAAAAAAAGCCGCAGTATATAGAAACAAGTTTTTAGGATTTATTTTTCAATCCTTTAACTTAATCAATTATAAAAATGCGCTCGAAAACGTAGCATTGCCTTTATATTATCAGGGTTTAAAACGAAAGGAACGCTTAGAAAAGGCTGCTTTTCATTTGGAAAAAGTAGGACTTTCTTCTTGGGCACATCACTTGCCTAAAGAGCTTTCTGGAGGTCAAAAACAGCGTGTGGCCATTGCGCGAGCTTTAGCTGCAAACCCAAAATTACTTTTAGCAGATGAGCCCACAGGTGCATTAGATACCAAGACATCGCATGAAATTATGGCTTTTATTCAACATCTTAATGATGAAGGTAAAACCATTTTAATGGTAACTCACGAAGAAGATATTGCGAATATGTGTAAACGTATTGTGCGCCTTCGCGACGGGATCATTCTTGAAGATACCATTGTAAACCAGGTTAGAGCAGAGCAGTATGTTTGATATCGATCTTTGGCGCGAAATATTTCAAAGTATTAATAAAAATCGAACACGTAGTTTGATGTCGGGCTTTACCGTAGCCTTTGCCATTCTATTGTTCGCCATCCTCTTTGGTATCGCAAACGGATTAAAAAACACCTTTAAAGAGGCTTTTGGTACCGATGCGAATAATTCCATAGTGATTTTTCCTGGACGTACTACAAAAGCTTACAAGGGACTTCAAGTGGGAAGAAAAATCCAATTTAAAAATGAAGATCGTGAGCTTATAAAAGAGAAATATGGCGACAAAGTACAGTTCATTACCTCAAAAGTGAATAAAAGTGTGAGTGCTTCTTACCGTGGTGAAAAAAACAACTACGAGCTAAGAGGTGTGTATCCCGAATACATGTTTATTGAAAATAATGTGGTTAAATCGGGACGGTATATTAACCAAAATGATTTAAATCATAATGCCAAAGTCGTGGTTATTGGTAAAACGGTTGAAGATGATTTGTTCTATAAAGAAAATCCATTAGGCAAATACATTAATCTTAGCGGTATCCAATACAAAATTGTTGGTGTTTTTACCGATGATGAAGGCGATAGTGAAGAAAGTGTGATATATATGCCCATTACAACCACGCAATTTGTGTATGGTAATAACGATTTTGTAGATATCATACATCTTACTTATAACCCTGAAATGTCTAACGATCAAGCTTTAGCTTTTGGAAATTCTATTAAAAAAGTGCTAAAGGATAAATTTGATGTGGCCAGAGACGACCAACGGGCTATAAGAATGTGGAATATGGCTGAGGGCACCAAAAAGGTAGAGCTCATGACTTCCAGTTTAACGGTTATCATTCTGGTTATTGGTTTCGGAACCCTTATTGCTGGAATTGTTGGGATAAGCAATATCATGATTTTTGTGGTTAAAGAGCGCACTAAAGAAATAGGTATTCGTAAAGCGCTAGGTGCAACTCCTGGTTCTATAGTGTCTATCATTTTAATTGAATCTATAATCATTACTACCATTGCAGGCTATATCGGACTGTTACTAGGTGTTGGTGTGTTGGAACTTGTGGGACCTAGTTTGGAGGCGTATTTCATAAAAGATCCTGGTGTAAGTAATAGTTTGGTGGTTGGTGCCACCCTAACGCTTATTGTTGCGGGTGCTATTGCGGGGTATTTACCTGCAAAAAAGGCCTCAGAAATTAAACCTATAATAGCTTTAAGAAACGATTAACGATGTTCAGATTTTTATTCGATAGAGATACATGGCAAGAAGTTTTTGATAGCTTGAGTAAAAATAAACTGAGGTCTATTTTAACCATGGTAGGTGTTTGGTGGGGCATTTTATTATTAATAGGCCTGCTAGGTTCGGCTAGAGGTTTAGAAAACTCCTTTAACAGATTGTTTGGCGATTTCGCCACGAACACTGTTTTTATTTGGGGCCAAAATACAGGAAAGCCGTTTAAAGGGTTTCAAGAGGGGCGTCGCGTTAATTTAACGCTTTCCGATGCTAAGAAAATCGAAGAGAATGTTCAAGGTATCGAATTTGTGTTGCCTCGAAGTCAGCAATCAACAGTCATAACCAGAAACTTTTTGTCTGGTAGTTTTCAAATGGCTGGCGATTATCCTTTACTAGATCAATTACAGAAGAAAAAGTTAATTCACGGTCGTTTTATCAATCAAAGTGATATTGAACACCGAAAAAAAATAGCCGTTATTTCTGAAGATGCTTACAAGCAATTGTTTGAAGTTGATGAAGATCCTATTGGAAAGTATTTAGATGTTAATGGTATTAATTTTATGGTGGTTGGTATGTTTGAAACCGGTAATGTAAATATGGGGCCTACAACCGATGTACACATTCCATTTACTACTTTTCAACAGATTTACAATAAAGGCGATCAAATTGGTTGGATGATGATAACGGGCAAACCCGAATACAACATTAAACAGATTGAAGAGGACTCTAAATTACTTCTTAAAAATCTAAACCACATTCACCCAGAAGATTCGCGTGCCTTTGGTAGTTTTAATTTGGGTAAAGAATTTGCTAAAATGACTGGCTTTTTAACAGGAATGCAGTTTTTAACCTGGTTTGTTGGTATTGCGACTTTAATTGCTGGTGTTTTTGCCATTGGAAATATCCTTTTAATTACCGTAAAAGAGCGCACAAAAGAAATTGGATTACGGCGTGCCCTTGGCGCCACACCTTTTGAAATAAAAAGACAAATTGTGGTTGAGGCCGTTTTTATCACTTTAGTAGCTGGTATTATAGGGATTATTACGGGAGGATGGATTCTCATCGCCCTAGATCACTTTTTTGGTCAGGGTGAAGATGCCGCTATCGTAAACGCTTCGGTATCTATAGCCGTCGTTTTCGTGTCCTTAGCCATATTAGTGTTAATAGGAACTTTAATTGGATTAATTCCTGCAACTAAAGCTACTAGCATTAAACCCATTGAAGCATTAAGAGAAGAATAAATAATAAGCAACACAATGAAAAAAAGCGTAAAAATTATTTTAGTCATAGTCGTTATAGTACTATTAGCTTTTGTATTAAAATATTTTAAAGATTCCAATTCCAAGGATATTTTGGAGTATCAGGTGGAAGAACCTTTTTATACGTCTATAAATACTAAGGCGGTAGCTACAGGGAAACTAAACCCCGAAGAAGAAATTGAATTAAAGCCGCAAATTTCTGGAATTGTCGATGAGATTTTGGTAGAAGAAGGTGATGTTGTAAAGAAAGGCGCCTTAATAGCGACCATTCGCGTGGTGCCTAACGAGCAAAATTTGGTGAGCGCGAGAAGTAGAATTGCTACTGCAAAATTATCTTATGAAAACTCGAAAATTTTGTACGATCGAAATAAAAGTTTATTCGATAAAGGCGTGATTTCAAGACAAGATTTTGAGAATAGTGAGCTGTCTTATAAGCAAGCAAAAGAAACTTACCATCAAGCACAAAAAGATTATCAGATTATAAAACAAGGATCGGTATCTGGTGGAGCAACATCGAATACCAACATAGTTGCGCAAATTGCTGGAACTATTCTAGAAATTCCTGTTCGCGAAGGTAATCAAGTTATTGAAAGTAATAATTTTAACGATGGTACTACCATTGCCACCATTGCCGATATGAGCAAGATGATTTTTGAAGGTAAAGTAGATGAAGCCGAGGTTGGAAAAATAAAAGAGGGTAAGGACATAAAAGTGGTTTTAGGTGCCATACAAGATGAAGAATATCCGGCTAAATTAACCTTTGTAGCACCAAAAGGCGTTGAAGAAAATGGCGCCGTACAGTTTACCATTAAAGCCGATGTAAAAATTGATGGCAAATCGAATATTAGAGCTGGATATAGTGCTAATGCCGAAATTGAATTAGAAAATAAAGATGAAGTTTTAGCCATTCGTGAAGCTTTATTGCAATACAACCGTATTACCGAAAAGCCATTTGTGGAAATTTTGGAGGGTGAAAACAAATATAAAAAGCAGGATGTTGAGCTGGGCTTATCCGACGGTATCCATGTTGAGATTGTTAAAGGAGTCAAAGAAGGCGATAAAATAAAAGTTTGGAATAAAGCTTCAGAAGATAATGAGGATGATGCAGCCTCTAAAAGAAGAAAACGTTAAACCTATGAAAACACTAAAATATACCATATTATTAGGCTGCTTTCTTATTGCTTCCGTGTCGATGGCTCAGGAGAAATTATGGACGCTTCAAGAATGTGTAAATCATGCTTTAGTTAATAATATCTCTGTAAAACAAGGTCAGAATAGTTTATTACAAAACGAGCAGGATGTCATTGCAGCTAAAGGGCAGTTTCTACCTAATTTAAGTGGGAGTTTAGGACATAGTACGACCTTTGGAAACGAAGAGGTGTTTTCGGGACAGTTTGTTAACAGAACATCTAACAGTACCAACGTTGGCATAGGTTTGAATCAGACTATTTTTAATGGTTTCCGACTTACAAATTTGTATAAGCAATCCAAATTAAGCTTAGAGAGTAATCAATTAGAACTCAATAGAATTAAAGATGATATTTCATTAAATGTGGTGAATGCCTACTTAAATGTACTATTCAATAAAGAACGTTTAGAAATCGCCAAGGCTCAATTATCATTTAGTACCAACCAAGTGGAACAAGTTAAAGACTTGGTTGATGCAGGGGTGCAACCAAAAGCAAATATTTATGATGCCGAAGCGACTATGAGCCTGGATGCCCAGGAAGTCACTTTAGCTGAAAACAATTACAATTTGGCCTTGCTAAGTTTATCGCAACTCCTACAAGTGCCTTACAAAGGGTTTGATGTACAACTTATGGACGTAGATTTTCCTTCTAGTACTTTGCTTTATAACGACGTGCAACCTGTTTTAGATTATGCCTTGCAAAACCGAAATGAAATTAAAGTGGCCGAGAAAAATATGGAAATTGCACAATTAAATTCCGAAATTTCTAAAAGTGGTTATTATCCAAATGTTACAGGGGGTTACCAATACGGTTCTAGTGCTTTCTTCTCTAATCTTACCGAGGATGAGGCTTCCTTTTTTGATCAGCTTGACGCCCAAAAATCACACGGCTTTCGAATTAGTGTAAACATTCCTATTTTCTCAAGGTTTGAAAATAAAACCAATGTGGCTAAATCTAAAATTGATGAAGCCAATAGTTTATTAAGTTTAGATCAAGCCAAGTTAGATTTAGAATCTAATATTCAACGGGCTTTTACCGATGCCCAAGCAGCTTTTAAATCTTATGTTGCCTCTAAAAAAGCTCTAGAAGCGCAAGAAATAGCTATGAATAATACCCAAGAGCGCTTTAAAGCTGGCATTATTACGTCTTTTGATTTAGAGCAAGCTCGTGTAAAATACGTAAATGCACAATCATCGTTAGTTAATGCTAAATATGATTTTGTTTTTAAGACAAAAGTTTTAGACTTTTACATGGGAAAACCAATAACAGATTAATTTGAGTACGTACATTTTAAATATTGAAACTGCAACAACGAATTGTTCGGTTTCGCTGTCAAAAGATGGGAAAACCTTAGTGTTAAAGGAGGATAATGATAAAAATTATTCGCATGCCGAACGTCTACACATGTATATCGATGCTGTTTTAAAGACAGGTAATATCACTGCTGAAGATTTAGCAGCGATATCTGTAAGTAAAGGACCTGGGTCCTATACCGGACTGCGAATTGGTGTTTCGGCAGCAAAAGGGCTTTGCTATGCCTTAAATAAGCCTTTAATAGCGGTACCTACGCTTGAAGCTTTAGCGCAACAAGTGAAAGCCGAAAGTGGTGTGATTGTGGCTATGTTAGACGCTAGACGTATGGAAGTGTACTCGGCGGTTTATGATATTGATTATAATGTGGTACGTGAAACACAAGCCCAAATTTTAGATGAATCGTCTTTCATGGCGTACCTAGAACAAGGACTGGTTTACTTCGTAGGAAGCGGTGTAGAAAAAACAAAAACCATTATTCAGCATGCCAATGCACGTTTTATAGACGGTAAATTACCATCGGCGAACTTTATGGGGGAAATCGCTAATATGAAATACAAAATAAGCGACACCGAAGATGTCGCTTATTTTGAACCTTATTACTTGAAAGATTTTGTGGCGCTAAAGCCAAAACCAAAGTCTTAAGCCTCTTTATGAATTTCAACTTGATGTGGGTAAGGAATTTCAATTCCAGCTGCATCAAGGGCTTCTTTTACGTTTTCTGTAACTTCAAAATATACGGTCCAATAGTCTCCAGAAGCGCACCATGGTCTCACGGCAAAGTTTACCGAGCTATCAGCTAATTCTGAAACATTAACTGTTGGTGCAGGATCTTCTATTACTAATGGATGTGCTTTTAAAACATTCATTAATACTTCTTTGGTCTTTTTAATATCTGAAGCATAGTCTACACCAAAGGTTAAATCTACACGACGGGTTCCTGCAACCGTATAGTTTACAATATTTCCGTTAGATAAAGATCCATTAGGAATGATAATTTCTTTGTTTGATAAACCTGTAAGTTTGGTAGTGAAGATGGTAATTTCTTTTACACCACCAATTTCACCTTGAGCTTCAATAACATCGCCTACTTTAAAAGGTTTAAAAATCATAATGAGAACACCTCCAGCAAAATTAGAAAGGGACCCTTGTAAGGCTAAACCAACAGCCAAACCTGCAGCAGCAAGAATTGCTGCAAATGATGTTGTTTCCACACCTAAAGTGCCTAGCACCACGATTATTAATACGATTTTAAGTCCCCAACTAGCAAGATTAGATAAGAAACCTTGAAGACTTTCGTCGTAGTTTCCTTTGGACATAACTGTTTTAATGCTTTTTAAAAGTTTTGAGATAACCCAAGAGCCTATAATCCATATAGCAATGGCCCCTATAAGTTTAAGTCCGTAATCTACGGCCAAAGCCATCCAGGCTTCAAAGTCAATTTTTTCGAATTCCCTCATATTGTTTAAAATTAAGTTTAATTCAAAAATATTAACTATTTGTAACAATGCTTCTATGAAATGATAAAAAATGGTTAAGTTTTATTGATTAAAGCAGGGTAGTGTATCAAGTATCTTTAAAGATAAGTTTACAGACCACAGTTAGTGCGAGCTGCTTTAGAGAAAATAAATCTTGCATCATCAAACAAAAAAAGCGTCCCAAAATAGGAACGCTTCATTTTTTAATTTTAGAGTTCTTTATTAATCCACTTCAAAAGTGATTTTTACATTTACTCTAAATTCCGTGACTTCGCCGTCTTTTACGTTAGCACTATGATCCTGGACATACACAGATCGAATGTTTTTTAACGATTTAGACGCGTGTTTAACGGCTTGTTTTGTTGCATCTTCCCAGCTTTTTTCCGAGTTTGCTAAAATTTCAATTACTTTTAATACTGCCATAATTTTTGTTTATTTAAGTTGAATCTTAAAGTTAACAAAAATTATTGGGATTATCCGTTAATTGCCTCAACCATAGCGACTTTTCCTGGTAACATTTCTTTTAACATGTTCTCAATACCGCTTTTTAAAGTATAGGTTGATGAAGGACAACCGCTACAAGCGCCCTGTAATAGGACACTAACATTTTTAGTGTCGGCGTCGTATGATATGAATTGTATGTTACCACCATCACTGGCCACTGCAGGTTTTACATATTCTTCAAGAATATTAATAATTTCTTTAGAAGTATCGTCTAACGATTCAAAATGACTATCTAATTGTTGGTTTGTTTTTTCTAAACTTTCAGCAGCATTAGCGACTGCGATTTCCTTGCCGTGTTCGATGTACGACTTAATAAACTCTCTAATATCAATGGTAATATCTTGCCAATCGGCGATATCATATTTAGTAATAGACACGTAGTTTTCATCTAAAAATACACTTTTAACAAAGGGGAAGTGAAACAATTCGGTAGCTAAAGGCGATAACTTGGCGTCATCGATGCTTGTGAACTCAAAAAGTGTGTTTACTATTTTTTTATTAGCCACAAACTTCATTACCGAAGGGTTAGGTGTGCTTTCGGCATATACTGTAACTGGTACCTTTTTAGCCGCAGCTGTGTCTTCAACCACAATACCACCATCATTAAGATAGGCTTCAATTTGTTCGGCTACTTCGTCCTGTACGTCGTTCCACTCTACGATATTATAACGTTCCACTGCTATAAAATTTCCAGAAATGTATACCTTTTTTACAAATGGTAAATAAAATAATTGCTGTGCTAAAGGCGAGGTTTTTGCTTCGTCGATATTATTAAACTCAAAACTTTGGTGTTGGGTAATAAATTGATTGACTTCAAATTTTACAATCGCATTATTGGTGGTCTCTTGCACGGAAACTTTAAAAGTGTTCATGTTGTTTATTTTTTGCAAAAATACTAAAACTAAAACTTAGTTATCAATATTATTGATAGGGTTTTAATGTTTAATATTTTGGTTTTACGTGGTGTGTTTGACTAATAACTTTTTGAATGACAGGTATTTTCTTTTTTGGTTTTGGGAATCTCTTTTAGTTTCAAGTTCTTAAAATGAGTGTTCTAACTTGGTGAAATATCGTTTTTTGTATTTTTTAACCTTTCTGAAATTTAAAGTAACTGACGCATTAATAAATACCGATTAGGGTCTTTGATCTTGTAAAAAGAGATAGTAAATGAAGCCTATTTTATTGAAATTCATTAAGTTTGTTAATAACTTTAACAAAACATCTGCTTTTATATCATGAAACTAAACCGCTTTATTCTTGCAATTGTAGCTCTACTAAGCTTTCAATTTGTTAGGTCACAGGAAGGAATCCCCATCTATGCCGATTATTTAAGTGATAATTATTATTTAATTCACCCTTCTATGGCTGGGGCAGCTAATTGTGGAAAAATTCGAGTAACGGGAAGGCAACAGTGGTTTGGGCAAGACAATGCGCCTAAATTATTAACCGTAAGTGCTAATAGTAGGCTTGGTGATTCGCAATCGGCTATTGGTGGTATTGCTTACACCGATAAAAATGGTTACCATTCGCAATCGGGCGGGTATCTCACTTATGCCCATCATCTTATGTTTTCTAGAAGCGTATCCGACTTAAATATGTTGTCCTTTGGTTTAAGTGCAGGATTTATTCAATATAAATTAGATGAAACCGAATTTTTAAACGATGTGCCTGTTCGGGATCCTAATATTGATGGTATTGTACAGAGTGAAGCCAATTTTAATTTAGATGTTGGGTTTTCATACCATTACATAAATTTTTATGCCCATGGCACGATTAAAAATTTACTTAATAATTCTGGTATTAATAACGATCTTGAGGTAACAAGTAATTTAAGACGTTTATTACTCTCCACAGGTTATGTTTTTAACCGTTTTGGGAGCTCTTGGTCTTTTGAGCCATCGCTGCTTTATCAATATAAAACCGGGACTAAAGAAAATCTTATCGATGTCAATGCTAAGGTTTATAAGCAAATGGATTTCGGACAATTTTGGGCAGGTTTGTCATACCGTCAGAGTCTAGATGGTACCGAATATAAAACCGATACCCAAACCATAGAAACTCAAAGACTCAATCTAATTACCCCTATTATTGGTGTTAATTATAATCGCTTCATGTTTGCCTATACCTATACGTATCAATCTAACGACATTGTATTTACCAATGGCGGTTTTCATCAGTTTTCTTTGGGTTACGACTTCAATTGCGCACCTAAACGCTATGAGTGTCATTGTCCGGCAGTGAATTAATTTGTATTTTTAGTCAAGATTCAAGAGCCAAGATTTAAGAATCAAGACTTAGTAGTCAAGTTCCTATAACTAAAAACGAATAACTTAAAACCAACATCCAAATGCCAGTAATAAAACCGGTAAACGGCAAATCGCCTCAAATTCCAGAAGATTGTTTTATAGCCGAAAATGCTACTATTGTTGGAGATGTCACCATGGGTAAGCAAGGGAGTGTCTGGTTTAGTGCTGTGGTTCGTGGCGATGTCAATTACATTAAAATGGGCGATAAGGTCAATATTCAAGATGGGGCTGTAATTCATGCCACGTACCTAACGGCTCCCACCAATATTGGTAATAATGTATCCATTGGGCATAATGCTTTGGTGCACGGTTGTACCATACACGATAACGTACTCATAGGTATGGGGAGTATTGTTATGGACGGTTGTGTTGTTGAAAGCAATAGTATTATAGCTGCAGGTGCTGTTGTTACTAAAAACACACGGGTTGAGGCTGGCAGTATCTATGCCGGTGTACCAGCTAAAAAGGTTAAAGATGTGAGTCCAGAGTTGCTCTCGGGTGAAATTAATCGTATTGCCGATAACTATATTAAGTATTCCAGCTGGTTTAAATAATAAACAGCAACGCTTTAAGTTAAGCTTCTAGCATTGTGTTTTAGGGCGTTACCACAAGGGTCGCGTTTTCCACTATATCTTTTTTGGGCTTAGGTAATCGTAATTTACCTATAATTTGTACTCTAACAAAGGCTTAGAAATGCCCATGTTTTTCTTCAAACCAAAAAAGGATGCCGTTGCAACCGCTAACGCAAAACCTCACGTTTAAAAATCAAGATAGGCAATATCATGAGACGTGCCTAATAGTGCAGTAATTACCTCTGGATTTGCATTGGTATAAAATGTTGATTTCCCTTTTTTTGATGAAGGGTTTAATAGGTTATGCTGTGTTAAAACGGCTTTCGTTTGTCTAGCAACAGCCTCACCAGAATCTATAATTTTTATGCTTTTAGGTAAGAGTTTTAAGAGGATTGGGATGAGGTATGGGTAGTGAGTGCAACCAAGAACGAGATAATCTATATCGGCATCTATCATGGGTCTAAGGTATTCTTCAAGCAAGGCTTTCATGGCTTCCGAGTGTAGTTTTCCGGCTTCAATAAGTTCTACAATACTATGACCTTCTTGTTCCATAATCTTGGAATCGCTTGCAAACAAATGAGCCGTTTTATGGAAGAGCTCACTGCTTAAAGTCCCTTTAGTGGCTAGAATACCTATGGTGTGTGTTTTACTGTTTAATGCCGCGGGTTTTATGGCGGGTTCTATGCCTATAAAAGGTGTTTTGTAATTTTGTCTTAGAAACTCTATAGCGTTTGTGGTGGCTGTGTTACAAGCCACGACAATAAGTTTACAACCTTGGTTTATCAGATAATCTGTGTTTTTAATACTAAGGTCTATAATAGCTTGCTTCCCTTTAGGGCCATACGGTGCATGCTTACTATCGGCAAGATAAATCATATTTTCCTGTGGTAACAAAGCCTGAATTTCTTTCCAAATGGAAGTTCCTCCAACACCAGAATCGAAAATACCAATAGGTTGTGTGCTCATAGTTAAACAAAAATAAAAAAGCTGCCTTATTAAGGCAGCTTTTGTTTTAATTTATTCCGATAATTTAAAAAAATTAGATACCTAATTTTTTCTTTACATCAGCTAAAATGTCTTTTCCGTTAGCAACAATTAAAGAAGCTCTATCAACTACGTAATCGTAACCTTGAGCTTTTGCAACCTCTTGAATGGCTTTCATTGCTTTCTCTTGGATAGGCTTAAATAATTCAGCTTCTTTTTTAGCGATGTCTTGTTGTGCATCAGCTCTAAACTGTTGAATACGTTGTTGCTTTTCTTGTAATTCTAAACCTCTTTTTTGGTTTTCTTCATCAGTTTTAGTACCAGCTTCAGCTTCGTATTGTTTAACCGTGTTTTGGTATTCGGTAATAGAGGCTTGAATATCTGTTTGGTAAGTTTTACCTAAAGTTTCAATCTCCGTTTGAGCTGCTTTAGCTTCTGGCATTGCTGCGATTAACTCTTGCGTATTTATATGTGCAATCTTGCTTTGTGCTTGAGTAAAACTAACTGTTGCAATACAAAATGCAGTTGCTAATAAGAGATTTTTTAATTGTTTCATTTTTAATAGTATTAAGTGTGTTATAAATTGATTATTTGTTTTGGTTTATACTGTCTCTAGCGCGTTGGCGTTCTTCTAATATTTTACGCTTTCTTTCTTCTAATTCTTTTTTTCTAGCTTCACGATCGGCTAGTTTCTTTTGTCTGTTTTCTTCTATGAGTTGTTCTCTGGTTTTAGTTTCTGGAGCGCTTTTTTTTGCTGTAGCTCCTGGAACTTCATTTTCTTCTACTTTTGCTTCTTCTTTTCCTTCTTGCGGTGTTACACCATTTCTAGCATCTATTTTAGCTTGGCGTTCACGTTCGCGTTCTTCAATAATTTTTTGACGTCTTTCTAAAGCTTCTTGTTTTTTAGCTTCTCTAGCAGCTAAAACTTCGCGTCTTCGGGTTTCAGCAGCACTTTCACGGGCTTCGAGTTCTTCATTTATCTCAGGAACAAGTTCCTCTTTTTCGGCAGCTTTACGCTCTGTGCGGTTTTGTGCTTGATTTCTTTTGGCAGTTCGAGAAATACTTCTTAAAATCTGCTCGCTTAAATCAAAGCGTTTTGCCGAGAATAACATGGTCGCATCAGAGGATTTGTCGAAAATAAAATCATATTTTTTACCTTCTGCGATATCTTGAACCGCCGAGAAAATTTGATCTTGTATCGGTTGCATTAATTGCTTCCTTTGAAGGAACAAATCACCGTTAGGACCAAAACGTTTCTGCTGATAATCTAAAATTTCACTTTCTTCAAATTCGATATCTTCTTCACGTTCACGAATCAATTCTTCGGTTAAAAGAACCTTTTCTGTGGTAAGATCTTTTCTTTTTTGTTCAACAGCTTTTAGCTTTTCATGGATTTCATTCTTCCATTTTTCAGCTTTTTGATTCAATTGTTTTGTGGCTTCTTGGTATTCCGGTACATTTTCTAAAATATATTCGGTATCAATATAGCCTATTCTAACCCCACGTTGCGCATGTAAACTAAAGCATGCTGTGAAAATGAATATCAGTAAAAAAAGAACGTTGCTTTTATGGTTTGTTAGCATGTTTCTAGTTTCGGTAATAGGAAACGGGCTTAAACTGTTGTTTTTAAATTTTATGTTTTTTAACAAGGCTCGTTTCATTTGGTTAATGTTAAGTTTTTGTATTAAAGTTTAAAAGGACAAATAAACATGCCGTTTTAAAATGCAATCTTCAAAATTAATGAAATATAATCTTAAAAATTTTAATTTTTATACAAAACATTAAAGTGTTATTAGAAAATATCGTGCCACAATAAAATAAGCTTTTAAAATTGTTGCCCAATTATGAAATGTGTTTCCCAACCGTTACTAGTTTTTGTTCCTGGAACAGGATCGAATCCATAACCAAAATCAATACCTAATAGACCAAATGCAGGCATAAAGATTCTTAGTCCAACCCCAGCCGATCGATTTAAATCGAAAGGATTGTAATCTTTAAAATTATTATATGATGCTCCAGCCTCCGCAAATCCTAAAGCAAATATTTTAGCAGATGCTTTTAGTGTAATTGGGTAACGTAATTCTAATGAAAACTTATTGTAAATAGTTCCTCCATCTTGTCCAGATAAGGAGTTGTTAGGGTACCCACGTAATTGAATAGTTTCCCTGCCGTCTAAACTGTAATTTCCTAAACCATCCCCACCAACGAAGAAACGCTCAAAAGGAATCACTCCTCTATCATTATTGTAAGCGCCTAAAAATCCGAATTCTGTACTTGGTCTTAAAACTAAGTTTTTAGCAATTTGAGTATACCATTCTGCTTTAAACTTTACCTTGTAAAACTCTAACCATTTGTATCGTTCTTGATCGATTTCAGCAATACGATTGTTGGCGTCAGTAATTTCTGTAGGTGTGCTGTTTACATCGGTTCGTATCACATTATTTTCATTACGCTCAATTTTTAAGGCTTCATAATCCACATTGTTAAAAAGGGAATATGGTAAAGTAAGTTTAGCACTTACCGAGTAACTTGAACCCCCTGTAGGGTAAATAGGGTCTACGCTCGTGTTATTTCGGCTTAATCCTACGGTGTACGATAAGTTATTTGAATAACCATCACCAAATTCAAATAGGCCTGTATTGTAGTTGTTTAAATCATAGCGTTGGTAACCAACAGCTTGAGAAAGTGTAAAAAAATCATCTGGAACACTTAAACGCTTTGCTAAGCCAAATGTAATTCCTGTAATGTTAAAACTTCTGCTTTTATCTACTTCGAAAGTTTGAAAATTTTGTCCAAACTGTTTGGTGTGCGATAAAGAAGCAGAAAACTGAACGGGCTTTTTACCTCCTAACCAAGGTTCTGAAAAAGAGAAACTATAGGTTTGGTAAAACTGGCTAGCTTGTAATCGTAGGGCTAGTTTTTGACCATCACCCATTGGAATTGGTTTGTAAGCGTCCTTTTTAAAGATGTCTTTAATGGAAAAGTTATTAAAAGATAATCCTAAAGTTCCAATAAAGCCACCACCACCGTAGCCCCCTTGTAATTCTATTTGACTAGATCCTGTTTCTTTAACCGAGTACTCCATATCAATACTACCTTCAACGGGGTTAGGGTTTAGAAAGTTTGGCGATAATTCCTGAGCATCAAAAAAGCCTAATTGACCTAGCTCTCTAACGGTACGAACTACATTAGCCTTACTGTATAATTCTCCTGGGCGCGTACGAATCTCTCTATAGATCACGTGATCGTTTGTTTTGTCGTTACCTACAACGCTTACATTGTTAAAATAAGCTGGTTTTCCTTCGGAAATTCTAATTTCTGTATCAATAACATGGTCTTCAACATTCACTTCTACCGAATTGATACTTGAGAATAAGTAACCGTTATTTTGATACTGGTTGGTTATATCAAAGGCATCTGGCTTAGAATTGTCGGCAATACGCTCTTGTAAAAGGATGCTGTTATAAACATCACCTTTGTTAATACGTAGTAAGCGTTTTAAATATAAGTCGCTATATACCGTATTTCCAATAAAGTTTATTTCTCCAAATTTATATTGTTCGCCTTCGGTAACATTTATTTGAAGTGAAATGGTTTTGTCGTCGTTAACAATAAGGCTGTCCGATAAAATTCGAGCATCTCTATAACCGTTTTTCTTATAAGTGTCTATAACATGACCTAAATCGGCTTGGTAAGCCGAATCTATAAACTTCGAACGTTTCCAGACACGTAATCGGTTAATTTTTTTTGTGCTTTTCATGCTAGCACGAAGTTTTTTGTCCTCTAAAACCTCATTACCATTAAAGGTAATATCTTTAATTTTTACTTTTTCACCCCTATCTACGTTTAAAACCATGTTTACGCGTTGCGTATCTAAAGAGTCCTTAACTTCAATGGTGTTAATATGTACTTTGGTATTGTAAAAACCGTCTTTTTTGTATTTTTTGGTAAGGAAGTTTTTTGTGGTAGTAATTAAGTTTTCGGTAACTTTTACGCCTTTATTAAGGTTGTTTTCTTTAATAATTTCGTCTTGTTTCCCCTTTTTAACGCCGTTAATTTTGAGTTCGTTTAGTTGAGGTAGATCTGAAAGTCTAATTTGCAACGAGGCAACATTACCTTCTATATTGGTAACATAAACTTCTATATCGTTAAAAAGTTTAGAGTTCCACAATTTCTTAATGGCGTTACTAATCTCTTCTCCAGGAATATAAATTTCTTTGCCTTTGCTTAAACCCGAATATGTAACAATGGTTTGTTCGCTAAAGCTTGTATTTCCAGCGACAGTTATTTCGCCTATAGTATACTTTGTATTAGGGTTTTGTGCTTCAATAGTAAAGCTGCCTATAAAAAGAATTATAGAGGTGCAATATTTCAAAAATGTTAATACGGGTTTTGTATTAACTAAGCTGGTCACTGGTTTTCCCAAATCGTCGTTCTCTTTTTTGATATTCAATAATAGCTTCATACAAATGTTGTCTGGTAAAATCTGGCCATAGCACACTTGTAAAATGTAATTCGGCGTATGCAATTTGCCACAGTAAGAAGTTACTTATGCGTTGTTCTCCGCTGGTTCTGATAAGTAAATCTACATCTGGCAAATTTTGCGTGTAAAGATGCTCATTAATAATTGATTCATCAATATTTTCGGGCGAAATTATATTATTTTTAACTTTATTACTAATTTCTTTTACTGCGTTTACTATTTCATCTCTTGAGCCATAGCTAAGTGCAAGAGTAAGAGTCATTCGCGAGTTGTTTTTGGTTAATTCTATAACAGATAAGAGCTCCTCCAAAACTTTTTTAGGTAAGGTTTTTAAACATCCTATAGCGCAAAGTTTGATGTTGTTCTCTTGAAGGGTCTTTAATTCTTTGGTTAAAGCCGACACTAAAAGTTTCATTAGAGCTTTTACTTCTAGTTTAGGTCGGTTCCAGTTTTCGGTAGAAAAGGCATAAAGCGTTAGATTTTCTATGCCAAGTTCGGCACAAGTTTCTACGGTTCTTCTTACGGTTTTTGCGCCATTTTCATGGCCAAATGCACGCATCATACCTTTTTGCTTAGCCCAACGACCATTACCATCCATAATAATGGCAATGTGTTTTGGTAAAGTTTCGGGTAATATATTATTTTTTAAATCCATTTTTATTTCACGCAATAACAGGGGTTTTGCCCAAAAGTATAGGTTAAGGTAAATCCTGAAAACATGTACCAGTCGTTATTGTTTATATTTCCAAATTTATTTGAGTCTAAATTGTCTGAGCTAGGAACATTACCGTCAATCTCATCGGTAAATGTGTAGCGAGCGCCAACCTCTACACCTATAACAAAGTTTCCAATTATTTTAGCTTTAACTCCAACGGCCATTGGAATTGCAAAAGCCCAACTTGATTTGTTTTCAGAAGTTTGTTGTCCATTGGAAAAATAGTAATTGCCATGACGTACGGTGCTAATACCGCTAAATAGGTAAGGCGTGAATTCTTTTTTTCCAGAGTGTAAATCGAAATCTAAAAAGGTGAATTCCATTCCTGCAGCGATTTCTAATAGGTTAGAGTCGAAGTCGTAATCGCGCTGTATGCGTCTAGGGTCGTCCGATTTGGAGTCGTATGCTTTTAAATCGGAATAGATAATCGATGCTCTCCACGAGTATCTGCTGCTTCTGTTCCACCGGTATAAGAGTCCGAGTGCCGGGGCGTTGGGTGCGATGTATTCCGTAGAACCAACATCGCCAATTAAATTACTTCCTCCAGCAAAACCACCAATTTCATGAATTTGAGCTTGACAGAAATGGATGCTTAATATGCTTATTATCAATAGGGTTAAATGCCTCATAAAAATTCAAAAGTTTGCAAATATAATAAATAAGATTAGTTTGTAGCACATAGAACTAAATAGTCTTAGTGTAAAACAGCATTTCTTTATATTTATTGCTTTTATAGGTGTTGTTAGTTAGGTTAGTTGTTGCGTTTGTCCTCTCCCCAAAGCAGTTTTTTTCGTAAAGTAATTAGGAAGCTTTCGTCTAGAAGATCAATCATTTTTATTTTGAAATCGGCTTTTTTAATTTTAATTAAAGTGCCGTTATCAAGTGTGGCTATTCTGGAGTCTAAAGACACTAAATGGTTTTCTTCACGACCACTAACTCTGAGGTGAACTTCTGTAGAATCTGGTATGATTAAAGGGCGGGCACTTAAATTATGAGGGGCGATGGGTGTTAATACAAAGCTATTGGTGCTAGGCGTAATTACGGGGCCGCCACAACTTAAAGAATATCCTGTCGAACCCGTTGGTGTCGATAGTATTAACCCGTCACTCCAATAGGATGTTAAATACTCACCATCTAAATGGGTTTCCACCGTAATCATGGAAGTGGTGTTTTTTCTACTCACAGCTACTTCATTGAGCGCAAAATTCATGACGCTTATGGCGTCGTTTTCTGGCGATGTTTCTACGGCTAGCAAGCTGCGTTCCGATATTTTGTAATTGCCATCAATAATATTTTGCATGGCACTTTCAATAACATCGACTTGAATGGTGGCTAAAAAACCCAGACGTCCTGTATTTATGCCAATTATTGGGATATCGATATCTTTAACAAAAGTAATGGCTCTTAAAATGGTGCCATCGCCTCCAATACTTACTAAAAAATCGAAGGAAGTATCTAAGGTGTCAAAAGTTTTAAAGGAGCTGAAATCGTTAATTTGAGCTGAATTTTCTCTTATAAGGTTGAAAAAATGGGTTTCGATATAGGCATCGATGTTTTTTTTCAAGAGATAATTAAATAATCTTTCTACTGAAACAGATGTGTTTTTATTGTAAAATCGTCCGAAAACGGCAACTTTCATATATTATATGTTTAAGTATTTTTTTAAATAATCCGAACGCTCTTTTAGGGTTTCAATATAGCCATCCTGTTCATGGCCAGATACAATATTATAGCTGTATCTTCTAAAAGTTTGAATAACGTCTGTAATATCTGTTTGTCCAATTTTTAGCGTAATTTGAGTTAAATCACTGCCCGTTTTAGAAATAAAAGCACCTAGTATTTTACCGCCATTGGATTCGACAATCTGACTAACTTCACTAAAGGAATAATCGTTGATGCCCTTTTCTATAACTAAAACGTCGCCAGATTCAGTAAAAAAAGGAGAGTCACTAAACAAACTAATAATGTCGTTAAGTTCGTAGTAGCCCAAATACTCATTTTTATCATTTAGAACGGGCATCATATTTGTAGAATTTTTAGCAAAAGCTTCTAAAACATCAAGCCATAAGGCGGTGTCCTGAACAAAAAAATCTTCAATGGCGTATTTGTATTCTAATAAGGATTTAGTTTTCTCAAAACAATAGGCATCGGCTTCAGAAAAACTACCTGTAAAAGCATTGTTTTCATTACATATAGGAATGTGAGAAAAGGTTAGCTGGTTGAAAAGCAACTGTAAATCACTTACCCTGCTCTCGATCTTCAATGGCTTTATGTCGTTTATAATATATTCTGAGAGTTTCATAATTCCTGTTGAATTGGACTGCAAATTAATCAAAAAAAAAGTATGATAGGCTGTTCTACTTTGTATTTTTGCTTTTTAAAACCGATATATGACAAAGTTAAGTGTTAACATCAATAAGATCGCAACGTTAAGAAATTCTCGTGGTGGCGATGTGCCTAATGTGGTAGGGTTTGCAAAAGATGCCCAGCGTTTTGGTGCCGAAGGGATTACCATTCACCCCAGACCAGACGAAAGACATATTAGGTATCAAGATGCACGCGATTTAAAACCAGAGGTGTACACCGAATATAATATTGAAGGAAACCCTGTAAAGTCGTTTATGGATTTAGTTCTAGAGGTTAAGCCAACGCAGGTAACACTGGTGCCAGATGCGGTCGACGCGATTACCAGTAATGCTGGTTGGGATACGATTAAACACAAAGATTTTTTAATTGATGTGATTCAGGAATTTAAAAATAACGGCATTCGAACCTCTATTTTTGTAGATCCTGTTTTAGCACAAATAGAAGGTGCCAAACTTACAGGAACAGATCGTATAGAATTGTATACCGAAGCTTATGCGCATCAATACAGTTTGGGAAATAAAGATGCTATAAAACCTTACTTTGAAAGTGCCAGATTAGCAAACGAACTTGATTTGGGTATTAATGCTGGACACGATTTGTCTTTGGAGAATATCAAATTTTTTAAGGATGAAATCCCTAATTTATTGGAAGTTTCTATAGGTCATGCCTTAATTACCGAAAGCTTGTATTTAGGGGTAGAAAACGTAATTCAAATGTATTTAAACAAACTTAAATAATGCTATTACATTCAACAGTTTTAGGAGAAGGAAAGCCTTTTGTTATATTACACGGATTTTTAGGCATGAGCGATAACTGGAAAACCTTAGGGATGCAGTTTAGCGAGTCTGGATATGAAGTGCATTTGGTTGATCAGCGTAACCACGGACGCAGTTTTCACGATGATGCTTTTAGCTATGAAGTGCTTGCTGAGGACCTAAAGTTTTATTGCGAATATTATAATTTACAGGATATCGTGCTTCTTGGGCATTCTATGGGCGGAAAAACAGCCATGATGTTTTCTACCCTTTACCCAGAATTGGTGTCTAAATTAATCGTAACCGACATTTCACCTAGATTTTACCCAGTGCATCACGATGCCATTTTAAACGGATTAAGCGCTATTAAGTTTGATGAAGTTAAGAGTCGCGGAGAAGTAGACAAGGTTTTAAGTGACTATGTTCAGGATTTAGGAACCAGACAATTTCTACTTAAAAACTTGTATTGGGTTGAAAAAGGACAGTTGGGTTTACGTATAAACTTAGAGGGGCTTCAAAATGAAGTGGCCGAAGTAGGTGAGGCCTTGCCAAGTCATGCTACTTTTGATGGCGATACTTTATTTTTGCGTGGCGATCGCTCGGAATATATAGGGGTGGGTGATGAACGTATTATTAAAACACATTTTCCTAAAGCAAATATTGTAACCATTTCTAACGCAGGGCACTGGTTACATGCCGAAAATCCAAAAGATTTTTATGCTGAAGTGATGAAGTTTGTGTAAATTGTAGGAATTTAAATTCTAAAATAATGAAACTTATTTTAAAATGGTTATTAACTGCTGCTGCCGTGTTTCTATTGGCAAATTTTTTATCTGGTGTCACGGTTGATGGCTATACCACAGCCCTAATAGTTTCGGTTATTTTAGCCGTACTAAATCTTTTTGTAAAACCCATTTTAGTTATTTTCACGCTGCCAATAACCATTTTAACGCTAGGCTTATTTTTACTTGTTATCAATGCCATAATTATACTGTTGGCAAGTAATCTTATTAGCGGGTTTCATGTAAACGGTATTTGGACTGCCATTATATTTAGTATTCTATTGTCTATTCTAGAATCTATACTTCATTCTCTTATAAAAGAGGATTAAATCACTCTAAAAATCAAGCTCTTAAAAACTTTGTCAGGATATAAAAATATATTACTTTTGCATCCCGATTTTAGTAGCACAAACTCTACGTGTTTTGACGCCTAGAGTTTTCCATTGAAATTATCAGGCTCGTTAATTCGGGAATCTATTAATTTTAGGTTTTACAAAAAAAACCTTATTGTTAAATGCCTAATTGAAGGCTTTATATCATTTAAAATGAATATTACAAGAGAAAACGTTGATGCATTAAATGCTGTTGTTAAAGTGGATATCGCTAAGGAAGATTACAGCGATAAAGTTGAGAAAATCTTATCAGATTACCGTAAAACAGCAAACATTCCTGGTTTTAGAAAAGGACATGTGCCAATGGGCATGGTTAAAAAGCAGTACGGAAAAGCTGTTTTAGTTGATGAAGTAAACAAGTTATTACAAGACGCTTTAAATAAGTATTTAACAGAAGAAAAACTTGACGTACTTGGGCAACCTTTACCAAAAGCCCAAGAAGGTATTGATTGGGACGCTGATAATTTTTCATTTGAATTTGAATTAGGGCTTGCACCAGAATTTGATGTAGAGCTAAAAAGTAAAAAAGCCATCACACAATACAATATCATTGCCGATGATAAAATGATTGATGAGCAAATTGAGCGTATTCAAAAACAATACGGGAAATTAGTATCTCAAGATGCTGTTGAGAAAGACAGTGAGCTTACAGGAACTTTTACAAACGAAGAAAAAGAAATCGAAAATACAGTAACTTTAACTTTAGATAAATTTAAAGGAGAAGCTACAGCAAAGCAATTTTTAGGTGCTAAAGTTGGTGATGTTATTACCTTAAAAACTAAAGGTCTTTACAATGACGAGCACGAATTAATGCATGCATTAAAATTAAGTCATGACGATGTTCATGGTTTAGATATTGAAGTTAACTTTACAATTACTGAAATTAATGAACGTGAGCTAGCCGATTTAGATCAGGAGTTATTTGATAAGCTTTTTGGTGAAGGTGAAGTGACATCTGTTGATGAGTTAAAAGCTAAAATCAAGGAAGATGCTGAAAAACAATTCGCGCAACAAGCCGATCAGAAATTGTTAAACGACGTTACCGAATATTTGGTTGAAAACACAAAATTCGATTTACCAGCTGAGTTCTTAACGAAGTGGATGCAAACTGCAGGTGAAAAAGAAATTGATGCCGATCAAGCTAAAGAAGAGTATGAGAAATCTGAAAAAGGTTTACGTTACCAGTTAATCGAAGGTAAGTTGATTACCGATAATAACGTTCAAGTAACTATGGACGATATTAAAAATCACGCCAAAGAAATGATTAAAGGGCAAATGGCGCAATTTGGTCAATTAAACCCATCAGATAAAGAATTAGAAGATATTGCAGCACGTGTACTTGGAAACCAAGATGAAGCCCGTCGTATTTCTGAACAATTAATCAGCCAAAAATTATTAGCTGTTTACAAAGAAAAAGCAAATCTTAAGGTTAAAGAATTGAGTTACGAAAACTTTGTTAAAGAAGTTTACGGTGACAAATAAATAAAAGAATAATTGTTTATCTTTAAGCGCTTAAACCAGAAGGTTTAAGCGCTTTTTTTTAAACGAAACGCTTATTTTATTGATTTTCATGTTATTTGTTTGAAAATTAATAAAACATTAAATAATAAGACAGAAAACTATGGATTACGCAAAAGAATTTGAAAAGTTCGCGATAAAAGATCAAGGGATTAGCAGCACATATTACGACAAAATTATTAGTAGTATGTATCCTCAAAATTTGACTCCAAACATTATAGAAGAGCGTCAAATGAATATTGCTGTTTTTGATGTATTTTCTCGATTAATGATGGATCGAATCATATTTTTAGGAACGGGCATTAACGATCAAGTGGCAAATATTGTTCAAGCACAATTGTTGTTTTTAGAAAGTACAGATGCTAATAAAGACATTCAAATTTATATCAATTCTCCAGGAGGAAGCGTGTATGCTGGTTTAGGTATTTACGATACCATGCAATTTATAAAACCAGATGTGGCTACTATTTGTACTGGAATGGCAGCATCCATGGGTGCCGTTTTATTATGTGCTGGAGCGAAAGGTAAACGTAGCGGATTAACACATTCTCGTGTGATGATTCACCAACCTTTAGGAGGGGCACAAGGGCAAGCTAGTGATATAGAAATTACAGCAAGAGAAATTTTAACCTTAAAAGAGGAACTTTATCAAATTATTAGTAAGCATTCTGGGCAGGATTACGACAAAGTATATCAGGATAGTGATCGCGATTACTGGATGAAAGCCGATAAAGCCAAGGAGTACGGTATGATCGATGAAATTTTAGCTCGAAATTAAATAAAAATTTGTAATTTTAAATAATTGTTATCTAGGGGTTTATGGTATTTGAAATCCTCTCAAAATAAAATTAATGGCAAAAGAAGAATTAGAATGTTCGTTTTGTGGTAGAAAGAAGCCAGAAACAAACCTGCTTATTGCTGGTCTAGATGCGCACATATGTGATCGCTGTATAGAGCAAGCACACGGCATTGTTTTGGAAGAATCTAAGCAAAGTGACAGTAGTGATTTATCTGCAGAATTAAAGCTAAGGAAACCACAACAAATCAAGGATTTCTTAGATGAATATATCATAGGGCAAAATGTGACTAAAAAAGTCATGTCTGTGGCCGTATACAACCATTACAAGCGTTTATTGCAACCGGTTACCAATGATGATATAGAAATCCAAAAGAGTAATATCATGATGGTTGGTCAAACAGGTACAGGAAAAACCTTAATGGCAAAAACCATTGCGAAAATGTTAAACGTGCCTTTGGCTATTGTCGATGCCACAGTTTTAACAGAGGCGGGTTATGTAGGTGAAGATGTAGAAAGTATTTTAACCCGCTTATTACAAGCTGCCGATTATAATCTTGAAAAGGCAGAAAAGGGTATCGTTTTTATTGATGAAATTGATAAAATTGCGAGAAAAAGTGATAACCCTTCCATAACACGTGATGTGTCTGGGGAAGGTGTACAACAAGCTCTTTTAAAACTTTTAGAAGGTACTGTAGTTAACGTGCCACCAAAAGGCGGAAGAAAACACCCAGATCAAAAATTTATTGAAGTAAATACTGAAAATATTTTATTTATCGCTGGTGGTGCTTTTGATGGTATTGATCGGGTTATATCGAAACGCTTAAATATGCAAGCCGTTGGTTATAGTGCATCAATTTCTGATGATGTCGTTGATCATAACCACTTATTGCAGTACATTATTCCAAAAGATTTAAAAGATTTTGGTCTAATTCCAGAAATTATTGGTCGATTACCGGTGCTAACTTATATGGATCCGTTGGATGCAGAAACTTTAAGAGCCATACTTACTCAGCCTAAAAATGCTATTATTAAGCAGTATAAGAAATTGTTTAACATGGACGATATCGATTTCTCTATTACAGACGGAGCACTTGGTTTTATAGTTGATAAGGCCATAGAATATAAATTAGGAGCAAGAGGTTTACGTTCTTTATGTGAAGAAATATTAACCGATGCCATGTTTGAACTGCCAAGCAGTAAAGAAAAAACATTACATGTTACTAAGGCCTATGCCGAAGATAAATTAACAAAGACGACGTTAAAGAAGCTAAAAGCAGTTTCATAATGGTTTAAGTATACACAATCAGTATTTAAAACATAGTTGTAAAAGCAAGTTATTTGAAAGTCTAAATAACTTGCTTTTTTTTATGGATTTAATTTAAATCAGTTCTTTATCTCAATGCTCAATTTTGAAATAGCACTAAATAGGTGTCTATTTAGGAATTTGTTATTTTTGCAAGATGAAAGAAGATATTAAAATCCCTAAAGTCGAATCTGTATACATAGCAGTAGTCAATGAATACAACGACATTTATAAAACTCAAGATTGGAACGCTTACATCATTAATGATAAAGATGTAGATTTGGAGATGGTTCTTATTGTAACCAGTGGGTATTCTGAAGATAAAACAACTTCCGTTTTTAGAAAGAAAATAGATAAGCTACCTAAAAAAAGTTACGCCAAAATAGAACTGATGCAAGAAGAATTATTTGCTTTAAATAACACGTTTAAAGTGACTTTTTTTGAAGGCAACCAAATGTATGATAAAACGTATGTATTCCGTAAAAACAGCATTAATTTAAAAGCTTTACAGCCTGTGCCGCTCATGTCGGTAAAAGGTGTGCTAGTGAAATAACCGATTCCTGCGAAAGCAGGAATCTTGTTAGTCTAATTTTTCTGTGAGTTTCATAAACACGGTCTTCGGATTTTTATTTTCATATAAAATCTCGTAAACAGCATTTATAATAGGCATTTGTGTTTTCTTGGTATTTTTAAGATTGAGTTCATGCGCACTCTTAGTGGCGTAATAACCCTCGGCCACCATGTTCATTTCCATTTGCGCCGATTTTACAGTATAGCCTTTACCAATCATATTGCCAAACATGCGATTGCGTGAAAAAACAGAGTATCCGGTTACCAATAAATCTCCTAAATACGCCGAATTATTAATGTTACGTTTCATTTTATGAACCTTTTTTATGAACCTTTTCATCTCCCGAATGGCATTACTCATAAGAACACTTTGGAAGTTGTCTCCGTAACCTAAACCATGGGCAATTCCGGCAGCGATAGCGTAAATATTTTTAAGCATAACGGCATATTCCACACCAATGACATCATCTGTAATTTTAGTTTTTATATAGTCACTGCTTAAGCTATTGGCAATAGCCGTGGCTTTATTCTGGTCGGCACAAGAAATAGTCAGGTAGGACAAACGTTCTAGAGCCACTTCTTCAGCATGACAAGGACCAGCAATAACCGCTATATTTTCGTAAGGTACTTTATAGATGTCATGAAAATGCTCACCTACCAAAAGCTCGGTTTCAGGCATAATGCCTTTAACTGCCGATACGATAATTTTGTTAGAAATGTCTACTTTCAGTTTTTCTAATTCACTATGAATAAAAGCCGAAGGTATCACGAATATAAGAACATCGGCATATTCTGCAATTTCATTAATGTCATTACTTAATTTAAGTTGTTCTATATGAAACTCTACAGAACTTAAGTAATTGGGGTTGTGCTGCTCGCGTAATAAGTGTTCTTTGGTATAAACACTACGCATGTACCATCCAATTTCATTCAAATTTTCAGAAAGCATCTTTACAATGGCAGTAGCCCAACTTCCTGCTCCGAAAACGGCATATTTTAATGGTTTATCCATGAAATTTCTATCTAATTTCTGTGTCAAAAATACATAAAAAAATAATGATGTGGTTGACTTTTGATGATAAGCCTTTGTGATTTTGGCACGTGTTTTGAAATTGAGTCGATAGAAATCCTTAACTTGTATAGATATGAAAGCGATAAAATTATTTTTAGTAGTGGTATTAAGTGGCGTTTTTTTGACGTCCTGTGATAATTATAGAGAGGATATTGATCCTGGAATTTCTTTAAATCAATTATTAGGGTCTTACGAGTTATGGTACGTTGATATTAATGCTACCTTAGGCTATGGGGAAACCCCGTGGTTACAAAAGGCTTTTACCTTGTCATTTCGTAACGGTGTGCTTTATGCAAATAATAATATTGCTGGTATTGGCGAAACAGGTAATGGTTTTGGTATTGATGTAGGGGTTTATGATGCCTACCAAATGATTTTAGATGTAGATCATGATGTTGATGGGTTTTCTACCTACGATGTTTATCAAATTTCTGCAAACCGCATTGAGTTATACAATCCAGATAACGATACCTCTTATTTTTTAGATGGTTACCAACGCTCTAATTTTGATTATGATTTTATTTTTTACGACAACATTCATTATTTCTTACAGGATTATGAAGCTTGGGAAAAAATATTTACCAGTAACACAGGAGCAACTAATCCCTTTGATGCCGAAAATTATTTGCGCTTTTTAGCTGGAGGAAATGATGAAACCTTCCAGAGCTCACAGGATGCCATTGGATTAAATCCTAATCAAGTTTTTTGGGATTATACAGGTGTTTATGGCGTAGGTGATGTGGCTAACGATTTCTATTTAAAAACTTTAACATTAAATTATGATCAGTACGGCAATGAGTTTTTTGAATTGAGCGTTATAGATGACGAGACCATTTCGCTGTATCAGCCATCGTCTAATACAACTTATGAGTTTGCTGGTAGAGGTTATATCCAATATATAAAAGCGACAGATACCAAAACGGGTAAAACAGTCTTAAAAGAGAAAAAACGTAAATTTAAAAAAGAAAGAAAAGATAACCCACGAGATAGTTCAAGGGTTTTATAAGAGTTTTTTGGTTGGTTATTTAGTTTGAAACCGTTTAAAGTCCATAGCTTTGAGCGGTTTCTTTTTTTTTTTTCTGATTTAAGGGGAGTTTCGGCTACATATAGAAATTTTGTATGTAATAGTCGTATTCACGATTCTATGGAGTACAAAGCAGAATTATTGCCGTGAGTTAAGATATGTTTTAGGTTTTCATATCTGGTAATATGAGTCACAGACCAATAGGTCGTCCATAATACCAAGCAGAAGAAAACGATAGCTCCAATTTTAAAATTAAAAAAAGCAATGATAATGCTTAATATCATACTGCAAACAAGGTTTAGTATAATGGCTTTTCTAATACTCATTTTTAGAACACCAGTTATAAAATTCCACGTTACCAACTGATCTTTGATCGTTATCTTATTCGGATTTTTAAAATCCATAAAAATTCGGTGATTATAAGCCAAGATAATGGTTAAAGTGTTGCCTTGGCGTGTATACTTGTAGTCAAAATTTTCTAAAAATTCGGCCGTTTTTTCTAGATTCATTTAATCTTTTTCTTAGCCTGTCCAAAAGAATTGGAGTCTTAGACCAAATTAATAGAATAAATATATAATGGATACCTAATAGTCAGGTTAACAGTGTGTTAAATGAATGTGGATATTTTAAAAAGATAAAGGCGTCTCTAAATTTTTATGAGTGTTTTGTTTGAATTATGGAATAATTTTTAAGTTTTATCTGTAAAAATTCATTTCATCCATATATTCCCAAACGTGTTCCGGAAGCATGGGTTGGATATTTTTGCCAGCGGCAATAGATTTTCTTATAAAAGAAGAGGACAGTTGCATAATCGGGGCGTTGATATGTATGATTTTCTCGTGTCCATCAAAAGGCGTTTCTATTACGTTTTCAGAAATTCTGGGGTAAACATAAACAAAATGGTTTTCAAGAATAAGTTGGTGGTTTTTCCACTTGTGAAAACTTTTTAGATTGTCTTCTCCCATAATTAAACAAAACTCTTTATTAGGGTACTTTTCCTGTAAATGTACCAAAGTATTTATGGTGTAGTTGGGCTGAGGTAGGTTAAATTCAATATTGCAGGCTTGTAGTTTATCATAGGGTTCTGTAGCTCGATATACCATTTCTAACCGATGATGGTTTGCTAGCAGTGTTTTTTTCTCTTTAAAGGGGTTATGTGGGGTTACAACAAACCATACTTCATCTAAATTACTATATTCTGCGATGTGATTTCCAATAACCATATGTCCAATATGAATGGGGTTAAAAGAACCAAAGTACAATCCAATCTTCATTTACAAAAAAAGACTAAGAGTTAATAAAATCGCTAATTTTTTGATGCGCTTCTTCTAAGGCATGCTCTAGGGTGTCGTTAACCACAATGGTATCAAACAAAGGTGCTGTGGCCAATTCGGCCGAGGCTTTTGCTACGCGCATATTAATTTTATCCTCGGTTTCAGTTTTACGTTTTTTTAAACGAATTTTTAACTCATCAACACTTGGTGGTTTAACAAAAATAGCCAGAGTTTCATCGGGGAACTTGCGTTTAATACGGAGACCTCCAGAAACATCAATATCGAAAATAACATTTTTACCTTTGGACCAAATGCGTTCTACTTCCGATTTTAAAGTGCCATAAAAATTATCGCGATATACTTCTTCCCACTCTAAAAAATCGTCATTTTTAATGTGTTGCTTGAAGTCGTCGGTCGATAAAAAATAATAGTCTTTGCCATCCACTTCGTTACCGCGTTTTGCTCTAGATGTTGCCGATATGGAAAACTCTAAATTTAAAGATTCTTGACCCAGTAAGTGTCTTACAATTGTTGTTTTACCTGAGCCTGATGGTGCAGAAAATACAATAAGTTTACCTTTTTTTGTTTCTTGTTGTGCTGTCAAACCTTGTTGTTTTTTATGGCTAAATACCTCTTTATTTTATTAAAGCACGTTTAATAGTTGTTCTTTAATTTTTTCTAATTCGTCTTTCATTTGAACCACTAACTGTTGCATAGGGGCATAGTTGCTTTTAGAGCCTATGGTGTTAATTTCACGTCCTATTTCCTGACTAATAAAGCCTAATTTTTTACCGTTAGAATCCTTAGAGTTTATGGTTTCAGTAAAATAGTTTAAGTGGTTTTTTAAGCGCACTTTCTCTTCGGTGATATCAAATTTTTCGATATAATAAACCAATTCCTGCTCGAAGCGGTTTTCATCATATTTTTCTTTTAATTCTTCAATACCTTTTAATAAACGTTCACGCACCCCTTCAACACGTTCGGGATCCATGGTGATCACCTTTTCGAGAATGTGATCAATGGTATTAATACGCTGGTTAAAGTCTTTTTCTAAAACTTTACCTTCATTTAAACGGTAGCTGTTTAAATCGTTTATAGCGTTTTCAATATGGGATTCTATAGTTTTCCATTCCGATTCATCAATTTCTTCTCTTACTGTATTTAGAGCGTCGGGAAAACGAACCGCCATTTTAAGTAATTCAACGTCGTTTCCATCTACAATGTTTTTTAACTGAGCCATGTACTGCTTTACTGCAGGAATGTTTATTTGTGTAGAAGTGTCTTCAGCAGTAGTTTCTACATAAATAGAAAAATCTACCTTACCTCTAATCAATTGATCGGCTAAAACTTTTCGAATGGCAAGTTCTTTTTCACGATAAATTGCAGGCATTCTAGCATTTAAATCTAAATTCTTACTGTTTAAAGATTTTAGCTCTATGGTTACTTTTTTAGTAGGTAGTTGCAAAACAGATTTTCCGTAACCCGTCATTGAATATATCATATGCTGAAGTATTAAGTTATGCAAAGGTAATTAAAACCATAGGTATAGGAAACAGATAAATGTAGTAAAAGGGGGTAACTCAATAAATGGAGCTTAAAATCCTAAAATAAGCTTAGCAATTAGAAAGTAAATAAAAATTCCGAAAATATCATTGCTCGTGGTGATGAATGGCCCTGTTGCTACAGCGGCATCTACCCCTTTTTTGTCTAAAAAAATTGGAATAAAAGTTCCAATAAGTGCTGCCATAATAATAACGGTAATTAAAGCGACACAAATAGTTATAGACTCTAGGTAGGAGGTTTGAAAAATAAAATGGCTAATTAGTAAAACAATGGCTGCAATGGCAATACCATTTACAAGGCCTAAGGCAAATTCTTTTAATAATCGGCTAAATATTTTACCATCAATGCTGTTGTTGGCTAGTCCTTGAACAACAATCGCAGAGGATTGTACCCCTACATTTCCCGCGGTAGCTTGAATTAATGGGATAAACATAAGTAATGCAGGGTATTTAAGCATGGCATCACTAAATCCGTTAATAATACTAGCAGCGCCTATACCTCCAAACATACCAATTAATAACCAAGGTAATCGTGCTTTGGTAAGCTCCCAGATGCTATCGTCATGTTCGACATCACTAGTAATACCAGCCGCTAATAGGTAATCTTCTTCGGCTTCTTCTTTCATGACATCTACGATATCATCAATAGTAATGCGGCCTAAAAGGGTGTGGTTGTCGTCTACAACAGGAATGGCTTCCAAATCGTATTTTTGCATGATTTTTACAACCTCTTCGGCATCATCATGAACATTAACAAAGTCTACATTTGAAATATAAATATCGGCTATTTTTTGATCATTTTTGGCAACAATCAAATCTTTTAGGGAAAGCCTGCCAACGAGCTTTTCTTGCTTATCTACCACATAAACCGAGTGCACGCGGGTTACCTCTTCAGCTTGCCCACGAATACGACGTAAACAGCCCGCTACGGTCCACGTATCGTAAACTTTTACCAGCTCTTTCGCCATTAAACCTCCCGCGGTATCTTCATCATAGGCTAAAAGTTCTTTAATTTCGGCACGATGCTCGATGTCTTCAATGTTAGAAATTACTTCTTGCTGGCGCTCTATGGGGAGCTCGGCAATAATATCGGCGGCATCATCGGTGTCAAGTTCTTCAACCTCTTCGGCGATTTCTTTGGCTGAAAGATTTTTTAATACTTTTTCGCGATTGTCTTCATCCAGCTCCATAAGAATATCGGAGGTGGTTTCAGAATCCAGAAGTTTAATTACATACATGGCGTCTTCTAGATTTAATTCATCTAGAATTTCGGCAATATCAGCGTAGTGAAACTCTTTTAAAAGCTTTTGTAGTTCTTTGTTGTTTTGTTGTTCAACAAGATTTTCTACCTGCTCAATAAGGGCGTGGGTTAGTTGAAATTGTATGTTTTCTTTTTCTTCTGCCAAATTAAGGGGTTTTAGGCGGTTTAAACGTCGTTTTCAATCAATTGGGTGAGTGCTATAAAGTCTTCTACACACAATTGTTCTGGTCGTTTGCCAAAGATAGGGTTTGCTTTTAAATTATCGGATATGTTGAATGTTTTTAAACTGTTACGAAGTGTTTTTCGTCGCTGTTGAAAGGCTGTTTTTACCGTTTTAAAAAACAATTTTTCATCACAAGGTAATGTGAAATTTACTTTTCTTTTTAATCTTAACACCCCAGAATCGACTTTTGGGGGCGGATTAAAAACGTTTGGTGGTACGGTAAACAAATATTCAGCATCATAGAAAGCTTGTGTTAACACCGACAAGATACCATACACCTTACTGCCTTCTTTAGAGCAAATACGTTGTGCGACTTCTTTTTGAAACATACCCGAAAACTCTGGAATTTGATCGCGCATTTCAAGCGTTTTAAATACTATTTGCGTAGAAATATTATAAGGGAAGTTTCCAATAATGGCAAAGGGCTCGCCTTTAAAAACATCGTTTAAATCGAACTTTAAAAAATCCTTTTCAATAATGCGCGGAGCAAGATTTAAGTAATTGGCTTGTAAATAGGCTACCGATTCGGTATCAATCTCAATAACATAGGTTGTAAGATCCTTTTTAAGGAGATACTTGGTAAGCACGCCCATGCCTGGTCCAATTTCTAAAACCGTTTTGTAGTGCTCTAAGGTGAGCGTATTGGCAATTTTTTCGGCAACAGATTCATCATTTAGAAAGTGCTGACCTAAATGTTTTTTTGCTTTTACTTGATTTTGGTTTTGATGGTGTGCCACGAATTCGGATTTATTATTAGTAAAAAGCGCTTACAACTTACTATGCAAAGCTACGTTATTTAAAGTTTACGGTATATTCGTCTACAATTTGTAGCTCTGTTTTGAAAGTTAACATTTTATCGGAAAATTTTTTTAATGCTTCTAATTGAAATTTTTCGGCTTCATCGCGATAAAAAGCATCTAAAGCTTCACGGGAATAGCTTCTGTATTGTACCGAATAAGTTTGTCCGCCCAACTCTTCTTCAACCATAACCTTCGTTAAAGTGGCTTTTTCAAACTTTCCGGTCGATAAAACCTTTGGGATGTGTGCTTTTATCCAAACGAGCCATTCATCATGAACGGCATCATCAACATTCATGGTTTCGTTGTATATGTACATGTTGTATATGTTTTTGTAATCGATTTTGTTTTTAAACATTAATTAATGGCATCGCCACGTAATGCCCTAAAACGTTTTCTAGATTCTACGAAAAAAATACTATCGGCGTGATTAAAAATGATTTTTTCGTACAACGCTTTGGCTTTCTCGGGCTGGTTAAGCTTATTTTCATAAATTTTTGCCAGATGAAAATAAGCGTCGTCAATTAATAAGCCGTCTCTATAATTGGTAATAATGGCTTCGTAATTATGCCGTGCCTTGTCGTATTGTTCTTCTATTTCAAACAATTGGGCTTGCTTGTATAAAGCTTGAGCTACGATAGGTTCGGTTTTGTGTTCCTCTAAAATTTTATTTAATAAAGTAATGGCTTCGTCGTTTCTGTTTTGAAAAGCCAACAAATCGGCTTTAGCATAGAGTTTTAAAGCTGTATGAAGGGAATCTTCATATTTATTATCGCTAATAAGTAGTTTTAAATCTAAGGCATCGTTGGCGGTGAGTTGCGAGGTTGAAGATTTTAATATTTTAAGTTGAGATTCGGCCCATTTAAAATCACCTTTGTAATAACTGGCCTTTGCCACTTTAAAACGCGCTTCTTGCGATATGGTGCTGTTTTTTAAATTACGCTGAATTTGTGAATAATAAATTAACGCCTTGTTGAATTTTTCCTGAAGCACCAATACATCACCTAACTTAAGTTTAACTTGTGCCTGTTCTAATTTTGATAAGGGTGCCTTTAAAACATCTTCTAAAAAGCTAACAGCTTCACTGGTTTCATTAAGGTAAAAGGCTAGAAAATTAGCGTATGAAATTTGTAAATCTAGAGTTCTATCATTATTAGGATATTCAGATAAAAGCGTTTGGTAATCAGATTTTATACGATCATAGTCGCCTTTTTTACTATTTTTCACCTCTAATTCTAGCAGATTAAAATGGGCATCTAATTTGGTGTCCTTGCTTGTTGAGGTGTCAATAATATATTGGTAAATATCTTTAGCGATGTCACTATCTTCATCGTTTGCGGCAATTTGAGCCAATTCAAAAATGCGATAAAGACTTTTTTGTTCTCTGTTATAAATAGCTTTTTCTTGAATAAAAGCCTTGTTGTATTCCTTTTGCTGAATAAATAACCAGCTTAGAAGTGCGTTCCATAGTGTTTTTGGATCTTGCTGCATTTTTTTTAACAAGATTTTTTTAAACAGGATGTTGTTTTCGTTTGAAGCATCCTCACTAATAAAATCATTTATAGCGCGTTTAATGTCGCTTATCGCGGAAGGATTGTTTTCGGCATAATTGATATAACTGGTGAACATTTTGTCGAGTAAACCTTGTTCGCCATAAATTTGAGCCAATTGAATACTGAAATTAAAATTCGAGTTTAAGGCCATGGCTTTTTCATAAGCCTGAGCTGCTTGATCCAAAAGGGAATGGGTTTGAAAAGCTCGCGCGATCGCAAATACCTGGGTGGGCTGTTTGTCTAAAGCTAAAAGCGCTTTTTGATAATACGATTCGGCAGTCGTTTGGTCCTTTTTAAGCTGATAATTATAGCCCATTTCAACCAGGAAAGCGGGGTAATGCACCCGTTTCATAATGCTTTCTAAAAAAGCATGGGTTTCATCATACTGTTCCAATTGTTGTTGGGTACTAACAATTTGATTGATGTAATTGATGTTTGAAGGCGATTTGTCGTAAAGCTTTTTATAAGCGATTAGCGCTTTTTCGTATTCCCCATTTTTGTAATATTCCTTAGCTAAAATATCTTCCTGCGCAACTAATGAAGCGCTAAGGAGTAGAAATAAAATTAGGAATGTTCTCATGGCGGTAAAGATAAGCAATGTGCTGTGTTGTATGTATGGGAATTAGCATTTTTTAAGATTTACAGGGCCTAACCGAATGGGGTGAGGTAAAAAAAATGCCCGAATAAAATCCGGGCATTAACCAATCAAAATAATTTGTATTGCTACTATTAAATTAAACACTCGATTGGGGACAGTCTTTAAGCTCTTGTATGCGCAAGAAAGACTATTTTATTAAACTTTGAAAAAAAACACACAATGGTTATAACTTACCAGTAATCTTGGTGGTCTTATTGTTTGATTTTGTAGATTCAAAACCAGATGACAACAATAGACTTGCAAAAACGATGAGGGCAATTAATAACACAAGGCGTATTAAGTTTTTCATGTCTTAGAGATCTAGTAGGTTAGTAAGGCTAACTTGAAGATTTTAATTGTAAAACACAAAAAAACCACACTTTTATCGTTGAATAACGTTTAGAAGGTGTGGTTTGTCGATAATTTATTAAAAATCTTATTTATGCTGTAATCTTTTACTTCTTTTTAATAGGCCTAGTTAATAATTTTAAACCCCGTGTAAGGTTGTAGTACTTCTGGAATGACAATACCTTCTGGAGTTTGACAATTTTCTAAAATACCTGCAAGAACACGTGGCAGAGCTAATGAGCTTCCATTAAGTGTATGCGCTAATTCGTTTTTACCATCGCTGTTTTTAAAACGTAGTTTTAAACGATTGGCTTGAAAAGTTTCAAAGTTTGATACTGAAGAAATTTCTAACCAACGGTCTTGGGCTGTAGAGAACAATTCAAAATCGTAAGTTAGGGCAGAGGTAAATCCTAAATCGGCACCACATAAACGTAAAATACGGTATGGTAATTTAAGGTCTTCTAAAATTGATTTCACATGATTTACCATGCCGTCTAAAGCTTCGTAAGATTTGCTTGGGTGTTCTACACGAATAATTTCAACTTTATCAAATTGGTGTAATCGGTTTAAACCTCTTACATGAGCACCGTAACTTCCTGCTTCACGACGGAAACATGGTGTGTAACCAGTAATTCCGATAGGTAAATCGCTTTCATTTAAAACCACATCTCTAAAAATGTTGGTTCCAGGAACTTCAGCGGTTGGGATTAAATATAAGTTGTCTTCAGTGATGTGGTACATTTGCCCTTCTTTATCTGGCAATTGACCTGTTCCAAAACCTGAAGCTTCATTTACCACGTGTGGTAATTGATATTCTGTATAGCCTGCAGCTGTATTTTTATCTAGAAAGTAAGCAATTAAAGCACGTTGTAAACGCGCGCCTTTTCCTTTATAAACAGGGAAACCTGCACCTGCAATTTTATTTCCTAATTCGAAATCAATAATATCGTATTGCTTTGCTAATTCCCAATGAGGTAAGGCGCCTTCATGTAAAGAAGGAATCTCTCCAGCTTTAAAAACCTCTTCATTGTCGTCTTCAGAGTTTCCTTGAGGTACTAGTTCATTAGGGACATTTGGGATTTTGTACAACAATTCATTTAAAGCATCGGCTTTGGCATTTAGCAATTCCGAAAGTTCTTTAGATGTTTCTTTTAGTAAGCTTGTTTTTGCCTTTAACTCGTTGGCTTTTTCGGCTTGACCAGATTTAAATAAGTTTCCTATTTCTTTGGAAAGGGTGTTGGATTCGGCTAAGGTATTGTCTAATTCTGCTTGCAAACGGCGTCTGTCTTCATCAAAAGTAATAACATCTTCAACCAGTTGAACCGCATTAAGATTTCTCTTTGCTAAACGCTCAACGACCAATTCTTTGTTTTCTCTAATAAAAGGAACTTGTAACATGTTGTAAAAATTTAAGCTGCAAATTTAGGGAATTACGAAGAATTCTAAACGAAAGCACTCACGAATTTTACGATTACTTAGCAGGTAATAGCCAAGGACTGTGTTTAAAGACTTCCCAAGGTTGGTTGGCGATGTCGATATCAGGATTAACAAGGGTTTGGTAAGCTTTGCCATTCACGCTTACTTGGCAATCTACATAAACCCCAATATCCATTCCCGAAGATTTATAATGGGATTTAAGATATTGAGAAAACTGCCAAATAACATCGGGTTTAGCGCTAGCGGTTCGCACTTGTTTTCGTGTTAAATGGTCGCGAAGATTCATTTTTAGTCGTTTGCCATTGGCTTTGTTTTCAATCCAATAGGTGGTTCTTGCACGTTTCGTTCTAAGCATCATTCGCCAGGATAAACGATGACCTTCTTCCGTCCATAGGACATCACTAGCAATAAAATGATGACGAAGCGGCAGGCCTATTTGTATGATGAAATAGATGAAGAAAATGACTAAAAAAATCGGTTTGTAATGGGGTACAACGATTTCCGAGGCATCGTAATGGGGTTTTTTCTTTAAAAATATTTTTTGAATGACTTCTGAAGGAAAAAAGAACAGTGTAAAAGCCAGCGATAAATAAGGGAAAATACCAATTTGAAACACAATCGAATTAAAAAGATGAAATACGATTGAAGCGGCAAAGGCATATTTTCGAGTTGGCTTATAGAGCAGAAGCGGTACAATAAGGCCGTCAAATAAAATACCGCCGTAGGCTAAAAAATACTGCACGCCTTTTTGTTGCAGTAATTTGCCAATTAGCAAATAATTGCGTTTACCACTCATTAAGGTCTCCATGGCCGTTGCATCCAGCCAATCGGGATATAATTTTGCTATAGAAGCATAGGTGTACACAATGAATAACTGTAAAATAATAACAATGCGACACCATTGCGGCATGCTGTTGCTTTTTAGTTTTGGGTTTAGCTTGGCATCTACCGAGGCATAAGTGTTGGCAGGAAGAAACACCATGAGGCTGCTAATAAGGATTAACAAATAATAGTGGTTGTTATACGAGGACTTCTGCATGAGGTAGCTGGCTGTCCACATGAGTGTAAAACAAATCATGCTTAAGCGGTACTTATACCCAACCATAATGAGTAAACCTAAAACCCCCATAATGGCATAGTAATAATACATGCCATCGCCAGGAAGTGGTTGTAGCCACTCGAAACCTATAAAATTAAAAGTAAAACGGGGTTCGACTAAGGTGCGTTTAATCCATCCAGTAAAAATAGCTCCTACGGTTTCTAAAAAACAAAGACCCCCGAAAATTATTCGAAAAACAATTAAAGCCGAGTTGTCTATATGTTTAAAAAACCACTTATTCAGCATGGTTTTCGGCGATGTATTCAAGCGCAGTTTTGCGGTCTTTAATGAGTTGCTGTGTGAGCGCTTCAACCGAATCGAATTTTTCCTCGTCTCTTAATCGGTGTAAAAATTCAATTTTTAAGGTCTCACCATACAGGTTCTTGTCAAAATCGAAAAAGTGGACTTCAACCGATTGTTTTTTGCCGTTTACGGTAGGGTTGGTGCCAATATTCATCATGCCAAAAACCGTTTTTTCGTCTATTGTGGAACGCACAATATAGGAGCCTTGTTTTGGGATGATTTTATAATCGGCCGTCAATTTAAGGTTTGCTGTTGGGAAACTTAATTGTTTTCCTAAGCCTTTACCTTTAATTACTTCGCCCGAAAGCATGAAGGGATATCCTAAATAGGCGTTGGCTTTTACAATATCACCTGCTTCTAAAGCTTTTCTTATTTTAGTTGAGCTTACCGAAACATCGTTAATATCTTGTGCCGATATTTCCTCAACTTCAAATCCATAAGTTTTACCATAAGCTATTAAGTCGTTAATGTCGGCATTTCGGTTTCTACCAAAGCGGTGGTCGTAGCCAATAATAACCTTTTTAGCGTTTATTTTATCTACTAAAATGTCTTTAACAAAGTCTTCGGCAGAAATTCTAGAAAATTCTTTAGTGAATTTTTTAATGATTAAATAATCTAAGCCTAAGGAGTCTAGGATATCATGACGCTCCTCGATGGTGTTTATCAGTTTGATGTTAGCATCTTTTTGTAAAACCATTCTGGGGTGCGGGAAAAAGGTAAGAATAACAGATTTTAAACCTTCTTGTTTACCGGTTGTTATTAAGCGTTTTATTATTTTTTGATGACCGATATGAACGCCGTCAAAAGTACCAATAGTAACAACTGCTGGCTCAACAGAATGGTACGTTTCTATATTTTTAACTTTTCGCATTTAATGAATTAAAACCTAATACTTATAGTTTTTGCTATATTTGAGATTATTATATAGTTCCAAAAATTGTTTATGAGAACAAAACTACATTATGTTTTAACAACCGCAATACTTTTGTGTGCATTTTCGGCAGTAGCTCAAACTAATTTTTTTGTTAAAGTTGCTGATAGTAAATCGTTACATAAGGGTAGTTTATCAAAACACCAAGGAAAAGGGGCGTACTATCAATTCGATTATAAAGCCCTAACAGAAACCTTAGCGGAAACATCTAAAGTTTCGGGTGTATCAAAATCGACAGGGGTTATTTTAAGCTTTCCTGGTAAAAATGGCGGTTTTGAGCGTTTTCAAGTTCAGGAAGCTTCAGTTTTACATCCCGAATTACAAGCCAAATATCCAGAAATTAAATCCTTTGTTGCTCAAAGTTTAGAGCACCCCAATGTACGTATGCGATTTAGTTTGTCGCCGTATAACGGACTTTCAGCCGTGGTTTTTGGTTATGAAAAAACCCTTGTTTATCAGCCAGTAAAAAACAATCCTGATGAAATATTAGTGACTTCAAAGTCTAATATTACTGAAAATGTTTTTTTAAACTGTGATAATTTGGAGCGCGATTTGGCTAAAGTTTCAAAATTAGTAACTCAAAAAGATGCTAACGATGGGGTACACCGTAAATATAGAATCGCCATTTCTGTAACTGGTGAATACGCTCAAGCCAATGGTGGTACTATGGCATCGGTAAACGCAGAAATAAATAGTACGTTAACACATATTAATGCGGTTTTTGAAAATGATTTCAATGTCACCCTGGAGTTAATTGCAGGTAATGATGCGATTGTTTTCTTAAATCCGAATACCGATCCTTACACCGCTTTAGGGCGTTATAATCAGCAATTAGCAAATACTTTGGATGCTGTTATTCAAGAAGCAAATTATGATATCGGACACCTTTTAGGAGGGATAAATGATACCAATGGCAACGGTACTGGTGATGCTGGATGTTTGGGTTGTGTGTGTAATAACGGCGGATCCTATGCTGCAAAAAACCACAAGGGCGCAGGCTTTTCCACCAGTTCGAATCCGAGTGGTGTTAATTTCGCTATTAATTATGTTGCTCACGAGGTAGGGCATCAATTTGGCGCGACCCACACCTGGTCCCACAATGGGAATGAGGGCTATGATTCGCAAATGGAGCCTGGCGGAGGTTCTACCATTATGAGTTATGCTGGTATTACGGGGTCCTACAATTTACAGCGTAATAGCGATCCTTATTTTCATGCGATTTCTATTCAACAGGTTATGAAGTTTGTAAAATCTACCACTTGCGCTATGGAAACTGATACTGGAAATAGCACACCACTTGTTGATGCAGGCGAGGATTTAACCCTTCCTATTGGAACGCCTTTTATGCTTAGAGCTAAAGCTAGTGATGGCGATGGAGATATACTCAGTTATTGTTGGGAGCAATTTAATGAAAATAATGCAGCGACCACCTATCCAGACCCTAGGTCTTCCAATTCTAATAGTATTCTCTTCCGATCGTATTTGCCAAGTGAGGTATCAACGCGTTATTTTCCTAATCTTTCCGATTTAAGATTTGGTTTTAATAGTACCCAATGGGAAAAAGTGCCTACTGTAGCCCGCTCAGCCGATTTTAGATTAACCGTTAGAGATCAAAGGGTTGGTGGCGCCAGTAATAGTCATGATGATATGCGCGTCACTTTTGACGCTAATTATGGGCCTTTTGAAGTTACGTCGCAGAATTCTGAAGGGGTTTCATGGACCTCTGGTACTACCGAAACCATAACATGGCGCGTGAATAATACCAATAACATGAGTGGTGCGTCGCAGGTTAATATTTTATTATCTATCGATGGGGGGATGACTTATAATCAAGTTTTGGCTTCCAATGTACCCAATAACGGGGCGCACACCTTGGTGGTTCCCGATACCCCAGCACCGTATTGTAGGCTCATGATTGTGCCTACAAACCATCACTTTTTTAGCATTAACACGCATGATTTTACTATAAATTACAAAGTGGAAACAACGTGTACCCAATATGCTTCGGGGACTAATTTAGGGATAAATATTACCGATAATGGCAAAGCCTTTACCGAAAGTCATACCATAAATATTGGGGCCTCTAAAACCATTTCTGATGTGAATATTGGTATTAATATTTCCCACGACTATATTGGTGATTTGGAGTTTGTAGTGGTGAGTCCTAGCGGAACAGAAGTGATGCTTAAAAACCACGAAGATTGTAGTGATGAGGTAAATATGTTAGGAGTATATGATGATGAAGCCGAACCTTATAACTGTTTCAATTCGGGAGCAGGTTTATCCTTTAAACCGCCAAATGAATTGTTATCGCAATTTGATGGTAAAAATATTACGGGCGATTGGACGATTTATTTGGGTGATTTTGAAGCTGGCGATGGAGGCACTTTAAATTCGTGGTTTATTGAGGTTTGCGATACCACAGAAACCGCCTTGGATAGCCCAGAAAACCCTAATAAAAATGAGAATTTAGTTGTGTTTCCTAATCCGAGTTATGGCGATTTTATTTTAAAAATGTACAACCCTTCTCAAAACCCTATTGAGATTCGTGTGTTAGATATTAATAACCGTGTGGTGTATAAAGAAACTTTAATAGGATTAGCCAATTTAGAACATGAATTAGATTTAAACCAGTTAAAATCGGGTATGTATTTTCTAACCGTTTCAAATTCGGAAAAAAACTTCACCAAAAAGCTTGTTGTTAGGTAGTTTTAATATTTAGATCTATGGAGATACCAAAATTTCACGAGACTTTCATTCCTATTTTAAAGATTTTAGAGAACGAAGAAACATTACAGACTAGAGAATTGTATCAGAAAGTTATTGATAAATTTTTTTCTAAGCTTTCAAAAGAAAAATTAGATAAAAAAACCAAAAGCGGCGAACTGTTAATTATTAACAGAATTGCCTGGGGGAAATCCTATTTAAAAAAAGGAGGTTATATTGAATTCCCTAAAAGAGGATTTGTGAAAATCACCGATAAAGGTAAAAAGCATAATTCTAATACTCTTACACTAAAACAGGTTGAAAGTTCGGATAATTTTTTAGAATTTTATAGTGAAGAAAATCCAAAAGAAAATTTAACACCAATAAAGACTTCAAATGCTTCGCCTCAAGATTTAATTGACGAAGGGTTTAACTCAATTGATGTACAGGTTAAAGATGAACTTCTCGAAAAGTTAAAAACCATAGATCCTTTTTATTTTGAAAAGGTTATACTAATTCTGTTAAAAAAAATGGGGTATGGTGATTTTGTCGAGACAGCTAAAACTGGAGACGGAGGAATTGATGGGATAATTAATGAAGATAAACTAGGTCTGGATAAGATATATATTCAAGCAAAAAGATACGGAGAAAATAAAGTTCGGGAAAAAGATATAAGAAATTTTATTGGAGCTATGAGTGGAGATACTCAAAAGGGAGTATTTGTTACAACTTCAACTTTTGATAAAGGAGCTGTAAAGAAAGCAAATGATGCTCATCATACAATAATATTAATTGATGGTTCGAAATTGGTTGATTTGATGCATCAGTATGGAGTTGGTGTTCAGATCAAAATAATTTACGAAGTCAAAGAGCTTGATAATGATTTTTTTGATAGTGAATAACTGAGATATGGCTAATAAATGGGGGATTCCTAAAGATGTTGAAGAACTGGTTTTATTGAGAGATAAATCCTGTGTTTACTGTGGAGTAGCTTTTACTAAAAATGATACTTCTAGAAAAACAAAACAATCGTGGGAACATATTGTAAATGATATTAGAATAAATCAAGCTAATAATATCGCTCTCTGTTGTGTATCATGTAATGCTAGTAAGGGCGCAAAATTATTGGAAGATTGGTTGAATACCAATTACTGTAAAAACAAAGGAATCATTAAGCTGTCAGTGAGTTTATCCAAAATTTTGTGTTTTTGAAAAATAATTTCAAAATTCATAGGTTAAAATAATATAGATTATAACCTGTTTGGAAAACAAATATACAATTGATTGTAAATTTGGCCCCATTTAAATCGTGTTTTCTTGAGTTTATCCAAAATTTTGTGTTTTTGAAAAATAATTTCAAAATTCATAGGTTAAAATAATATAGATTATAACCTGTTTGGAAAACAAATATACAATTGATTGTAAATTTGGCCCCATTTAAATCGTGTTTTCTTCCATTTTTTGCTGATGCTTTGAGCTGCTAAATATATGGATTTCAGTGCTGCATCATCATGAGGAAAGACTTTTTTGTTGCGTGTATATTTTCTTAAACTGGCATTAAAACTCTCAATGATATTGGTAGTATATATAAGTTTTCTAATCTCTTTTGGGTAGTTTAAAAACGCGGTCAAATTATCCCAATTGTTTTCCCAAGACTGTACGGCAGAGAGGTATTTATCTTCCCAATTTTGTTTAAAGACTTCGAAAGCCTCTAAAGCGAATTTCTCATTATCGGCTTGATAAATAGCTTTAATATCGACCATTATTGATTTACGGTCCTTATAGCTCACATATTTTAAAGAGTTTCTAATTTGATGTACGATACATATTTGACGTATACTACCTGGAAAAATAGCTTCTACAGCTTTATCTAATCCAGAGAGGTTATCCGAACACAGAAAGAAGATATCTTTTACGCCTCTAGAGCGCAGATCGTCTAAAATGGACATCCAAGCAGCTGCCTTTTCTGTCTCCACAATACTCATGCTCAAAATATCTTGTTGCCCTTCGGTATTCACCCCTAAAACTATCATACAGGCTTTAGATATTACCTTGCCTTCTTGACGTATTTTATAATGAATAGCATCTATCCAGACAATGGGATATACGTCTTCTAAAGGTCTATTCTGCCATTGTTTGATGTCTTCCAATAATTGATTGGTGATAATGGATACCTGTGATGTGGAATACTGCACTCCATAGGTACTTTCAATAAAATCAATAATATCGCTATTGCTCATACCTTTGGCGTAAAGCAGTTGAATACAATCTTCTAATTCTTGACTAATCGATTGATGTTTGGGGACAATAACAGGCTCAAAGCTCGCTTGACGATCTCTGGGGATTTTGATGCGTTGTTCGCCGTTATGAGTCTTGATAGTTTTCTCTGAGAAACCATTGCGCTGGTTGTTCTCAATTACAGAACCTCCTTTTTGAAACCCTAAGTGGGCAGTCATTTCTGCTTTTAAAAGTGATTCAATACCACGTTTAAGCAACTGTTCCTTGACCTGGTCAAAGTCCTCCTTGTTGCTGATTTTGCCGATCAAGGCGTCTAATTGTTTTTCTAAGTCTGAGTTCATAAAATAAAAATTTAAAAGTAAATTTTTTGCCTATGAATTTCAAAATCATTTTTAAACTAACTAACAGCAAAAACACAAAATAGTTTACAGTCCCTATTGGAAGATTGGTTGAATACCAATTACTGTAAAAACAAAGGAATCATTAAGCTGTCAGTAGCCCCTGTTGTAAGAGAGGCGATTGACAACCCTCCTAAATTGAAATAATACCTTTTAAAGGTTTATTTCCCGTTAAAACTATTCATAGTATTATTAATACCTGCTAATCCGAAAGATTTAATAAGTTCTACAGACTTTTCTAAACGTTCTTTCAATTGGTTACTTTCTTCAGGTGTCCATTCGCCAAGAACATAATCAACTTGACTCCCTTTAGAAAAAGTATCGCTTATACCAAATCGGAAGCGGTTGTATTTTGTGGTGTTTAACTTGTCCTGAGTATCTTTTAATCCGTTGTGTCCACCATCACTGCCCTTAGTTTTTACACGAATGCTACCAAAGGGTAGGTTTAAATCGTCTGTAATCACTAAAAGGTTTTCTAAGGGAATTTTTTCTTTTGTGAGCCAGTATAAAATGGCTTTTCCGCTTAAATTCATGTAGGTATTAGGTTTCAGAAAAATAAAGGTTCTTCCTTTTAGCTTATACGTGCAGATATCGCCTAGTTTTTGAGTTTCAAAAGTTAAAGCTTCTTTATCAGCAAAGAAATCTAAAATTTTAAAGCCAATATTATGGCGTGTATTTTCGTATTTATCACCTATGTTTCCTAAACCAACGATTAAAAATTTTTTCATGGGATCTGTTTCTTCTATAAGGGTGTTATTCTTAATAAAGTATTTTAAAAACGGCCACATAAACGTTTTTATGTAAAAATAAAAAAAGCATCCTGATGTATCAGAATGCTTTTAAATAAGTTATAGAATAAAATTTATTCTTGAGTTGCTTCAGCAGCTGCTTCAGCACCTTCTTCAACATCTTCATTCTCATCATCAACATCTGCAACAGCAGTTCTAGATGTTCTAACTTGACAAACTACAGTGTTGTTAGTATGTAAGAATGTGTAATCATCGTTTAATAGATCACTTACAGATACTTTATCACCAATTTTAAGTGGTGTAATATCGATTTCGATAAAATCTGGTAAGTTAGCAGGAAGTGCTTTAATACGTAATTTACGGTTGTTTCTTCTTAAAACACCACCGTTTTTAACACCTCTAGAGTTACCTACTAATTGTACAGGAATGTTAAGCGCGATTTCTTTATCTTCAAATAATTGGTAGAAATCGATGTGTAAAATTCTGTCTGTTACAGGGTGAAATTGAATGTCTTGTAAAACAGCGTTTAAAGTTTCACCGTTGTCTAAATTAATCACAACTGTATGCGCATTAGGCGTGTATACAAGTTTAGAGAAAGCTAATTCTGGTGCAGAGAAATGCACTGGTTTATCTCCTCCGTATAATACGCAAGGAACCTGACCAGCATTACGTAAGGCTTTTGTTGCTTTTTTGCCTACGCTTTCTCTTTGAGATCCGTCGATTGTAATTGATTTCATTTGTTATATATATTAATTAAAAAATTCTTTTTTGGGGTTCTGGTCTCTTTGTGGTGATAGAACCTTTACATTACAAAATTTGAACTGATAGATTGGTTGTTGTGAACCTTTTCCATAACCTGAGCAAATAAATTAGCACAGCTTAAAACTCTAATCTTGTCGCTTAAAGGCTTTACAGGAATAGAATCGGTTACTATTAATTCTTCTAATTTTGAGTTGTTAATATTATCGTAAGCTGGACCCGATAAAATAGGGTGCGTACAAATAGCTCTAACGCTTAATGCACCACGCTCCATCATTAAATCGGCTGCTTTAGTTAAAGTTCCAGCGGTATCTACCATATCATCTACTAAAACAACATTTTTACCAGTAACATCACCAATAAGCTCCATGTGAGAAATCACATTAGCTTTAGCACGTTGCTTGTAGCAAATAACCACATCGCTCGATAAAGCTTTAGAGTATGCATAAGCACGTTTAGAGCCTCCCATATCTGGAGAAGCAATAGTTAGGTTTGGTAAATTTAATTCTTGTAAGTATGGTAAAAAAATAGTCGATGCAAATAAGTGGTCTACCGGTTTTTCGAAGAACCCTTGAATTTGATCGGCGTGTAAATCCATGGTAATAATACGTGTAGCTCCTGCAGCTTCCAACATTTTAGCCACTAATTTAGCTGCAATTGGAACACGAGGTTTGTCTTTTCTATCCTGTCTTGCCCAACCGAAATAAGGTAAAACAGCGGTAATGTGTCTTGCCGATGCGCGTTTTGCAGCGTCAATCATTAATAACATTTCCATTAAGTTTTCGGCACCAGGATTGGTAGAACCAATAATGAAAATCCTTGTGCCACGAATAGACTCTTCGTATGACGGTTGAAACTCACCATCGCTATAAGTAGACGTTATAACATTTCCTAATTCTGCTCCAAAGGCTTTAGCAATGTTTTCTCCTAAAGCTTTACTTTGGGTACATGCAAAAATTTTTGCTTCTGTGATTACAATTGGCATAGTTAACTTGTTGTTTTAGAGTGTTTAAACGCTACCTGTTTTTTAACGAGGTGCAAATTTATGGATTTATTTTTACCTAAAAAGCATATTGAACGGTATTTTTATGATTAATTATGGAAAAAATATATATTTTTGCAGTCCATTTGCTCAAGTGGTGGAATTGGTAGACACGTCGGATTCAAAATCCGATTCTTCGGAGTGCGGGTTCGATTCCCGCCTTGAGTACAATTTTAACCGTAATAGCCTTTGTTGTTACGGTTTTTTTTGTGCCTTACTATTTGGTATAGCGCATCAATAAGATTAACCAATTTAACTTACCATAATGAGAATTATTAAAATGACCTTCATGGTTTTTGTTGTATCCATGCTAACCAATTGTGCTTCGGGATACAAGGACATTCAGTTAAAATCCCTTAACTATATTTCTAAAAATGAGCAATCAGACATTATTTTAGAGTATAAATATGATTTACTGGATAAAAAATATGCTAAAAAAGAAGTAAAAAGAGGTGTAAAACTTGTTGCCGTTAGAATAACCAACAACTCCAATGAAGATATTATTTTCGGTAGAGATGTTAAGTTAGGCTATGTTAACGGACAAGAACTTTACGTTTTAGATAACGATAAAGTTTATAAAACACTCAAGCAAAGCCCTGCTTCTTATTTATGGTATTTATTGTTATCGCCAATAAATCTTTATACGTATGAGACCAATGGTTATGGCGGACAAGAAACAACCAATTCTTTCCCTATAGGTCTTATTTTAGGTCCTGGAATTGCTGGTGGTAACATGATTGCTGCTGGAAACGCTAATAAAAAGTTTAAAACCCAAATGTTAGATTACAATTTATACGGAACCGTTATTAAGTCTGGTGAAGTTAAACACGGCCTGATTGGTATTGAGGCTGATTCCTATGAGGCGTTAACTCTAACAGTGGAATAGATACAAAAGCCTACCTCAGTTTAATTAATGTATAAAGAGGTTGCATTAAAAGTCGATTTACGTCAATCTGAATTTATTTCAGATCCTCATAACCATGGAACTTCAATGTTATGAGGTTCTGTGCCGAGCAGAGTATGAGGATTGTTTCAACTTTTAATTCAGCCTCTTTTTTTTGCTTTTAATGCATTCAACTTTGGATTTTACATTTTAATTATTGAGTTGATCGGCTTCTTAATTTTTTGGAATTAAATCTGAATCACAAAAAAATCAACCTTATAATCCCTTCCAAACTTCAATAAATTCATGCTGCAAATTTGGGGCATGCAACAGATTTTCTCCACATAATTGTTATTCACACTTAGCGAAAGCCTTTCCTAGTCTAGTAAAACTGGCATTTGCAACAAATGTTTTACAAGGTGCTGTATTTGTTTTAAAGATATTTTCTATTTCTAGATAGTTTTATTTTCTCAAACCAACTCAAAAATTGCGTTCTGCATTTTGGCTTAAAAAGTTTAACTATTTTATGAAAAAGAAATTTCCATGCCTCTTGATATTAGGAATTGTGCTGCTCCTAGCTTCCTGTAATAACACAAAAGAGAAAGAAGAGAGTCCTACAACAAACGCTAATCAAGACATAGAAGCTAAAATCGATAGTATTTTACCACTGTTAACCTTAGAAGAGAAGGTCGATTTATGTCATGCGCAATCGAAATTCAGTACTAAAGGTGTCGCCCGATTAGGGATTCCAGAAATCTGGATGTCTGATGGTCCGCATGGTGTTCGTGCCGAAATTAGTTGGGATTCCTGGGACTATGCCGGTTGGACAAACGATTCCATCACCGCTTTTCCTGCATTAACTTGTTTGGCAGCGACTTTTAACCCTGATTTGGCAGGTGAATTTGGTTTCAATTTAGGAGAAGAAGCCAGATACCGCAAAAAAGATGTCTTATTAGGTCCGGGAGTAAACATTTACCGAACGCCGTTTAACGGAAGGAACTTTGAATATTTGGGTGAAGATCCCTTTTTAGCATCGACCATGGTGGTACCATATATTCAAGGGGTGCAAAAAAATGGCGTGGCCGCCTGTGTGAAGCATTTTGCTTTAAATAACCAAGAACATTGGCGCGATGTCGTGAATGTAGAAGTGAGCGACAGAGCGCTTTATGAAATCTATTTACCCGCTTTTAAAGCGGCCGTTCAAGAGGGGAACTCTTGGGCCATAATGGGTGCCTACAATAAATTTAGAGGACAATACACTACGCATCACGAATTGCTAACCAACAAAATATTGAAACGCGATTGGGGATTTGATGGGGTGGTTATTAGCGATTGGAGTTCTGCACACAGCACACTAGAAGCCGCAAACAATGGTCTGGATATTGAGATGGGAACGGGCACCGATGGTTTGGGAACCACAACTGAAAATCATTATCAGCATTATTATCTGGCCAATCCTTTTTTAGAGAAACTAAAAAGTGGTGAAATATCTGAAGCGGTTTTAAACGATAAAGTAAAACGTGTTTTAAGATTACGGTTTAGAACCAATATGAAAGATGATCGCCCTCTAGGAAGTTTAAACACTCCGGAACATCACGAAGTGGCTCGTAAAGTGGCAACCGAAGGGATTGTGTTACTTAAAAACCAAAATAATTTCTTTCCTATAGAAGATAAAGCAGGACTTACCATAGCTGTTATTGGTGAAAATGCCACACGCTCCATGACTGCTGGTGGAGGATCTTCGGAGCTGAAACCGCAATTTGAAATTTCACCCTTGGAGGGGCTAAAAGCACGGTTCAAAAAAGCTAAAGTGCTTCATTCGATGGGTTACGAAACGGGTGTTTCTGAATATGATGTGGTTCATCCACCAAAATTAAATCAAGATTCGCTTAAAGCGGAAGCCATCAAAATAGCAAAAACGGCCGATGTGGTGTTGTTTGTGGGCGGACTAAATAAAAGCCATTTACAAGATAGTGAAGGGGACGACCGACAACAATACGGTTTGCCTTTTGGGCAAGAAGCCCTAATTAATGATCTCAGTCATGTGAATGAAAATCTTGGATTTATCCTGTTAACAGGAAATGCCGTGGCCATGCCTTGGTTAGGCCAAGTGAAGGGTTTGATAGAGTCTTGGTATTTGGGGAGTATGGCGGGCCATGCCATTGCTGACGTGGTAAGTGGTGATGTCAACCCATCCGGGAAATTGCCGTTTTCTTTTCCGAAGCAATTGGAGGATAATGCGGCACATGCCTTTGGAGAAACCTCATATCCTGGTGTAGATATGACTCAGCATTACAAAGAAGATATTTTAGTAGGGTACCGATGGCATGACACGAAAAATATCGAGCCGCTTTACGCCTTTGGTTTTGGCTTGTCGTACACCAATTTTACTTTAGAAAATATATCTTCCGATAAGGAAAATTACACGAAAAACGATCTTATTAAAATAAATGCAGCAGTTAACAATACAGGAGATTTGGCTGGTGCCGAAGTGGTACAAGTGTATGTTGGTAAAGCGGATTCGAAAGTAGACCGCGCTTTAAAAGAATTGAAAGGTTTTACTAAGGTGTTCCTCGATAAAGGTGAAAACAAATCGGTAACTATAGAAATTCCTGTTGAAAAACTAGCTTTTTATAATGAAGAGCAATCCGATTGGGAAATTGAAACTGGTGATTACCAAGTTTATGTTGGGAACGCTTCTAATGATATTTCGGAAACTTTAAAAATCACTGTGAAGTAATGCTAAACATTCTGAAGCCGCTCGTGTATTTGTTGGTTTGTTTTTGTGTTTTTGGTTGTAATACAGAAAAAAATAAGGATTTGGATATTAACCTTAAAGCGGATTTGGTATATAACATCCATGCGCAATTGGGTGAAGGGGCGCTTTGGAATTACAAAACCCAAGAATTGTATTGGGTGGATATCGAAAACAAGACCTTGAACATTTACAACCCAAAAACGAAAACGAATACAGTTTTTAAAACCAAATCACGTATAGGAACCGTCGTTCCAGTATCTGAAAAAGAAGTTTTAGTAGCGCTAGAAGACGGGGTCTACAGTTTGAATTTAAATTCCGGTACCACTAATAGGTTTGTTAACATGGAAAATGAATTAATAGGTAGCCGATTAAACGACGGGAAATGTGATCCTTCCGGACGCTTTTGGGTGGGGTCTATGCACTTAAATCAAGAGACTGGAAAGGCTAATTTATATTGTATAGATGGTCGTGGCGAACTTGATAAAAAATTGACTAATAGAACCATTTCTAATGGTATTGTTTGGACTTCAAACAAGAAAACCATGTATTACATTGATACGCCAACTTCACAAATTAAAGCTTATGATTACGACGATGCTACCGAAGCGATTTCTAACGAACGTGTTGTTGTTGAAATTCCGGTAGATTTTGGTTTTCCCGATGGGATGACCATCGATGAAGAAGACATGCTTTGGGTGGGAATGTGGAATGGTAATGGCGTGATACGCTTCAATCCTAAAACAGGAAAAGCAATTCAAAAAATAGAAGTGCCCGCTCATAATGTCACTTCCTGCGCTTTTGGAGGTGAAAACTTAGATGTGCTATATATCACAACCGCTTCGGTAGATATGACTGCCGAGGAAATACAAAAATATCCGCACGCAGGTTCCTTGTTTTCGGTGGTTCCTGGAGTAAAAGGCGTGCGCGCTAATTTTTTTAATAAACCCACTAATCACTAATCTCAAAACTTATGAAAAAGATAGTTTTTCTTTTATGCATACTAAGTGTCTTTTTGTTTTCTTATACCAACAAAACGTCGAATAATAGCAACGATGAAGATCGCTTTGTAAACGACTTGTTGGCTAAAATGACCTTAGAAGAAAAAATTGGACAAACCAATTTAAGAGGTACTTCGAGTATGACAAAAGCCTTACCTGAAGACCTAAAAAGAGCCGTTAGAAACGGGGAAATTGGAGCGTTTTTAAATATCTCTAATTTAGATTATGTTGATGAGCTACAACGTATTGCCGTAGAAGAGAGTCCGAATAAAATTCCATTAATTTTTAGTCGCGATGTGATTCATGGTTTTAAAACTGTTTTTCCTATTCCTTTAGGTATTGCGGCCTCTTGGGATACCGAAGTGGCTAAAAAATCTTCCGAAATTGCGGCTTTTGAAGCCTCGGCTATGGGTATACGTTGGACTTTTGCTCCTATGTTAGATATTGCCAGAGATAGTCGTTGGGGACGTATTGCAGAATCACCAGGGGAAGACCCGTACTTAGCGAGTCTTTTAGGAAAAGCTTATGTGGAAGGTTTTCAAGGTGATGATTTAAGTAGTCCTACAAGTATTGCGGCTTGTGCTAAGCACTATATTGCTTATGGAGCAGCCATTGGTGGTAGAGATTACAACACCGTAAATCTTAGTGAACCTTTGCTGCGTAACGTGTATTTACCACCTTTTGAAGCCGCTATCGATGCTGGAGCGGCAACGGTAATGTCGTCCTTTAATGAGATTAACGGGATACCGGCCTCAGGAAATGCCTTTTTACTAAAAGAGGTGCTTCGTGACGAATTAAAGTTTGATGGTTTTGTGGTGAGTGATTGGGATTCTACTGAAGAAATGATCGCTCACGGCTTTGCAAGAGATAAAAAGCACGCCGCAGAACTTTCTGCCAATGCGGGGATGGACATGGAGATGAATAGCACCTGTTATGCTGATAATTTGAAGCAACTTATTAAGGAAGGTAAATTTTCTGAAGCAGAACTAAATACCTTCGTGAAAAACATTCTTCGTATTAAATACCGATTGGGTTTGTTTGAAAAGCCGTATCGTGATAAGTCGCATACAGGAAATTATTATGCCGAAGCGCATATGGAAGAGGCTAAAAAGGCAGCTATAAAAAGCTCGGTTTTATTAAAAAATGATGGCGTTTTACCTTTAGATAAAAATACGAAAGTCGCTTTAATTGGCCCTCTAGCCCATGCGCCACATGAGCAATTAGGTACTTGGACTTTTGATGGCGAAAAGGAACACACCATCACACCGGTAAATGCTTTTAAATCCGCCAAGGTAAATGTCAATTTTGCAGCGGGTTTTACGCACAGTAGAGATCGATCAGATAAGGGGTTTAAGGAAGCGATTCAGGCCGCAAAAGCTTCCGATGTGATTTTGTTTTTTGGGGGTGAGGAGGCTATTCTTAGTGGGGAAGCTCATAGCCGTGCTTACATCAATCTGCCTGGCGCTCAAGAGGCTTTAATCCACGAATTAGCAAAACTTAATAAGCCTATTGTTTTAGTGATTATGGCAGGAAGACCCATTTCAGTGTCTAATATTATGTATAAAACTGATGCGATTTTAATGGCATGGCACCCCGGAACTATGGGGGGCGAAGCGCTTTATGATATGATTTATGGAGTTGCCGAACCTCAAGGACGTTTGCCAGTGTCCTGGCCTAAAACCGCTGGACAACTACCGTACTTTTACAATCATAAAAACACAGGAAGGCCTGCAACAGCCGAAGAATTTATTGAAATGGATTCTATCCCTATTCACGCGTGGCAAAGCTCGCTGGGTAATGATTCACATTATTTAGATGTTGGCTTTACGCCACAGTATCCTTTTGGTTATGGTCTGGGGTATTCCAAATTTCGTTATGAAGACTTGTCAATTTCTAAGGATACCATTGACTTTAATGAAAAAATCACCATCAAAGCAAGAATCACCAATGTTGGGAAAAGGGCAAGTACCGAATTGGTGCAATTATATATTCAAGATGTGGTTGGGAGTATTACAAGACCTGTTAGAGAGTTGAAACGCTTTGAACATGTGTATTTAAAACCTGGTGAATCTAAAGAGGTTCGTTTTTCAATAAGTTCTAAAGACCTAGAGTTCGTAAATCATAAGATGGTTAAAGCTGCCGAAGCAGGGCGTTTTAATGTGTGGATTGGTGAAAATGCAGCTTCTGGGCTTAAAACAGCATTCTATTTAAAGGAGTAGTTATATTTTACTCAAAAAAAGGGTAAGTTTATTTGTTTTTTTTAGTTTATGAGATTAAGGTGGGGTTAAACCTGCCTTAATTTTTTTTTGTCTTTTAGTTCGAGGAGAAAGGCATTATTTTGCTTTCATTTCGTATTACATGATGCGTGGTCTATTATGGTTTAAGGCGTTATGCTGGAAGTACTTTCTTCTTTATAAATACATAGTTAGTAGGCGCGTGATTTTGCTTAGGGTTTTTAGGTGGTAGATTTTTTTGGTTTAAAACATGTTGGTTAAAATGATTGATGTACTGAATTTTTGTCGATTAAATCGTCTTGAAGATTGGTTTTAGATCGATTCTCTTGTTGGTTGTGCTTTTACCTGTGGTTGTTTGGTTGTTTTCTTCAACGGCTTCCAGAGACCAAAATATTACGGATTAAAAGGGGGATTTCTGCTGAATAATTAGCTTTCTTTTGCTTAATCAAGCGTCCTTTATTTGATGCAGATGTTTCTTATTGATGGGTGAAAAAGAGGGCTTAATATAGAGTCATTTCAAATCCAAATATCACTTAAAAATTTATTAAGGCTTTTATGCAAAAGAATTTTAACGTGTAATAAGCAAAGTGAAGGGTAAAAAAATAAGGCAGCAAGGAAAGTATTCCAGCTGCCTTATTTAACAAACAAACTAAACCAATTAATTATGTTTTTATATTAGTAACCCGGGTTTTGGTCACTTTCATCTAATTCTGAATTTTTATCTATTTCTGTAATCGGAATGGGGAATAAGTCGTTTTTCGAAGAATATCCTGTTCCTGCTAATTCTGTTGCGGCTAAATCCCAACGCACCAAATCCCAAAAGCGTTGACCTTCAAAAGCGAGTTCTAGGTATTTTTCGTTAACAATCGCATCAAACAATGCATCTCCTGATACAGAAGGGTCGATATCGCCTAATCCAGCTCTATTTCTTACTTTGTTTAACTCTGTTCTAGCTGCAGCATCTTGCCCAAGTTTTTGATAGGCTTCTGCTGTTAGTAATAAGACTTCCGCGTAGCGCAATAATCTATAGTTGGTGCTGTAATTTAATTCTCTAACACCGTCTGGGCTAGTATCTTCTGCTTTAGTGGCGTATTTAATTCTAATGGCCCCTTCATAATCCCAAATTTTACCTCCTGTAGCGGCATCAGCGTTTACTCCACCACCAGCAGCAATAAGTTCGGCTTCTGTCATGAGTGAAGCTGCTTTTCTTTTAGTGTCTCCAGCTTTCTCAAAAGCATCGGCTAGTTTGGCTGTTGGCAGGTTAAAGCCCCAACCATTAATTAATTCGGTGCCCGTGAGATCAAAAATGCCGTCACCACGAGGGCCCATCAATTGGATGTGTATATTACTTTCGTTTCTTCCGCCCCAGTTAAAATTACCCCAGTCTCTTTGTGAAGTCGATATAAATCCTAATTCAAATAAGGACTCGATACCAAACTCGTGGTCTATGCTCCAAACATCTTCTGGGTTAGGTTCTAAGTCGTGTGCAGGATTAGAAATAACACTGCTGAAGAACGGAATAGCCTCGGTATATTTTTCTTGGAAAACTAAAACCTTGCCCATTAAGGCTTGTGCTGTTCCTTTTGAAACTCTGAAATTTTCGGTAGCCGATTTGTCTGGAAGCGAGGCTATGGCATCGTTTAAATCGGATTCTATTTGTGTATAAATTTCTTGGCGTGATGATTTTGGAATCCCAAATTCATCGGCTTCCGAAGGAATAGTTAATCGTAAAGGCACATCACCAAACATGGTAGTTAATTCGAAATAGCACCAAGCTCTCATGAATTTTGCTTCGGCTAAGGCTTTATCTTTATTACTTAAGCTACTGTCTTTAATGTTTTCAATAACCAGATTAGACAGTGCAATGGTACGGTAATATAGATCCCAAATACTGGTAATGGATGCGTTAGACGATGATACGTCGGAATAGTCATCAATATCCTGTAATTGCTGCTGGTCACCAGAGTTTCCTCCTGCAGCGTTAGAATCGTCGCCAGGTAGTAATTTTACAAAAAATGCGCTACTCCAGTCCTTGCTGTAGTTGTGTTGCATTAAATCGTAAATACCTATAATAGCTGTTTCTACATTCTCTTCTTCAAGAAAATAGGTGTCGAGGTCTTCTACATTTAATCTCGGATTGGTTGTAAAATCATCGCTACATGAGATCATTCCAATACAGATTACTGCTATAAGAGTTATAATTGTTTTTTTCATAAAATGTTAATTTTTTAGTATTAAAAGTTTAGCGATAATCCGAAAAGTGCTTTGGCAGCAGTTGGATAAAAACCTCTATCTACACCTATAGAATCGTAATTGAAGTTTCCAATTTCTGGATCTAAACCACTATAATCTGTAAAGGTGAAATAATCGTCTAATGAGATATATAGTCTCAGGTGTTTAATTTTCAACTGACTTAAAAAGGCCTCAGGAAGGGTGTAGCCCAGTTGAATTTGTTTGATTCGCATATACGACCCATCTTCTACCACTAAATCAGAATCATATGAATCGATAACATTAGCGGCTCCAGGATAACTGGCGTTATCACCAGGTTGTTGCCATCTGTTTTCGTAAAAATGCACGGGTTTATTAGTGATTGGTCTAGACGGTTGGTGATATACCGATACGATATCGTTACCTGCAGTACCTTGAAATTGTAAATTGAAATCGAAAGCTTTGTACGCTAAGTTGATGTTTCCACCGTAAAGCAAATCTGGATGCGGTGAACCAATCATGGTTTTATCTGAATCGGTAATGTTTCCATCATTATTTTTGTCCACTTTAATAACCTCACCCGTTGCCGAATCAATCCCTGCTGTTTCATATCCGTAGAAATACCACGACGGTAAGCCTTCAGTAAAACGGGTAATGCCATCTGCGTTTTGAGGGGCTCCAGCTCCTACAAGTGAGGCGCCATCTGGTACGAATAAAATTTCTGTCACTTCATTTTTAAGGGTCGATAGGTTCGCATTTATACTGTAGCTAAATCCACCTTTGGTGGTGTCGTTAAAACCAAGTTCAAATTCAAAACCAGAATTCTCAATGGTTCCTGCATTAAATTCATTGGATAGAAACCCTGCAGATCCTGGTGTAATTAACGATCCATCTTCTACAATCGCATCTCTGGTGGTTTTTTTGTAGTAGTCGGCCGTGAAAGAAAGTTTACTATTTAAAGCTCTAAAGTCGATACCAACATCAAATTGTTCGGAGGTTTCCCATACTAAATTCGGATTAGCATATCCGGTGATTTCTGCACCTTGATTGCCTTCATATATAATAGGAAGTCCGTTAACGATGTTGGTAATATAGGTTTTATCTGAATTACCTTTTAAGTTCGTTCGGCTACCATTTTGGCCCCAACTTGCTCTAAATTTAAGATAGTTGAAACCTGCCTGGGTATTCCAGAAGTTTTCGTTAGAAATGATCCAACCGGCAGAGAAAGATGGGAAAACCCCTGTTTTGTTGTCTGTTGGGAATTTATCTGATTTATCCGACCTTACAGAGGCTTCAAAGAGGTATTTGTCGGCATAATCGTAAGAGAATCTGCTGTAAATAGACACCATGTTATCATAGTATGGATCTACAATATCTTGTTGTGTGTTAAAACCTGGTAAATTATAATCCCATTCTGTAAAATCTGCAATAGCTATCGAACCACTATTTTTTGTTGGGGTTAAAACTTCTTGATCTTCGGCAGAGTATCCTGCCATTAATTTGAGGTTATGAGACCCAAAAGATTTTTCATAGGTTAGGAAGTTTTCCCATAACCACCTGGTGCGCTCTACTTTTTCGCGTGAACCGGTATAGGTGGTGTTTGCAGCTTCTGAAGATACATAATAGGGAATGACGCGGGTTGTAGTTTCGGTGTCTTCTTGGTCGATACCAAATCTTGACGTTACCGATAAGCCTTCAGCTAAATTTAATTTTAAGTAAATGGAAGCTAAAAGTTGTTCGCCGTCATAATTGGTTTTATCAATTTCATTAGCATAGGCAACCGGATTGATAACTTCCCCTGTTGAAAACGCTGGGTAGCCGTAAACGTTTCCGGCGCCATCGGTTAATAAAGGCACGCCATTATTGTTGGCATTGTCGATAACCGATTGTGGTACCTGTCCATCTGGATAGGTTACTGGGGTTAATGGATCGATGATTAACATGTTTTGAATAACCCCTCTAGTGTCGCTATTTTCTTGAATCCCATTTCTATCGGTTAGGGAATAAGTTGCGTTAAGTCCGATTTCAACAACCTTACCCAATTTGCTTTTTAAATTGGTACGAAAAGTGGTTCTTTTAAAGTTGGAGTTTGATCTTCCAACCACCCCATCTTGATCTAAGTGAGAGGCCGAAGCATAATACATGAATTTCTCACTACCACCAGAGATATTAAAATCGTAACGTTGTAGCATAGCCGTAGAGAAGGTTTCATCAATCCAATTGGTATTATAGCCGTTATCGGAAACCGTTCCAATTCCCGCTTCGTTCATATAGTTTACAAATTGTGAAGCATCCATTAATTCCATGCCTGTATTTACAAACTGGACACCTGTTTGGCTGTTAAACGACACTCTAAAATCGCCAGCACGCCCACTTTTTGTGTTTATAATAATAACCCCGTTAGCACCTTCGGTACCGTAAATAGAGGAGGAAGCCGCATCTTTTAAAATTTCAATATTCGCGATGTCTGAGGGGGCGATATCTTCTATCGATGAGGTTTTCATGCCATCAACAATATAAAGGGGCTCAGAATTACCACTGGAACCAGCGCCACGAATTCTAATTTTCGCACCAGAACCGGGTGCTCCTGAAGATGAAGATACCGTTACACCAGAGGTACGACCTTGAATAACTTGCTCGACTCTTTGGTTAGAAGAGGAGCCAATACGCTCACTGTCTATACTAGAAATGGCGCCTGTAACCAAGCTCTTTTTCTTTGTACCATAACCAACAACTACAACTTCATCTAGTACCGAAGTATCCTCGGCCAAGGTGACGTTTATTGTGGGTTGTCCCGTAAATTTAATTTTTTGTGATTGATAACCCACGAAGGAAAATACTAGAGTACTTCCTGCAGTGGTGTTTAATTCATAATTTCCGTCAAAATCTGTTACAGTTCCAATGGATGTTCCTTCAACGACAACATTCACTCCTGGTATAGGAAGTCCTGTTTTGTCGGAAACGGTTCCTGAAACTGATTGTGCATAAATGATACTGCCAAGAAATAAAAAGGCTGGAAGTATCAATTTTTTAAGTAATCTGTTTTTCATAAAGTTTAGCTAGTTTTTAAGTTATTACTATACTTGTTTTGTTTTAAAACACATAGACAATGATGAAAAGAAGCAATGCAATAATGCATAGTATTAAAAGCACTTCTCCTATTTTTTTGTATCTATTGGTTTTAAACATATCTCAAATGTTAAAAAATTATTAAATAAAATATGTAACCTTTAAAGCATGTATTAGAAATTTTGTAGCAAAAGCCCTTCGTAATGGGGGTTTGCGACATTTGAATCAAATGGTGCAACAATTTTACTAGCAGTGTGTTAAGGGCTATGTTTAACTTCTTAATAATTTTTCACGAAGCTGTTTTAGTCTTAACTTCCGTAGGTAAAAAGCCAAAGTAATTTTTAAAGCATTTGGTAAAATAGGAATGGGATGAAAAACCGGTAGCGTAACAAACTTTGCTAATATTGGTTTCTCCCATTTCTAAAATTTGTTTGGCTTTTTGCAGTCTAATGTTTCTTAAAAACTCACTAGCTGTTTGATTAGTAAGCGCTTTAATTTTACGGTAAAACTGACTTCTACTTAAATTGAGTTGGGTGGCTAAGGATTCTACGTTCAGGTTCGGGTCGCCAATATTTTTGTTAATGTGGTTTAATACGTTTTCAATAAATTCTTTATCTAAAGGGGTGCTGTTTACATCCTGTGGGACTTCGCTAATCACACTAAAGTATTTATTGAAAATAAGTTGTCTGCTGGTAATAAGCTGAGCCAGTCTTAGTTTAAGTAAGCGTATATTGAAAGGTTTTACTAAATAAGCATCGGCTCCGGTTTCTATACCTTCAATACGGTCTTCTACTTTTGCCTTAGCGGTAAGCATTAACACGGGAATGTGACTGGTACTTAAATCCTTTTTTAAATGTTTACAAAACTCCATACCGTCCATTTCGGGCATCACCACATCGGTAAGCACCACATCTGGAAAGGTTTCTTTAGCAATTTTTAATCCGTCGACACCATTATTAGCAACGAGCACTTTATACAACTTGCTTAACTCAAGTTTTAAATAAGTTCTAAGTTCTTGGTTGTCTTCAATAATTAATAAGGTGTGTTTTTGAGAAGCCACGACTTCTAAATGTTCTTCGGTTTCTTCTTCTAAGGTTACTGTTGGTACATAGGAGAAGTCATCATCGTTAAGAAATTCGGAGGCATCATCAAAAACAATTTGATTTTCTTCGAAGTGATTATAACCTGTGGGTAGTAGTATTTTAAAGGTGGTGCCTACACCAACTTTACTGCTTACTTCAATATTGCCTTTGTGTAATTTTACAAAACTCTGTACAACTTCAAGGCCAATGCCTGTACCTCCAAAATAGGTTTTACTTTGGTTTTCCACCTGATAAAACCGTTCAAAGATTTTATCGGCCTCTTCGGGGTTTAGTCCAGGTCCTGTATCTGAAATAATGATTTCTACGGCTTGCACGTCTTCATCTTTATTGGCCAAAGGCAAATGGTATAATTGCTCGGTGGCTAATAAGTCAATGTTTATAGCGCCACCTTCAGGAGTAATTTTTATAGCGTTGGATAGTAAGTTGAATATGATTTTTTCTAACATTTTTACATCGGCCCAAACGGTTGCATTGGGGTTGTCGGAATCGACACTTAATAAAATGTTTTTATTGTTAGCTTCTTCTTTAAAATAGCTTACGATATTTTTTGTGAAATCAAGAAGGTTTATTGCTCTCGCTTTTACATGAAGTTTATGCATTTCCAGTTTTCTAAAGTCCATGAGTTCATTAATAAGGCGGTATAAGCGATCGGCATTTTTATTAATAATGGCATGTTTGTTTTTTACATGGTGTGGTAGGTCTAACTTCGTGTCGTGAATGAGATCTTTTAGAGGATTCATGATTAAAGTTAGTGGCGTACGAAACTCGTGGGAGATATTGGTGAAAAACTGAATTTTATTCTGATTTAGTTCCTCTTGTTGTATGCGCTGCATGCGTTCATTTCTAATAAGCTCTTTTTCTTTTATTCTGCTCTGGGTAAGGTGGTTGAGGTAATAGAGGCTAATTAAGAACAGGATGATGTATAGGATAATGGCCCAGTTAGATTTCCACCATGGTGGTAGAATTTCTATGCTTAGTTCTAAAGGGGTTTCGGTCCAAACGCCATCATTGTTTGATGCTTTTAATTTAAAAGTATAGTTGCCCTGATCCAGATTGGTATAGGTGGCACTGCGTTTTTGTCCTACATAATTCCAGGAATCTTCATATCCTTCTAAATAATAGGCATAGTTGTTTTTTTCGGGTCTAGTAAAGTTTATACCAGTGTATTCAATAGTGAATACCGATTGGTTGCTGTTTAGGGTAATGCTTTGTGTTTCAGAAATGGTTTTATTTAATGGCGAGTCTTCTTGGTTAGGGGTTACCTTTTCATTAAACAATTTTAAATCGGTTAAATGCAAAATAGGAACCTTAGCATTGGTTTTTAAATTGTTGGGATGAAAATAATCGAGACCTTTTAAATTGCCAAAGTAGAGCACACCCTGGCTGTCTTTTAAAACGGCACCAGAATTAAAATCGTTAGAAAGTAAACCATCGTTAATGGAATAATTGGTATACGCTAAGGGGTTTAATGTTATTTTTGTTAAGCCCGAATTACCGCTAACCCATATGTTGTTGTCGGCATCTTCGATTATGGCAGCAACGTTATCTTCGTCTAAACCATTTGATTTATTAAACCATTCAAATTGCTTATTGGATGGGTCGTATTTATAAAGACCTGTACCTCGTGTACCCACCCAGATATTAGCTTTAGAATCTTCGTAAATGCTTAGTATGTAATTGGTGTTGGCCGAACTGTTGAATGTTTTGTTTATTTTATCTGAAAAAGCATATATTTTATTGATATGCATGCCATCTTTTTCAATTTTAAAAAGCCCGTCTACAGAGCCAAGCCATAAATTATCGTTGGTGTCTATAAGTACTTTTGAAACGTCGGTAGTGTTTAGTCGATGCCTTACAAAAGCTTCCGAATTGAAATGTGTGAAATCTTGTGTTTGCGGATTGAAGGCATGAAGGCCCTGAAAGGAAGTGCCTACCCAAATAACCCCTTCAGCATCTTCGGTAATACTTCTAATGGTGTTGGATTGTAATTCTTTGGCATTCTCGGTCGTGTAGCAAATAAATTTTCGGCTTCCTTTTTTTAAAAAAAACAAACCATGATCCCAACTACCGGCCCAAATGTTTCCTTTAGAATCTTTAAACAAAGACATGATATGGTTAGAGGCTAATCCAGAATACACACTTTGGTCCTCGGTGTTTATATGTGTAATTTTATTAGTTTTAGTGTTTAATACATCAATACCTCCGCCGTCGGTAGCCATCCAAAGATTTTCGTTTTCATCTTTTATAATAGCCATAATAGAGGTGATTTTAAGAGAATTGTCTTTGTTTGGAGAACTTTTAATATCTTCAAACTTATCGTATAAAGCGTCGCTAATGGCTACACCGCTATTAAAGTATCCCATCCAAATGCGACCATCGTTGTCTACATATAATTTCCAAATGGAATTGTGTAATAAGCTGTTTTCATCCTCTTTACTATAAATGTAATTTTTAACTATAGCATCGTTTTGATCTAAATGAAAAAGACCATCGTTTTCGGTGCCAACCATCATGGTGTCATCGGGTAATTGGGCTAGAGTGATTATTTTTTTTGTTGTTAGCGGTATTTGTTTAACATTAATAATGCTGTAGTTTTGATTTTTATTCAGGGTGCATTTATATACCCCTTGGTTGGCTTGTGTACCAATCCAGAGTTGGTTGTTTCGATCTACCATAAGGGTAGCAATTTCGGTTTCAAAGCTGGTTTTGTCTTTCGTGTAAAAATTAGCGTGTACCAGTTTGTTTTCAGCAACATCAATTTCTTTTAAACCATAATTTGTAGCCACGTATAATTTGTTGTTGCCCACATGTTCCATGCAGTTGATGTTTATGCGGTGCGATTGGTCGTGAAAGGTCGAATTTGCTACTTTTTCAACTTTAAAGGTGTTAATGTTCAGTTTGTAAATGCCATTACCATAGGTGCCTATATATAAATTATTTGAGGCGTCTTCGGTAATGGTTGTAATTTTATCGTTGTTTGGATTGCTAGCATCAAGAACCAAGCGCTGAAATTGATCTAAGGCACAGTTGTATAAGTCTAAGCCGTTTTCGGTGCCAACCCAAAGTCTTTGTTTACTATCAATAAAGGTGCAGTCTACACGACTACTACTTAAGGAGGTCGAGTCGTTTAAAACATGTTTATAGGAGGTGTAATTAATACCATCAAACTTGTACAGGCCAGTGGCAGTCGTAGCAATCCAAATGAAGCCTTTGTGGTCTTGTACGATATCTGGAATGCCAACTTTAGGAATGCCTTCCTTGATACTTACAAAGTCATATTCTTTTTGGAGGTTCTGTCCCCAAGAACTGAAGTAAAAAACCCATATTAAAAGTAGGGGTAAACATATAGTTTTTTTCATAAGTAAAGTGGTTAGTTGGATCTGTATTTAAAGATAAAGATAATTTTTAAGAAAATTGAGCACTGAAATTAAAGTAGCATACCTTGTAAATTATGTTGCATATAGGCTGTAAATGTTGCAATATTAAGGGTTTGTAGGTGTGTTGGGTTGAGGTAATAGGTGTGCGAAATCTTTAATGAGGGAGCTTTTGTTAACATTTTATGCGGTTTACGAGCATGATAGTTGTGTTTGCTTTTTCAAGTTTTGACTAAGCTGCAGTATATTAAAACTTCGTAAATTTGAAATCGAAATCCAGATTTATGAAAGTCCTCCATTTAGATACCAATCACGAATTGTTAATTGATCAATTAAACGCTTTAGGTTTTGAGAATCATGAAGATTATACCGCTTCCAAAACCGACATTGAAGCTAAAATTCATGAGTACGATGGTATTATATTAAGAAGTCGTTTTACGATTGATAAAACCTTTTTAGACGCCGCAAGCCATTTAAAGTTTATAGGGCGTGTTGGTGCTGGATTGGAAAATATTGATTGCGATTACGCCGAATCTAAGGGCGTATTTTTAGCGTCGGCCCCAGAAGGGAATCGTAATGCAGTTGGCGAACATGTACTAGGGATGTTATTGTCGTTATTTAATAAATTGAATAAAGCTGACGCCGAAGTGAGAGCCGGGAAATGGTTACGAGAGGCCAACCGCGGGGTTGAGTTGGATGGCCGAACCGTAGGACTTATTGGTTACGGAAACATGGGCAAGGCCTTTGCCAAGAAATTACGTGGTTTCGATGTGGAGGTGCTTTGTTACGATATAAAGAACGGAGTTGGTGATGATAATGCGAAGCAGGTTTCACTCGCGGAGTTTCAGGAAAAAGTAGATGTTATTAGTCTGCACACCCCACAAACCCCACTAACTTTAAACATGATTGATAGTCACTTTATTAATCAGGTAAAAAAGCCCTTTTGGTTCATAAATACTGCGCGCGGAAAAAGCGTGGTGACTCAAGATTTGGTTTCAGCCTTGCAATCAGAGAAAATTTTAGGTGCCGGATTAGATGTTTTGGAATACGAAAAAGCCTCTTTCGAAACCTTATTTTCTAACGAACTCCCACAAGCTTTTAAATATTTAATTGAAGCCGAAAATGTATTGCTCACTCCGCACGTGGCCGGTTGGACCGTTGAAAGTAAAGAAAAACTAGCTCAAACCATTGTAGATAAGATTAAAGCGAAATTTTGTTAATTTTAGTAAAAACAAAATAGCATGCAGTACAAAGCAACTTCACCAGAGGATTATATTAGTCAGTTGCCAGAAGATCGGGTAGTGCCCATTAAAAAGTTAAGAGCAACTATTGTAAAGCATTTACCCGAAGGTTTTGAAGAAGGCATTCAGTATGGCATGATAGGGTATTTTGTGTCGCACAGCCTATATCCAGGTGGCTACCACTGCAAGCCCGAAGAGCCTTTGCCGTTTATGAGTTTTGCTTCTCAAAAGAATTCCATAAATCTTTACCATAGCGGCATTTATGCCATTCCAGAATTGTACGATTGGTTTGTTGCCGAATATCCTAAACACAGTAAATACAAATTGGATATGGGAAAAAGCTGCATCCGGTTTAAAAAAGTAGAAGCTATTCCTTACCAGTTAATTGGAGAGTTGGTGTGTAAACTAAGTGTTGCCGATTGGATTTCGGTTTATGAAAAAGCTATTAAAAGAAATTGATGTTTCGCTTTCGCGGAAAAACAAGTAGGATGGGGCTGCATTCAAGGTTCTAACGCAACAAACGTTGCTTTTTTTGTATGAGTCTAAGCTACAATTTTTAGTTCTTTTATCATAACTTCATTAGGGGTTTTAAATCCAATAATTTTACGAGGTCTATTGTTTAATTTTTCTTGAATTTCGATGAATGTATTTAAGTCAATTTTGTTAAAATCTGTTCCTTTTGGGAGGTACCTTCTGATGAGTCCGTTAGTGTTTTCATTGGTACCTCTTTCCCAAGAAGAATAGGGGTGTGCAAAGTAAATTTTCATACCTGTTTTCTTGGTAATTGTTTCGTGTCTTGCCATTTCAATTCCATTATCGTAGGTCATAGATTTTTTGAATATGGGATCTAGTTTGTTAAGTTCTTTAGAAAACATTTTAGCAATTTCCTTAGAGTTCCTGGCTTTTAGTTTGATAATTAATGTATATCTAGATTTGCGTTCTACGATAGTTCCAATAGCCGATTTTTGATCCTTCCCAATCATTAAATCTCCTTCCCAGTGTCCGATTTCATTTCTTAGGTTAATATGCTCGGGCCTTAGGTCTATACTGACTTGGTTTAATATTTTAGATCCTGTTCTGCGTCTTTTTTTAGAGGGTCTACGTCTTGTTTTTTTGCGTACGAGGAGTTTAATTAGTTTTTTATTTAAACTAGCTTGAGGCTTTGCATATATGTACCTATAAATTGATTCGTGAGAAATAGACATTATAGGATCATTTGGGAATTCTTCTTTTAGTCTTCCAGCAATTTGTTCAGGAGTCCATTGTGATAATAAGCCCCTATAGACATAAATTCGAAGTCTAGGGTACTTAGATATTTTATCAATATTTCTTTTGTTTAGGTAATCATCTTTGGCGCACCAATGAGCTAGTTCTGCTGAGTATTTATCTCTATCTGTTTGCACCCATTTATTAACTTCTCTTGTAACCGTAGATCGAGCTCTGTTAATGGTTATAGCGATGTATGATTTATTCTTTTTTTCAGTTAAAAGAGTCTCAATCTGTATTCTTTCTTTAAGGGTAAGTCTACCTGTTTTTTTTCGTACCATAATTACAAATCTATTAATTTAGATTTGTTGCGTTAAGTTCTTGAATACGGAGGGTAAAGGGTGAATTTATCAAGACGGTATTATGTAACTATAATTTTTAAGTTTGGACTTTTTTAAAGACACTTTTTATGTAATTTCGAACGGATTTAGAAATGCAATTTTACTATGACTGAAGAAAATAATAAGAATCAGGACTTTAATGATTCTTTTGAATCGGCTAAAGAAAAAGCAAAAGGCTTTGCGGAAGAAGCTAAAGAAACCGCTACAGAGTTTGCCGAAAACGCGAAACAGACCTTTAGTACTAACGATAATCAAAAATTATTAGCTGGAATTTTGGCACTGTTGTTCGGGTCCTTTGGGCTCCATAAATTTATATTAGGATATACCAAAGAAGGAGCCACGCTTTTAGGGATAACCATTTTAGGCGTGTTATTATCTTGTTTCGGAATAGGAGCTCTATTTGTTTGGGTGTCTACGGTTATTGGCTTTGTTGAAGGTGTTATTTATTTAACCAAATCTGATGCCGCTTTTTCCAATGTCGTGCAAACGACGAACGGCAACAGCCAAACCAGGGATTAAAACAGCTAAACCATATATTAATGAAATAGGTCCGGTGCCATTATCGTTATAAGCAAGCCCTAATATATTGTCTATGGCCGCGGCAATAAAAGCAAAGATGAAGTTAAATAAAACAAACATCCAAAATTCTTGACGTCTGGAGCGTCCTTTAAAATCTGTGTATTGTGATAATACTTTTTTATACCATTTCATAAGTTGAGGTTGGTTTTTGTGGTTAATGCTCTTAAATATAGTTGTTTATTGTTAAATGGGGAAGTGGAGGGATGGTTTTTGGGTTATTAGTTAATGGTTATTAGTTTTATGTTTGGTTTTTTAATTTTGTCAATAGTCAATAGTCAATAGTCAATAGTCAATAGTCAATAGTCAACGGTCAACATTAGATATAAAATAAGTTTAAACTGGAAACTGGGGTTTAAACATTGATGGTTTTTGATCAATAATCGATAATCAATTCTCTTCCTCTTCCTCTTTTTTTCCGTTTTGAATTTTACTCTCAAGTTCAGCTTGAAATTCTTCCATAACAGGACGTACGGTACTTTCAGGAAGGTCGGCGATTTTAATATACATTAGGCCATCAACCGAATTATTAAATAAAGGATCGACATTAAAAGCTACTAAACGTGCATTTTGTTTGATGTATTTTTTTAGTAAAACAGGAAGTCTTAAAGCTCCAGGTTCGATTTCATCAATAAAACGATCAAATTTATTTAAATCGGCTTCGGTTTCATCAAAAACAAAATCTTTATCGGCGTCCTTAAGTTTTACCTTAAATTCTTTTTTCGGACGCACGTATTGGGCGATATAAGGGTCGTAGTAATGCGATTTCATAAATTCAATCATCAATGATTTTGAGAAATTTGAAAACTGATTACTAATACTCACCCCGCCAATAAGGTAATTGTGTTCTGGAAAACGTAATGTGGTATGTACAATGCCTTTCCAAAGCAGGAATAAAGGCATAGGTTTTTGTTGGTATGCTTTAATGATGAAAGCACGACCCATTTCAATAGATTCGCTCATCATTTTATACAGTTCGGGTTCAAACCTAAAAAGGTCTTGCAAATAAAAACCATCGATACCATAGGTTTTGAATATTTGGGAGCCAAGGCCCATGCGGTAAGCTCCAGCTAAAACATCTTTTTCATTATCCCAAAGGAACATATGGTGGTAATAGTTGTCGAAGGGATCTAAATCAATGGCTTCATTGGTGCCTTCTCCAATTTCTCTAAAGGTAATTTCTCTAAGGCGGCCTATTTCCCTAAGGATGTTAGGTATTTTTTGAGGTTCGGCTAAGAATACCTCGTAATTTTTACTTTCAAGAAGTCGGGAGCCGTCTTCCCTAACAGTTTTAAGCTCTTCTAACATTAAGAGTCGGTCCACCGGTGTCACGATTTTTTTTGGTGGTTTGGCTGTTTTAAAATTGGAGGTGATGTTGCTGGTTAACTTTGATGCTTCTTCAAATGAATTGGAAAGCAAATATGTTTTTCGTCTTAAGAAATCACTAAAATCTTGTAAAGATGGGTATTCCTTTTGGTCGTCGACAGAAATAGGTTTTCCTATTCTAACCTTTATAACGCGTTTTTTCTGAGTGAGTAGTTCGGACGGTAATTTTGCCGTTCTAAAGGTGTCGCTAATTTTAGAAAGTTTATAAAAAAGCGGACTGTTTTTGGCATGAAAATATATAGGTACTACAGGCACTCTAGCTTTTTGAATAAGCTTCATGGCTGTCTCTTCCCAAGGTCGATCTACCACCAATTTCCCATCGTGGTATGTAGAAACTTCCCCGGCAGGGAAAATACCTAAAGGGTGACCCGATCTAATATGTAAAATGGCGTTTTTAAACCCAGCTACACTCGATTTAACATCTTTTCGGTCTTCGAAAGGATTTACAGGCATGATAAAGGGCTTCATAGGCTCAATACGATGCAGTAAAAAATTGGCTATAATTTTAAAATCACTACGCTGTTCTAGCATGAGTTTAAGTAACAAAATACCATCGATACCTCCAAGCGGATGGTTGGAAATGGTAATGTATGCGCCATCTTTAGGTAAACGCTTTAAATCTTCTTCAGGAATCTCGAATTTAATTTGAAAGTCTTCTAAAATACCATCTAGAAAAGGTAAGTCACTCAGGTGTTTATTACGCTTATAAATTTTATTGAGCGTAGATATTTTTAAAACTTTCATTAAAATCCACCCCGTAAAAGTACCCAGAAAACCATATTTATCTAACTGGATGGCTTTTGCAACTTCTTTAGCGGAAACGAGTCCTAAATCTTGCGGTTTACTCATAGCTGTAAAGGTACTAAATTGTTTATTTAGTTACTACTTGGGTTGTTTCTTGGGTTAATTGTTTTAATAACACGGTTTTACTGGCTTCAATTTGATGAATGGAAGCCTCGTTATAGTGCCTTATCGTGTATAGGGAAACATTTTCATGGCAAGTTACTTTAAATTTTGCTTTTAAGTGATGTAAAAGTTTTTCAAGATTGTCATAAATGTTGTCAATACACACGGAAAAGCTAATGGCAGAATTCTGAATGACATTAACCTTCATTTTGTAGGTGGCTAGTAAACTAAAAATCTCACTGATGTTTTCTTCAACGATATAGGAAAAATCTAAAGACGATAAAGCGATAAGTGCTTGATTTTTTTTAACGATAAAACAAGGGATTTTAGGTTCTAAATCCTCGTTTTTTCCTATTTGTGTTCCGGGGGCTTCTGGATTTAGAAACGATTTTACAAATAAAGGAATTTCCTTGCGTTGTAGCGGTTGTAAGGTTTTAGGGTGAATTACTGAAGCGCCGTAAAAGGCCAGTTCTATAGCTTCACGATATGATATTTTGTTCAGTAATTTGGCATTTTCAAAGTAACGCGGATCGGCATTTAAAACCCCAGGCACATCTTTCCAAATGGTAACGCTTTCGGCATTTAAACAGTAGGCGTAAATCGCCGCTGTGTAATCGCTGCCTTCGCGTCCTAAGGTGGTGGTGAAATTGTGCGAATCACTAGCTAAAAAACCTTGGGTAATGTTTAATGTGTTAGCGTCGTAATTCTGATTTATAAGGCGCTGGGTGCTATCCCAATCGACATTGGCACGTCTAAAATAACTATCGGTTTTAATCTGTTCGCGAACATCAATCCAGTTATTTTTGATATTTATACTATTTAAATAAGCGCTAACAATACTTGTTGAAACTAGTTCGCCATAACCAATTACTTGGTCGTAAACATAACTGTAATCTGGCGATTTGTTTATTTTAAAAAAGATATTAAGCTCTTCGAAAAACTGGTTTATTTTTTGAAAAACAGGGTGATTCTCATTATCAAATAAATCGAGTAGAATGGCATTATGATATTTTCTAATATCTTGAATAGAGCTTTGTAACTCACTTTTGTTTTCAAAGTAATTTTTGATCACCACTTCTAGGGCATTGGTTGTTTTTCCCATAGCCGAAATAACAATAAGTGTATGGTCGTAGCCTGTTTTCTGTAAAACTGAAGCGACATTTTTCACCCCATGAGCATCTTTAACCGAGGCACCGCCAAATTTATAGATGCGCATATTATAAATTTGTTAAGTAGTTATTAATGCCCGTTTCATCCAAATGAACCACATTCCAGTCTCTTAAAACTTTAGCACCTTTTTTTTCATATAAGGCAATGGCGCCTTCATTCCAATCGAGTACCTCCCAATTAATACGTTTTACTCCTAATTGGTGGCTGTATTTTATAACTTCATCTAAAAGTGCCGTTCCTATACCCTTTCCACGCATGGCTTTGCTAACAATTAAATCTTCTAAATGAATAATTTTACCTTTCCAAGTCGAATAGCGGTTGTATATTAAAGCAATCCCTTCAACTTGGTTATTCACTTCAGCAACAAAACAATGAAACGCGGGCTGGTCTCCAAAACCATCGTTTTCTAAGTCACTCAGAGTGACTTCTACAGCTTCTGGTTCTTCCTCAAAAATGGCGAGCTCGTTTATTAATTGAAGCACCCGAGGCATGTCGGTTTTTTTAGCATCTCTAATAGTGTAGTTCATTCTAAATATTATTGAAGGTCAAATATAGTTTAAAGTTGAATATTTTCGGTGTATTACCTTTTCGAAATCGTTGTAGTTTATGAAAATTTATAGATATTTGTCTAAACTAATAACCATACCTATGTCGCATAAAAAACAAACCCTAGGAGAATTTATCATTGAAAATCAATCAGCTTTTAAATACTCCTCAGGAGAGTTGTCTAGTTTGCTAAATTCCATCCGATTGGCCGCAAAAGTTGTAAATCACGAAGTAAATAAGGCCGGATTGGTCGATATTATTGGTGCTGCGGGAGATATGAATATTCAAGGAGAAGATCAGCAAAAGTTAGATGTTTATGCTAACGAAAAGTTTATACAAACCATGACCAAGCGTAATATTGTTTGTGGTATTGCTAGTGAAGAGGAAGATGATTTTATTTCTATTAATAGCCAAGATGAAAACAATGGAAACAAATACGTGGTATTGATAGATCCCTTAGATGGGTCGTCAAACATTGATGTGAATGTTTCGGTTGGAACTATTTTTTCAATTTATAGAAGGGTAACTCCAGTAGGAACCCCGGTTCAATTAAAGGATTTTTTACAAAAAGGACGTGAGCAGGTTGCGGCTGGTTATGTGGTTTATGGGACTTCTACCATGATTGTTTATACCACTGGAGCTGGCGTAAACGGATTTACTTTAAATCCTGCGATTGGCTCTTTTTACTTATCGCACCCCGATATGACCTTTCCTGAAGATGGTCATATCTACTCGGTAAACGAAGGGAATTATATACACTTTCCGCAAGGAATAAAAAACTATATAAAATATTGTCAGCAAGAGGAAGACGATCGCCCTTATACGTCTAGGTACATAGGCTCTTTGGTGTCGGACTTCCATAGAAATATGATTAAAGGTGGTATTTATTTATATCCACAAAGTTCTAAAAATCCAAAAGGGAAATTGCGTTTATTATACGAATGTAATCCTATAGCGTTTTTAGCCGAACAAGCAAACGGAAAGGCTAGCGACGGATTTACGAGAACGTTAGATGTGGAACCTAGCGAATTACACGAGCGTGTGCCATTTATTTGTGGAAGTAAAAATATGGTTGAAAAAGCTGAAGAATTTATGCGCTTAGCTCAAGTGAAATAAGCACTTCAATAATTATAAATCATTAGTGTCCGATAAAAGATTTTAAAAGCGGGATTTCCAAGATAGGATTTCCCGCTTATTTTGTATCTTGAAGTTATCACACATCCAAGATATGAATAAAAGTAAAAACTTTAGCGGACAACCCATAATCAAACAGGTATTAAATTTCATTTTGCCCAAAGATGTTCATCGGACAGCCAAAAAGCACAACAGCGATCGCTATACCAAAAAGTTTACCACCTATGAGCATTTGGCCACTATGGTATTTACCGTGATCAGTGGCTGTAGCTCACTTCGTGAGGTTTCCAGTATTATGCTTGCCTGCGAGGGAAAGATCAACCATCTAGGACTCACGGACTTTCCAAAACGCAGTACCTTGTCAGATGCTAACAGGAGAAGAAGCTCTGAAGTATTTGCCGATATTTATCATTTACTCTACAAACGTTACCATCGCTTTTTATCGGACAGCAGACCCTTAGAACCTGCAGTGAAGAACCTTAAAATCGTTGATTCCTCGACCATCCCCCTATTTAGTGACATTCTTAAAGGTGTAGGAAGGAACCCGCTCAACGGCAAAAAGAAAGGAGGTATCAAGATGCATACTATGATAAACGCCATGGAAGACGTTCCTTGTCTGATTAAGTTTTCAAGCGCGGCCACGCACGACCACACCTTTTTAAAAGACCTGGAACTCAAGAAGGGCTCTTATGTGGTTTTTGACAAAGGGTATGTGGATTATGAGCAATACCAAAAATGGACACTGGAAGATGTTTACTTTGTGACTCGGCAAAAGGACAATGCTCGCTATACAAGCCTTGAAGAGTTTGATATCTCCAATAAAGTGGACGATGCTGTCCTAAAGGACGAAAAAATAGGGCTTACGGACAAAAACGGCAACGCTTTTTCCCTGAGGAGAATCGCTTTTTGGCACGAAAAGCACCAAAAAGTTTATGAGTTCATCACTAATAATTATGATCTTGATGCAGACAAAATAGCCGACATCTATAAAAATAGGTGGCAGATTGAGACGATGTTCAAGCGGCTTAAACAGAACTTTCCGCTAAAGTATTTTTTGGGAGACAATCAAAATGCCATCGAAATACAAATCTGGGTCAGTTTGATAATCCAGCTCATTATGCTTGTGATCCAAAGAAAAGCCCAAAGAAACTGGGCTTATTCCAATATGATGTCCGTCATACGATACCATTTGATGACATATATCGATTTGTTCAAATTCCTGAAAAACCCAGAAGCTAATTGGGAAGAGATTACAACCAAAAACATTGGGCAATTAAGCCTTTTTGACCCATAAGGAGGTTCTGTTTTCAAAATAAAGAGTGCGATCAATAAAAAAGGCCAACACCAAAGCTTTTTTAGCTAATTCTGTTTTTTATCGGACAACAATAATTATAAATATAAAAATGCGAACGGTTACCGTTCGCATTTTTTTGTTTTACACACCTGTTAAAGGTTATATGTAGATGTTGGTTTAATGAGCTACAAAGTAGTCGTAAACAATAACCTCGCCGTAGTTATTTGATTTTCCAGTTTCACTACCTTCTTGTTCCGCATTACTTTGTGTATAGTTTCCTATTTTAAAGTACGCTTCGCCATAAGATTTATCCATTAAAATGGTGCTAGAGCCATCTTTTACAAGGTAAGAAGAGGCATTACCATTGGCGTAAGCATTTTTAAGGTTGCCGTCTTCACTGTAGTAGCAGTAATGTTTACCGTCTTTAACTTCAAAAATCACTTCATGTACGGTACCTAAAGAATAGTTGGTTTTAATGGTTAAATCATCTCTTAATTTATTGCCATTAAAGCTTAAGAAAAGGTGATTTCCTTCAAGTCTTAATACCATAGCATCATCAATACCTTCATCTTTATTGCCGTGAATTTGTGTGGCTACCAGATGATCTTTAACAATAGGTAAATGCGTAATGGCTTGTTTAACATAAACCACGTGGGTTCCAGAAGTGGTCCAGTAAATGTCTGAACTACCATCTTCTTTTCTTTCTCTAAGTTCAGAACGCACATAATCAGAGTTAGGGGTTGTGCCGTTATTACTTCTAATTGGTGCACGGAAAACCATACCATTTTTGTCGCTATTTACATAGAAGTATTCATTATTAGCCTCACCACATAAGGTTTTATCTTCTTCTCCATCTGGATAGGTAATTTTCCATTGGTTGCAGTTGCTCATTAAATCTGAAGGAATGCTAGCGTTCCCTGGGCTAGGCGTTTCTGGGTCAGTTGGGTCTGTAGGATCTGTGGTTCCGCTACCCGTAGAAAATACTTGTACTTCGGCTAAAGAAAGGGCGTTGGTGCCTTTTAATTTAATACGTACACGTGAACCAGTTACGCCGCCTGTATTTATGGTAACTGATGGATTTGGAGAATCTGCAATCGTTGTTTTATAAGCTAAATCGCCATTTTCTTTATAAACAAAAACATCAAAATTACTTAGTCTGGCTTTACAACAGCTATCGGTACGGCCCCAAATTTTTATAGAACCTATTTCGTAATCTTGACCTAACCGTACTTGCCACCATGGTTGGGCTGTGTTTAAGGTGTGGGTTACGCTACCGTTTGCCCATACACCAGCAGTATTACCGTCTACCGCTCTACTTGGAACACCGCCATGAGATACCGAAGATTGTTCAGCTGTTTTACCTAATGCTAAATTTTCAGAAGCGCTTTCATCGACATCAATTGGTGTGATTTTAATCCAATTAATATTCCAGCCTCCGCCTGTAGCGAGAAGTTTTAAAGTGCTACTGCCGGCTTCTAAGTCAACTGTTTTAGAAGTGGTAACCCAAGTTTGCCAGTTGCCAGTTGCTGTTTTGTTTACATTGTTAAGTTTTGTGCCGTCTTGATAAAAATCAAATTTAGACGTGTTGGTTTTAGAAGCTACTCTAAATTCAAATTTGTAGCTTCCCGATGCTGGAACATCGATATCGTATTCAAGGTAATCGCCGGTGTCTATCCAACCTACATTAAGTCCGCCACCAGAATCGGCAGTGTTTTCAGTTTTTATTCCGCTCATGCTATCATAAGCTTCAGCTTGAATGGTTACAGCAGATTTGGCTGATAGGGTCGATTTGGATAGGGCAGTGGCAGACAAGTTTGTGTCTTCGGTTGCTGTATCTTCTTCTAAAATCTCTTCATTAGAGCATGCGTAAAATACTAGGGTGAGGGCTAATGTTGCAAAGCTCACTGATGTCAACTTTACAAATTTTAAAAATCTGTTTTTCATGTTTAATACATTTAAATTAGTTTAGTAAAAGATTAATTTTTAGCTGGTTAACTAATGTGGTAAACCAAAATGGTTTTCCAAATGTAAATGAATAACTAGAATTTCCAAATTTTAGCGCATAAAAAGTGAGAATTTTATAAAAAATATGTTAAAAAATTACCGTTTGTCGGATAATTTGTGAATTATCACGCTAAAAGTGTTGGTTGTTAGATGTTTATGTGATTGCGATATTCGTAATGAGATTTCTGTTTTTAGCTCAAATTGAAACAAAAAAAATGCGAATCTTTAAGATTCGCATTTTTTAATATTACACTAATTTTATTTTAACTACAGGGCAACAAGATCACCAGTCATGTCTTTAGATGGTAAATTCGATTTACCCATTAAAAAGATATCCACTTGTCTTGCAGCTTCTCTACCTTCGGAAATGGCCCAAACAATTAATGATTGTCCGCGACGCATATCACCTGCAGTAAAGATGTGAGGTATATTAGTTTGATATTTGCCATATTCTGCTTTGTAGTTAGAACGGGCATCTTTTTCAATACCTAATTTATCGGCTAAGTTGCCTTCAGGACCTGTAAAACCTAAAGCTAATAAAGCAAGGTCACAAGGCCATGTTTTTTCTGTTCCAGCGATTTCAATAAGTTGCGGACGCTCACCAGGAACCATTTTCCACTCCACATTGACTGTTTTCAGAGCGATTAGCTTGCCACTGTCATCCTTTACAAATTCTTTGGTATTAATTAACCAGTTTCTTTCAACGCCCTCTTCATGAGAAGAAGATGTTTTTAATTGTAAAGGCCAGAATGGCCAAGGTGTTGTTGGCGAACGGTGTCCAGGTGGTTTCGGCATAATTTCGAAATTAACAACCGATTTAGCACCTTGACGGTTAGAGGTTCCAACACAGTCAGATCCCGTATCACCACCACCAATAACAATAACGTTTTTGTCGGTAGCCAATACTTGGTCTTTTATGTCTTGACCAAATACGACTTTAGTTTGTTGTGTTAAGAAATCCATAGCTTGTACAACACCATCAGCATCGATGCCAGGCGTCGGTAAGCTTCTTCTTTCTGTAGCACCGCCACAAAGTACAACCGAATCAAAGGCTTTTAAGTCTTTAACATCATAATTAACCCCTACATTTACGTTGGTTTTAAAAGTGATGCCTTCAGCTTCTAAAATAGCCACACGACGGTCAATGATACCTTTTTCCATTTTGAAGTTAGGAATACCATAACGAAGTAGGCCTCCGATAGCATCGTCACGTTCAAAAACGGTTACGGTGTGTCCCGCTCTATTTAATTGTTGTGCTGCAGCTAATCCAGCAGGTCCAGAACCTACAACGGCTACAGTTTTACCTGTTCTTGTTTTTGGAGGTTGAGGTTTAATCCATCCTTCCTTAAAAGCGCGTTCAACAATATTTTTTTCTATTTCTTCAATAGCTACAGGGTCTTCAATAATACCTAATACACATGATTTTTCACATGGTGCAGGACAAAGTCTTCCTGTAAATTCAGGGAAGTTGTTTGTTGAATGTAATAACCATGAAGCTTTTTGCCATTCACCTTGGTGTACCATGTGGTTGAAGTCAGGGATTAAATTCCCTAACGGGCATCCACTGTGGCAAAATGGAATCCCACAATCCATACAACGGGAACCTTGTTTTACTTGGTCTTCTTCACTTAATGGAATCGTAAATTCATTATAATTCTTTACACGTTCCTTTACAGGAACGTTTTGTTCATCTTGTCTTTCAAATTCTTTAAATCCAGTTACTTTTCCCATGACACTATGCTATTGTTAATTCTTCTACCATTGGTTCTTCGTTCTCTAAACGTTCTAAGGCACGTTTGTATTCTATTGGCATAACTTTTACAAAGTTGCCTAAACTAGTTTCCCAATTGTCTAATATGGTTTTTCCTTTGTTACTATCGGTGTATAATACGTGTTTTTCGATAGCTGATTTTAATTCGTTGGCATCTTCGGTAGTGATGTCTTCAAACTCGATAGTTTCTGTATTACATAAACCATTAACAAATTTGTTTTCTGGATCGTATACATAAGCGATACCTCCACTCATACCTGCGGCAAAATTTCTACCTGTAGAACCTAATACAATGACACGTCCTCCAGTCATGTACTCACAACAGTGATCACCAACACCTTCAACTACAGCTGTAGCTCCAGAGTTTCTTACTGCAAAACGTTCTCCTGCGATACCGTTAATGTAAGCTTGGCCTTCAACAGCACCAAATAAACAAACGTTACCTACGATAATATTGTTTTCAGCAATAAAGTCGGCTTTAGCAGGTTTTTTGATGATTAATTTAGCTCCAGATAAACCTTTACCTAAATAATCATTGGTGTTTCCATCTACTGTAAAAGTTAAACCGTGCGCACCAAATGCTCCGAAACTTTGACCAGCAGAACCAGTGAAGTTGATGTTTAGAGTATCTTCCGGTAGACCTAAGTGACCGTAAATTTTAGAAATTTCATTACTTACAATCGCACCAACCGTACGGTTAATGTTGTTGATAGGGTATGATAGATTTGTTTTTTCTTTTCTATATAATGCACGGTGTGAATCTTTCAGAATAGTAAAATCTAAAACTTTTTCTAAGTTATGATCCTGTGTTTCTGTATTTCTTACCGTTAATTGTCTGTATGCACTTGGGCGGTGTAAAATGCTAGATAAATCTAAGCCTTTAGCTTTATAGTGCTTAATGGCTTTATTAGCATTAATTTTATGTGTTTGCCCAACCATCTCGGCAATGGTTCTAAAACCTAGTTGCGCCATGATAGCTCTTAATTCTTCAGCGATATAGTAGAAGAAATTGATAACGTGCTCTGGCGTTCCTTTAAAGTTTTTACGTAACTCTTTATCTTGAGTTGCGATTCCAACAGGACAAGTATTTAAATGACATTTACGCATCATAATACATCCTGAAGCCACAAGTGGTGCGGTAGCAAATCCAAATTCTTCAGCACCTAAAAGGGCAGCTATGGCAACGTCACGACCTGTTTTTAACTGGCCATCACATTCTACTACAATACGACTTCTTAAATTGTTTAATACTAAAGTTTGTTGTGCTTCCGATAAACCAAGCTCCCAAGGAAGGCCTGCGTGCTTTAAAGAGGTAAGTGGCGAAGCTCCTGTACCACCATCGTATCCTGAGATAAGTACCACATCGGCTTTTGCTTTTGCTACACCAGCAGCAATGGTACCAACACCAACTTCAGAAACTAGTTTTACATTAACTCTAGCCTCGCGGTTTGCATTTTTTAAATCGAATATTAATTGTGCTAAATCCTCAATCGAATATATATCGTGATGTGGTGGTGGTGAAATTAACCCTACGAAAGGTGTCGAGTTTCTAGCAGCAGCAATCCATGGTAATACTTTTTCTCCAGGCAATTGTCCGCCTTCACCAGGTTTAGCCCCTTGAGCCATTTTAATTTGAATTTCCTTAGCATTAGTTAAGTAATGCGAAGTCACTCCAAAACGACCTGAAGCTACTTGTTTAATAGCAGAGTTTCTGCTATCACCATTGATATCCTTTTGGAAACGTCTTCTGTCTTCTCCACCTTCACCAGAATTGGATTTACCACCAATACGGTTCATGGCGATGGCTAAATTTTCGTGAGCTTCACGTGAAATAGAACCATAGGACATCGCTCCGGTTTTAAAGCGCTTAACGATTTCAGTCCATGGTTCCACTTCTTCTAGTGGAATAGGATCTAGGTTATCAAACTCAAATAATCCACGGATGGTCATTAAGTTTTCCGACTGTTCGTTTATGGCTTTCGAGTAAACATCATAACTTTTTTGATCACTTAAACGTACCGCTTGTTGCAATTTAGCAACGGTGGTAGGGTTGAATAAGTGACGCTCACCGTTACGTCTCCATCTGTAATCGCCTCCGATGTTTAGACCTAAACGTTTGTCGATTAAGTTGTCTGGATACGCTTGTTTATAACGTTCGTTAATTTCTTTTTCAATTTCATATAATCCGATACCTTCTACACGAGAAGCGGTGTATGGGAAATATTTCTCAACAAATTGTGAGTTGAAACCAACGATTTCGAAAATTTGAGAACCTCTATACGAGTGTAATGTTGAGATTCCAATTTTGTTCATGATTTTTAAAATACCTTTTCCAATGGCTTTATTAAAGTTATCAACGGCTTTTTGCTCGTCCATACCTTCAATGAACCCTTCTTTTACCTGCATTCTAATAATTTCGTTAACCATATATGGGTTGATCGCACTTGCGCCATAACCAAATAAGGTAGCAAAATGATGTGGTTCACGAGGTTCTGCCGATTCGATAATGATATCGAAATAAGAACGCTTACGTAAACGGTTTAACTGATGGTTTACATAAGAACAGGCTAATAAAGCTGGGATTGGTGCGAATTCTTGATTTACACCGCGATCAGAAAGAATAATAATATTCGTTTTTCTTTCAATAGCTTTTTCAATTTGAACCACGATATCTTCTAAAGCATCTTCTAGTCCGTTTAAACCTTGCGCTTTAGGGTATAATATCTCAATGGTTTCAGCTTTAAAACTCTCGATAGAAATACTTCTGATTTTTTCTAAATCGGCATTCGAAATTACTGGATTTTGAATGCGTAGTTTTCTACATTGTCTTTCGGTAATACTGAATATATTTCTGTCCTTACCAAGGTTTAAGCTGATATCTGTTACAATTTCTTCACGAATACCATCCAAAGGTGGGTTGGTAACCTGTGCGAATAATTGTTTGAAGTAGTTTGAAATAAGTTGAGGTCTGTCTGATAACACCGCCAAAGGCGTATCGATACCCATAGAACCTAAGGCTTCTTTTCCTGCTATAGCCATTGGAGTAATCACTTCTTGGATATCCTCAAACGTATAGTTGAATAAGCGTTGTCTGGTTTTGATGTCGATGGTTTCAATCGGACAAGTTTCACTAGTATAAGGAACGTCTTTTAAGTGTAATCTTGTTTTGTCTAACCATTCTTTATATGGTCTTTCAGAAACAATTTTACTTTTAATTTCTTCATCACCTATAATACGGCCTTCGTTCATGTCTACCAAGAACATTTTTCCTGGCTCTAATCTACCGTGTTCTTTAACATCTTCTGGAGCAACTTCAACCACACCAATTTCTGAAGACATGATTAGTTTTCCGCTTTTAGTTACGGTATAACGTGAAGGTCTTAAACCATTTCTATCTAATAAAGCACCTACGTAATCACCATCTGTAAATGGCACCGAAGCTGGTCCATCCCAAGGCTCCATAATACAGGCGTTGTATTCGTAAAATGCTTTACGTTCTTCCGACATGGTTTTGTGTTTTTCCCATGCTTCAGGAATCATCATCATCATGATTTCTGGAAGCGAACGTCCTGTATGTGTTAATAATTCCACAACCATATCCATGGAAGCAGAATCTGATTTTCCAGGAAGGATTATTGGGAATAATTTGTCGATTTGCGGACCGAACACGTCACTTTTCATGATTTCCTCACGAACACGCATACGGCTTACGTTACCTCGAAGGGTATTGATTTCACCATTCTGACACATAAAACGGAACGGCTGTGCTAGTTCCCACGTAGGCATGGTATTGGTAGAGAAACGCTGGTGTACTAAAGCCAAACGTGTTACCAAATCGATTTGTTGTAAATCGGTGTAATATGGGCCAATATCTTCGGGCATAATAATACCTTTATAGATAATGGTAGTGTTAGATAAACTTGGTACGTAAAAATAGGTGCTTTCAGAGATTTTAGATTCTCTAATAGCATGTTCTGTAATTTTTCTAGCAGCGTATAATTTGGCTTTAAAATCAGCCTCGGTAATCTCCTCAGTTTTTCCAATAAATAATTGTTCGATATTAGGTTCTGATGCCAAGGCAATTTCACCTAATTGTGAAGAGTCTACAGGCACTTTTCTCCATCCTAAAACAGCGAGTCCTTGTGCTTTTACTTCGTTTTCAAAGGTCGTTTTGCAAAACTGGTATTGGTTGGATACTTTTGGTAAAAACACCATTCCAACAGCGTATTCACGTTGTTCGGGGATGGCGAAATCGCAAACGCGTTTAAAGTAATCGTGGGGAATATCTATTAATAATCCTGCACCATCGCCAGTTTTTCCATCAGCACTTACACCTCCACGGTGTTCCAGTTTTACGAGTATCTCTAAGGCATCATGAATGATTTGATTGGTCTTCTCTCCTTTAAGATTACAAATGAAGCCAGCGCCACAGTTTTCGTGTTCAAATTCGGGCAAATAAAGTCCTTGTTTCTTCAGCATAATCAACAATATTGGTTTTAAAAACTTGAGTTGAATGGTAAAGATATGCACTAGTATTTGAATAACAATAGGCTGGAATTCATTATTTCGGTTTTACGAGTTAACTCAATATTATTATAGTGATATGTCAATATTAATGGTCTTTTTTAATAAATATTCAAACGCGAAAAAAGAGGTGTATTTATATGGATATCTAATTTAACGCAAGCTTTTTGTTTAAATATTAAGGTAATGTTACGAAATGCGGGAAAATATTGATGATAATTCAAATGGATAAGATATTAAAAAAACAATAAATTAAAAATAATTACGAATACCCTTAAAAAAATAGGGGTAAAAATAGAAAATCGATAAAAGTGAATCAAATACCCCCTTTTTTTATGGGGGTTAAAAGTTTTTAGCATAAGTTTGAACCATTCTTAAGGGATAAAGATCTAAGTAAATCAACCAAAACTCTTAAACAAACCAAGTCTTAGATCTTGAATATTAACAACTTAAAAATATTTACAATTATGAAAAAACTATTTACATTATCAGCATTATTACTAGCTAGCGTAGTTTTCGCGCAAGATGAGCCAAAAAAATTATCGATTAGCGGATC